>NZ_JBNDKI010000003.1:0-372626 GCF_050435445.1 Luteibacter sp. 621 | reverse complement strand
GCTGCGCCTGCGTAATGTCTTTACGTCCCATGGTTCACCTCGTTCTGGCTGTGAATCCTACCGGGGTGTCCAGAAAGATTAGACCACCACAGGGCACCGACGGCTCTGTGCCTCAACACCACCAGAGCGAGGCGGCGCAGCCTCTAGAAACACGCATTCGCCCAAAGCGAATGAACCGCTCCAATGGCAGGCCATTTCGCACATGCGCACGGGTGGCATGCCATCGCAACGGGCGTTACAGGACCACGTGATAAAGCGGGCACCGTCGCCTACGCGACATCGCCACGAGTTCCTACCGTGGAATCTCCATCCACGGAGTCCCCACCCATGTACCGACACTGCCTCGCGCTTTGCCTCGCCTTGTTCACCACCACACCCACTCACGCCACGCAATTCATCGTGCGCTTCGCCGACCAGGCATCTGCCGCCGCGGCGAGGATGCCGGCCGAAAACACCACGCGGCGCAAGCGTGCTATCGATGCAGGCCAGCCGAGGCACATCGCCATGCTTGCCACCGGCGCCGATGTGTTTGAGATCGAAGACGGTAACGCAGCGCACTTCGCGCGGCTGCCCGGTGTCATCAGCGTGGAAGAAGATCGCATCATCCGTCCCGCGGCGTTGCCCGATCCGCTCTATTCACGCCAATGGTCACTACATGACCCCAGGGCCGGTATCGATGCCGAGGTTGCGTGGAAGCATACGCGCGGGCAAGGCGCGGTCATCGCCGTACTCGATACGGGCAGCACGCCGCACGCCGAGCTGGATGGACAGCTCTTGCCGGGCTATGACTTCATCAGCGATGCGGCGCGAGCGCGCGACGGCGATGGCCGCGACCCCGACGCGACCGACGAAGGCGACTGGGAAGACCCTGGCGATTGCGGTCGTCGGGCGGGCGCTCGCTCCTCGTGGCATGGCACGCATGTCATGGCGCTCGCCGGGGCCAGGCAAGGGAACCGGCTGGGCATCGTCGGTGTGGCGCCTGAAGCGAAGATCATTCCAGTGCGCGTGTTGGGCCACTGTGGTGGCCGCCTGTCGGACATGATCGATGCGCTTGCGTGGGTGTCGGGTGGTGAGGTGGCGGGGGTGCCACCGCTCGAGCGGCGGCCCGATGTCATCAACCTGAGCCTCAGCACCACCGGCGCGTGTGGTGACGCGCTCGCGGATGCGCTGGCGCAGGCGCGAGCCCGGGGTGTCGCGGTCGTTGCGGCTGCGGGCAATGACGGCGCGGATGCACATGCCGTTACGCCAGCCAACTGCCCAGGGGTGATCACCGTGGCCGGGTTGGATCGTCATGCATCGCTTGCCTGGTACTCGAACCACGGCGAAGCGGTGACGCTGGCTGCGCCGGGTGGGTCGCTGAGCGGGGTGCGCACGGATGACCTTATTTCGGCTGTCGACCAGGGCGCTCGTACCCGCTGGCGGAGTGTCTTCGGTTACCTGGCGGGGACATCCATGGCCGCGCCGCTGGTCAGCGGCGTGGTGGCGTTGATGCGTTCGGCAGATCCCGCTCTGAGCGTCGCCGACGTCACGCGCCACCTGATCGATAACGCGAGGCCCGCGCGTTGCCCACGCCTGTGCGGCGCGGGTTTGCTTGACGCTGGCGCGACGCTCGATGCAGTCGCGCAGGAGAAAGCGCGCCGTTAGACAGCTTCGAAGCGATTCGCGTCGCGGTTCTTGCGGACCTTCTTGGGGTCCCATACGCGGCCATTCATGGCGATGTACACGCCATCATCCAGTGTTTGCACGGCGCCGACGGCGCAGCCGATGTTGAACACCGCATCGGAACCCTGGAAGCGGGCGGGGTTCAGGGCGCCGGTGAGGACGATGACCTTGCCGGGGATGCCCTCGAGCACGGCGGCCGTCTCGACCATCGTGTCCGTGCCGTGGGTGACCAGTACGTGGCGGTGCGGCTGGGCCTCGATGGTGCTGCGCATGAGCGCGCGGTCTTCATCGGTGACGTGCAGGCTGTCCTTGCGCAGGATGGGGATCACGTCGAAACGGAACGCCACGCCCAGCTGGGTCAGGATCTCGCCGATCTGCGGGGAGCCGATCTGGTAATCCGACTTGTCGTCGAAATAGACCTTGTCGATGGTGCCGCCGGTGGTGACGATGGTGAGATGCTGCATGGGATGACCTGGGAAGCGTGGCGAAGCGGGGCGCCATTCTACCGCCCCGGCGGCGCTTACGTCGCAGAGGCCCCCGTCGCGAGCAGGATATCGTCGTCATTCGCAGGCAGGGCAAGGCGATCCAGCCCGCGCGCCATGAACCGGCGGCAGGCCGCTGCCGGGCGCGTATCGCCCGCGGCATGCCCCCAGCCGGCCGAACGGGCGAGCAGCGCCGCCGCCATGCAGCGTGCCAGCGTGAAGGCGATGCCGCGGGCGGAGGCCTCCAGCGATGCGCGGTCGCCAACGACGTCGCCAAGCAGCGCCTCCGTGGTGTCGAGCGTAGCCAGGATCGTCTGGCGTTCGGCGGTGTCCGCAGGCAGGAGCTGCTGCACGGCGGTGCGCAACGGGGCGACCCCGCTGGTACCCAGGGCCCGCAACATGTCCAGCGAGAGCACGTTGGTCGTGCCTTCCCATATCGCATACACCTGCGCGTCGCGCAGTAGCTGGGGCAGGCCGGTGTCTTCGATGTAGCCCGCGCCACCGAAGCACTCCAGCGCCTCGGAGACCACGCCGATCGATGCCTTGGCGGTCCATAGCTTGGCCAGGGGCGTCAGCAGGCGGAGCAGGGCCTGTTCATGGGCCTCGCCCTGGCCGCGCTCGGTGCGGCCCAGCAGTTCGGCCACGTAAAACGCGAGCGAGAAGGCGCCCTCGAACGTGGCCTGCATGTCGGCGAGGGTGCGCGCGTGCAGTGGCTGGTCGATCAGGCGCATGCCGAACGCGCTGCGCCGCGTGGCGTAATCGCGGGCCAGTGCGATGCCGCGGGCCATGCTGGCCACGGCGCACACGGCGTTCCACGTTCGCGTCACGTTGAGCATCGGCGCCACCTGGCGCACGCCATGGGCGAGGCCGCCCACCGGTGTAGCGGGCAGGCCATCGATGTGTACTTCGGCGGTCGGAAGTTCGTGCGTGCCCAGCTTCTTCTTCAGCCGGTCGATCGTGATGCCCTGCCATGCGCCGTCGGCGTCTTTGGTCTCTACGTAGAACAGCGCCAGGGCCGACGTTCCGGGGCCCGCACCCTCGGGGCGTGCGAGTGCCAGCGCGGCCTCGCCGACCACGGCGGAGCTGAACCACTTGCGGCCGTGCAGGCGCCACTGGCCATCGGCATCCTGGCGTGCCGTCGTTTCGGTGCGGCCCACGTCCGAGCCGCCGGGCGTTTCGGTCATCCACTGGCCGGAAAGCCAGAATGTGGCAGCGTCGCGGCTCAGGAAATGCGGGAGCGCACGTTCGATCAATGCCTGGTTGCCCGAGGCTTTCAACGCCGTGGCGGCGCCATCCGTCATCGCCAGCGGGCAGCAATAAAACTCACTGGCAGGGTGGTAGAGGTAAACGCGTGCGAATTGTTCCACGCGGGACCACGGCGATTCGCCATGGCCAGTCGCCAGCACGGCGTGCCGCGTGGTCATGACCGGGCCCTCTTCCCATGCGGGCGTGAGGGCGATGCGATCGACCCGGGCGCCCCACGCATCCCATTGGGTCAGTACCGGTTCGGTGCGTGGCGTGCGCTGCCGGCGATCATAAGCATCGAGGGCGTAATCCCCCAGGGCATCCAGATCGGGCGCGCAAGCGGCAAGCCGGTCCACCGGCAAGACATTGCCAAGCCATGCATCCAACACGCGATCTTCGCGAAACGGGTGCGCCAGGCGCGGCGCGTCCTGCAGGAAACCCATCGTGACACCTCTCCATTGGCAGACCCTTCTAGGGTGCACCGTGCGGGGGCGTACGTCGATACGCTGCGCAGCATGGGGGTTTCGCGGCAGGGCGGATCGCGCGCAAGCGCGCTCCTACAGGGGGGCGCCCTGGCTGCTGTAGGAGCGCGCTTGCGCGCGATTCACGTTATCCCCGGCGTACACCCGCGCCGAGCGTTCCGATAAGCAGGAGACAGATGGCGATCTCCACGAACGCCAGCCAACGATCGCCCGTGGAACTCCAGGCCTCAGAGACACCGTGGCAGAAGTAGAACAACGCGAGGATGCCTACCCACAACAGGGCCCTCGTGACGTTGCGCAACGCCAGCAATGGCAGCAGCAGGGGCGGTACCGTGATCAGCAGCGCGACCCACGCGGGGATCGAAACCGGCGGATACGTCGTATACCAGAGCAACTGCACGCCGAGCAGCAGGGCCCATGCGACGAGGCCGGCCTTCTGCAGGCGGGTGGTGGCTGCCCTCATGCAGGGGTGCCAAGGCGGCGGGCCACATCGGCCAGGCGCTTGCCCAGCGCGCGGGCGAGCTGGCGCTCGTCGTCGCTAATGTCGTTGTCACCACGGTGGCCGGCCACGTGGCTTGCCCCATAGGGCGTGCCGCCCGAGGTCGTGGTGGACAGCAACGGCTCGGTGTACGGGATGCCCACGATCAGCATGCCGTGGTGGAGCAGGGGCAGCGCCATGGAGATCAGGGTGGCCTCCTGGCCGCCGTGCATGGTGCTGGTGGAGGTGAACATGGCGGCCGGTTTGCCCGCGAGCGCACCCGATGCCCACTCGGCGCCGGTGGTGTCCAGGAAATACTTCAGGGGTGCGGCCATGTTGCCGAACCGCGTGGGGCTGCCGATGGCCATGCCCACGCATTCCACGAGGTCCGCACGGGTCACGTAAGGTGCGCCTTCCTCCGGTTCAGGCGGCATGGCCGTCTCGGTCACCGGGGCCACCGGTGGTACCTGGCGCAGCCGGGCGCGCATGCCGGGCACCTCCTCGATACCGCGGGCGACAAGGCGGGCAAGCTGGGCCGTGTGGCCCGAACGGCTGTAGTAGAGTACGAGGATGTCGTGAGACATGGACGGGCGCCTTAAGGAAGGCGCTAGTCTCGCAGAACTACGAGGACGTTCCCAATCTTCCGGGACCTACAAAGGATGCCCATGCCGCGCTTCGATCGCGACCGCGCCCTGAGCTTCACCCGTTTTACCTGGCTGCGCTTTGTCGACGACAAGTGCTTCGAGACGGCGGGCGCGCTGTCGTACACCACGCTGGTGTCGCTGGTGCCGCTCACGGTGGCCGTGTTCGCCATCCTTTCGGCGTTCCCGGTGTTCGCCGAGTGGCGCGGCAGCCTGGCGAACTACGCGTTCCAGAATTTCGTGCCAGCCACCGGCATCAAGATCCAGGAATACATGTTGGCGTTTGCCGATAAGGCCAGCCAGCTCACGGGTATTTCCATCCTCGTGATGCTGTTCAGTGCCGTATCGATGATGGTGAGTATTGAGGATCGGCTCAACCGGATCTGGCGCGTGCGCAAGCCACGCGGGTGGGGCTCGCGCCTGTTGCTGTACTGGGCGGCACTTACCCTGGGTCCGATCCTGGTCGTAGGCGGCCTGGTGCTGTCGTCCTATCTCACCGCGCTACCCATGCTGCACGAGGCCGCCGACCAGATCGCCACGCAGGGCGGCCTGCTGAACCTGCTGCCCTTCGTTATCACGTTCATCACCCTGGTACTCATGTACACCATGGTGCCGAATCGCCGCGTGTCCTGGCGGCACGCAGCCATCGGCGCGCTGCTGGGCGCCATCCTGTTCGAGATCGCGCGCTGGGGTTTCACCGAGTTCATCCGCAACGCGCCCACGTATGAAGAGATCTACGGGGCCCTCGCGGCCATCCCGATTTTCCTGCTCTGGATTTACCTGTCGTGGATCATCGTGATCCTGGGTGCCTCCATCGCGGCGTCCATATCGGCCTTTGAATACACGCGCCCGCACGATGCGCTGCCCGAAGGCGCCGAGTTCATTGGCCTGCTGGTGGTGTTGCAGCATTTCGTCAACGCGCAGCGCACGGGTGATAGCGTCGATCCGGCGACGGTCCGCATCAGTGAGCCCTACCTGCCCAGTAACGCCATCGCGTGTTATTTCGAGGACCTGCAGAAGGCCGACATGATCCAGCGCTGCGAATCGGGCGGCTGGATGCTCAGCCGCAGCCTGGATGCCACCGAACTGTTGCGCGTGTACCGTTGCACCCAATACCGCCTGCCGCTGCACCCACGCGAGCAGGTCGATCGGCTGGGCATTCGCCTGCCTGCCGATCTTATGCTCCTGCTGGATCAACTCGCCGTGGCGCTCGATGCCACGCTGGGTGCCCGGCTCGATCAGCTCTTTCCTCCTCCTACCGTCCCCAACGAGGATGTCCCCGCATGATGTCGCGTCTTATCGCCGCCCTGGCGCTTGCTGTTGCCGTACCCGCCATGGCGTCCACCGCCACGCCCGAACTGAAAGTCACCACGCTCGACGGCAAGCCGTTCGACCTGGCGGCACAGCGCGGCAAGTGGGTGGTCGTGAACTACTGGGCTACCTGGTGCGTTCCCTGCATCAAGGAAATGCCGGATATCTCCGCCTTCGTACAGTCGCGCAAGGATGTCACCGCCATAGGCCTGGCCTTCGAGGATACCGATGCGAAGGACATCCGCGAGTTCCTGAGCAAACATGCCGTGGTGTATCCCATCGCCCAGCTCGATGTGATGGCACCGCCCAAGGATTTCGGCACCCCCAAGGGCTTGCCGACCACGTTCCTGATTGCGCCGGATGGCCACGTGGCGAAGCGCTTCGTGGGCCCCGTGGACGCTGCGAAACTCAACGAGGCAATCGCCAAGGGGAAATGAGATGAATGCCGCGCGATTCATCGTGAGGGGTAGGGTGCAGGGCGTGTTCTTCCGCGCATCCACGCGTGAGGTGGCCGTAAAGCTGAAGCTCACCGGCCACGCCCGGAACATGATCGATGGCAGCGTGGAAGTGGTGGCCTACGGCGATTCCGTCGCGCTGGATCAACTCGAGGCGTGGCTGCACGATGGCCCGCCCAGCGCGGATGTGCAGGAGCTCTACCGCGAGGAGATCGGCGCGCACGACGCGCCGGATGCGTTCGTTACCAAATAAGGGTGATCCATCAAGGCCCGGTAGCGTTCGCCGGCCGCGCCACGAACGTCACCGGCAGCTTGCTGCCATCGGACAGTTCAAACGTCACCACCACCTTGTCACCCGGGTTCACCGGGTGCTTCGGCTGCATCAGCATGACGTGGTAGCCGCCCGGCGCGAACGCCACCTTGCCTTTGGCGGGTACCGGCACTTTGTCCACCATTTCCATCCGGCCCATGCCGGTTTCCGTGCTGCTGCGGTGGATCATGGCATCGCCGTAGTCCGCGCTTTCGGCACCCGTGACGGCCATGGCCTTGTCCGAGGTGTTCTCCAGCGTCACGTAGCCGCCCGCGGGCAGGTTGCCCGGTAACACGCGGATCCATGCGCCGCTTGCACTGACAGCGGGTGTTTCTGCCGCATGCGCGGCGCCCGTGGCGAGCAGGGTGGCAACCAGCAGGGTACGCATCATCACGGTCAGGGCTCCATGGAGGTGAGCAGGTGGAGGTCGTGGACAATATCGTCCTGCGACGCGGAAGGCGTCGCGAGCAGGCGTGCCTTGCCGTTGCCATCAAAAATATAGATCGCGGAGCTGTGGCTTACTTCGTAGTTGCCATCGCCGCGATCCGGCTCGCGGGTGAATGCAGAGCGATAGCGCTTGGCAAGGGCTTCCACATCGGCCTGCGAACCCACGAGGCCGACCGCGCGCTTGTCGAACGCATTGACGTAGGCGTGCATGACCTGCGGGGTGTCGCGTGCCGGGTCGACACTGACGAAAAGGATCCGCACCTTGTCGGCCGGCGCGCCAAGGCGATCCAGGACGACGTGCAATTGCGTGAGTGTCAGCGGGCACACATCGGGGCAGTGCGTGTAGCCGAAATACATGATCGCCACCTTGCCGCGGAAATCCGCGCCGGTGACGGCCTTGCCGTTATCGTCGGTCAGGCGGAAGTCGAGGTCGGGCAGGTGGCCTGCCACATCGTTGAGCCGCCATTCCGGCTGCGGTTCGCGCTGGCAGGCGGCCAGCGGTAGCAGGGTGGCGAGGGCGAGCAGGGCCAGGAAGGCCCGGCGGCACAGGGACGGCTTCATGCGACACTCCGGGGAACAATCCGCCGAAGCATACGCCACCACGCCGGGTGCACGGCATGGCCACCCAAGGGAACCACCCGAATGCGACAACCTGTCAGCGCCCCCACAGCGTTCCTTGTCGGCCTGGCGGGCGCCAGTGCCGTCGCCTTCGGTGCGTTCGGCGCGCATGCCTTGCGCGGCAAGGTGGATGCCGATGGCCTGGCGATATGGCACACAGGCGTGGAGTACCACTTCTGGCATGCGCTCGCGCTGTTCGCCGCGGTCCTGGGTTTGCCGCCCGGGCGGCCGCGCAGGGCGGCGCTTGTGCTCTTCGGCACCGGCATCGTGGTGTTTTCAGGCAGCCTGTACGCGCTGGCGCTGGGGGCGCCGCGCTGGTTCGGTGTGATTACGCCGATCGGCGGCGTGGCCTTTATCGCCGGCTGGATAGCCGCGGCGTTGTCTCTGCGCGGCAAGGGCCTGTAGGAGCGCGCTTGCGCGCGATGGGTGCTTGCGGTCCCCCGGATCGCGCGCAAGCGCGCTCCTACAAGGAATCTTCAGAATCTTCTGATGGAGCCTTGAGCCGGCCGGCCCGGCGCAGCGCATCGCGCAGCACGTACTCGATTTGCGCATTCACCGAGCGCAACTCGTCCTCGGACCACTTCTGCATGGCCTCGAGGACGGCCGCGCTGATGCGCAGCGGGTAGGCTTTTTTCTCCGCCGCCACGCGTCAGTTATAAAGCGACCCGGTGTTCACCACCGGCTGGGTGGACCGATCGCCGCAGAGCACGACCAGCAGGTTCGAGACCATGGCGGCCTTGCGTTCTTCATCGAGCTCCACCACACCCTGCGCGCGCAGCTGCTCAAGCGCCATGGCGACCATGCCGACCGCGCCCTCCACGATGCGATTGCGTGCGGCGACAATGGCACTGGCCTGCTGGCGCTGCAGCATGGCCTGCGCGATTTCCTGTGCGTAAGCCAGGTGGCTGATGCGCGCTTCAACCACCTGCACGCCAGCCTTCATCAACCGCGCCTCGACCTCGCGACCCAGGTGGTTATTCACTTCATCACCGTGGCTGCGCAACGAAGGGCGGCCATCGTCGTGCGTATCGTAAGCGTAGCTCTGCGCCATCTGGCGTAGTGCCGATTCGCTCTGGATCTGCACGAAGTTCTCGTAATCGTTCACGCAGAACACGGCTTCGGCGGTATCCACCACTTGCCACACCACGATGGCTGCGATTTCGATGGGGTTGCCATCGTTGTCGTTAACCTTGAGCCGGCTGCTTTCGAAGTTGCGCACACGCAGGCTCACGGGGCGGCGGGAGTAGAACGGGTTGGTCCAGCGCAGGCCTTCGCGGCGCTCGGTGCCGGTATAGCGACCAAACAGCTGCATGACCTGGCCCTGGTTAGGCTGGACCTGGAAGAAGCCTTTCGCGAGGAAGGCCAGGAAGCCGAGTACGAGAGCGCCGCCGAAAGGCATGAGCGGCGCACCGCGCATATCGGCCCCCTTGAGTACAAAGGCCACGGCGGCAAGGCCTGCAAGGATCAGGACGACAAGCGACGGAATGCCGGGCAGTGATGCGGCAGGACGTTCGTTCACGGTGGCGGCCCCCAGGGTAGGTGGGGCGAATGATATCTAAGTGATATCAGAAGTCAATCCGCCCCCGCCGCCCCCTTGCCGCCCCCGACGCCCGCGCCGTCGCCCGAGCTCGGTATCGGCATATCCATGAGGGCCGAGGCTGCCGTCGCACGTTCGATCCGGATACTGCCAAGCACGCTCATGGAGCGGAAAAAGCGCCAGGGGTCGCCGCTGCCGGTGCCCAGGGCGATATGGGTTGAATCGAAACGACGTTGGGCGGAGTCGAAACTCACCCAGCGGTTGCCCAGCCACGCCTGGGTCCAGGCATGCGGAATGAAAACGCGCGACGCGCCGCCGAAGCGATCGACGTACACGATGCCGGTTACCACGCGCGCCGGGATGCCCAGCGAGCGGGCCAGCGCGGTGAGGAGTACGGCATGTTCGGTGCAATCGCCGCGGCGGCTTTTTATCGTTTCCAACGCGGATGCATAGCCCACGTCGAGGCCCTTTTCGTTGATGTAATCGGAAAGGAATGAGCGCAGCCGGCGCATGCGCTGGATGTCGGTCGGCGCATCGCCGACGATGCGCTTGGCCAGGGCCTGTATATCGGGCGAATCCGATTGCACCCATGGATTCGGCGCGGTGTCGTCGAGGCTAGGGCCGGGCTCGTCGCTGCGTGGCACCGCAAAGCCCACGTCCACCTGGAACAGGTCATCGCCCATTTCGTGGACATGCTGCTCGTCGGTTTCGATGAACGGGTTGGGGTGGTTGCCGCGCACGCTGATCAGGTAACGCACTGGCGCCGTGCGCATGTTGGCCATCGGCCGCGGCGCTTCCACCATGGATGCACGCAGCAGATCAACGTCCTGGTCCGGTGCGTTGGCACACGCGGCGTCGCAGGCGGCCATTTCCATGCGGAAACCCAGCAGCGGGGCGATCCCGCGGCGAACTTCGCCCCGGTCGTTCACCCAGGTGTCGACATACTGGGTGTTGTTGGATCCGGCCAGGGTCTGTTTCAGGTGGTGCAAGGTCTCCCGGCCCTGGGGCAGATCCACGGTTTCATCGCCGACGACAAGCACATCGACGGTCGCGACCTGCTGCTTTACCGGGTCGAAATTGCGGGTCTGGTAGGTCGTGCCTGGCCGGAAGCCATGGCGAACCATGGTCAGGCGCTGCCCTTCGACGAGGGCCGCACCGGTGGGCCAGATCAGCAGGTTTACCCGGGACTGGCCACCCACGGTGTTGGCGACCTGGAAAGCGCCATCATCGCGGACCTCGCCCTGGACGAGGTTGTCCTGCGACGACATGGATGACTTCGCATAGAACGCCAGCGGTGCGCCGCCAGCCGATTCCACCGATTTCAGTTCGGTGCGCATCTGCAGCGGCGTCTTGATCCGGGTCAGCCGGAAATCGAGCACCTGCGAGGTCGTGACCTTGTCCGGCCCCGCGTCGCGGTCGATTTTCAGCTTGCCCACCTTGCGGCCGTCGAGCATGACGGTCATCCAGGTTTCCGTGGCCAGCGCGCACGCTGGGGCCAGGCACAGCAGTACGGCGAGAACAGCGCGTGAGCGTCTCATGGGCGTACTTCCGGATTGTCGGGGACAGCTGCATAACACCACGTTCATCGGCTGAGTCAAGTACCCCATTCGTAGGGGTCCCGGCCCCGGTAGAATGGGCGCTTTCACGCCTGGAACCACGCGCCCATGAAAACCTTCGGCACCCCCCAATCGCACACCGCCCTGAGGGTGCTCCTGCTGGGCTCTGGCGAGCTTGGCAAGGACGTGGCGATCGAACTCCAGCGCTTCGCGGTCGAGGTCATTGCGGTGGATCGTTACGCCAACGCGCCGGCCATGCAGGTGGCCCATCGCAGCCACGTGATCGACATGCTCGATGGCGCCGCCCTGCGTGCGCTTATCGAAGAAGAGAAGCCGCACCTCGTCGTGCCCGAGATTGAAGCCATCCACACGCCCACCCTGGTGGCGATGGAAAAGGAAGGCCTGAAGGTGATCCCGACGGCGAAAGCCGCGTGGCTCACGATGGATCGCGAAGGCATCCGTCGCCTTGCGGCGGAAGAGCTAGGCCTGCCTACGTCGCCCTACCGCTTCTGCGATACGCGCGACGCCTTTGACCAGGCCATCGCGGAACTGGGTACCCCGTGCGTGGTGAAGCCGGTGATGAGTTCGTCGGGCAAGGGGCAGAGCGTCGTACGCAGCCCGGCCGATGCGGGCCAGGCGTGGGATTACGCGCAATCCGGTGGCCGCGCGGGCAAGGGACGCGTGATCGTGGAAGGCTTCATCGATTTCGATTACGAGATTACGTTGCTCACCGTGCGCCACCGCGATGGCGTGTCGTTCTGCGCGCCTATCGGCCACCGCCAGGAAGATGGCGATTACCGCGAATCGTGGCAGCCACAGCCCATGAGCGAAAAGGCACGCATCTCCGCCGAACAGCAGGCGGATGCGATTACCCAGGCCTTGGGTGGCTGGGGCGTGTTCGGCGTGGAATTCTTCGTGCGCGGTGATGAGGTGATCTTCTCGGAGGTCAGCCCGCGCCCGCACGATACGGGCCTGGTAACGCTCATTTCGCAGGATCTTTCCGAGTTCGCGCTGCACGCGCGCGCCATCCTTGGCCTGCCTGTGCCCGAAATCCATCTCTTCGCGCCGGCGGCCTCATGCGCCGTGCTCGTCGAGGGGGAAGGCCACGCGCCCACCTACCACGGTATCGCGGAGGCCCTTGCCGAGACCGGCACCATGCTCCGCATCTTCGGCAAGCCCGAGGTGCGCGGCCGCCGCCGCATGGCGGTGACGCTGGCCCGCGCAGGCTCGGTGGACGAGGCGCTGGAAAAAGCGAAGCGGGCGGCCAGCCGCATCCGCGTGGAGCTGTAACGGCCTACAACGTCCGTTCACGCCCGAATGTTAAGCTGGCCCGCTCCTATGGACGATAAATGGCCATGAGCGGACGCCGCGACCACCACGAACGTACCGAGCCTACGCTCGGTCGCCTCGACGACCTCGATAAGCCGGCACCGCCGGTGGACGATGGCTTGCCGCACATTGTTATCGATGAACCGCGCCGTGGTGGCGCCGTGCCGCCGCCACGTTCGCGGCGGCCGCAGCCACCACGCAAGCGCGGCTGGCTTATCCCCGTGCTCGTGCTCGTGCTGATCGGCGTGGGCACCGCCGTGTACCTCCAGCAGGATCGCCTGCGCAACCTGGTGCCCAGCACCGAACTCAACGACACCCTCGCGCAAGCCAATACCGCGCTCGAGGCAGGCAAGCTCGACGGTACCAACGGCGATAGTGCCCGTGAACTTTTCGAGAAAGCCCGCGACCAGCAGCCCGATAGCGACCAGGCTCGCGATGGCCTGCGCCGGGTCGGCCAGGCCGAGGTCGGCCGTGCCGATGCCGCGCTGACGGCGGGCCGCCTCGACGAAGCCGAGGCGGCGCTCAATGTGGCCCGCGAACTGCTGGGCGGCGGTAACGACGTGGAGCAGCTTTCCCAGCGCCTGTCGCAGGCACGCAATCCGCAACAACAGACCGAGTCGCTGGTGGACCGGGCCCAGCAGGCGCTAGCCGCCGGCAAGCTCGATGGTGATGACGGTGCCGGTGCGCTGTACCGCCGCGTGCTGGATGCCGATCGCAACAATGCCGTCGCCGCGCGTGGCCTCGACAAGGTGGGCGATGCCCTGGCCGCGCAGGCTCGCCAGGCGCTTGCCGATAACGATCGGGCAAAAGCGAATGCCATCGTCGATCGCATCGCCCTGCTGGTGCCGGGCTATGGCGATTTGCCCTCGCTGCGCGCCTCGCTGGCTGAAAACCGCAAGCAGGATGACCAGGCCGTCGCCACCCTCGTGCAGCAAGGCAACGAGGCCATGCGCGCAGGCCGCTTCACCGGTGACGGCGATGACAACGCACTGGCACGCTTCCGTGCAGCCCTGGCCGCCGACCCGGATAACGCCGATGCGAAAGCGGGCCTGGGGCAGGTGGCGCAGGCGTTGATCGTGCAGGCTAACGCCGCCATCGATAGCGAAGACGACGACCAGGCCAACCGCCTGCTGGACCAGGCGGCGAAGCTTGCGCCGAAGTCGGCCGAACTGGCCGCGGCCCGTGCGCGTATCGCCGGTGGTGGCAAGGCAACGCCGGTGGCCGCCGCAGGCGGTCAAGCGTTGCCGGTGGCTGGCGACGACACCCCGGCCCAGGCCTCCATGGCGGTAAGCCCCGAACAGAAGGCCCGCGTGGCCGCTCTTGTACGTCGCGCCCAACAAGCAGCTGCGCGTGGCGACATCATGGATCCGCCCGGCGAAAGCGCGTACGACCTCTACCGCAACGCGCTTTCCATCGATGGCAACGACGCCTCCGCCCGCGCCGGCCTGCAAGGGCTGCCGGGGCAGGTGGAAACACAGATGCAGCAGGCGGTGGCCAGCGGTAACGTAAAGCGCGCGGAAGATCTGTACGGCACGCTTTCCGACCTGGCCCCGGGCGACGCCTCGCAGGGCGATATGCGTCACAAGCTCGGTAGCGCATGGATCGATAACGCGTTGCAGCGCGCCTCGCAGGGCGATCGCCAGGGCGCATTCCAGGCGCTTGAACGGGCGCGTCGCTATGCGCCGGACGATCCCCGCCTGCAAAGCGCGTACGAGCGCATTGCCACGGGGCACTGACCACACATGACGGTTCTGGTCATCGGCGCGTCCAGCCAGGTGGGGCATTTCCTCCTTCCGCGCCTGGATGCCATCGGGTGTGAATGGCTGGCGCTGAGCCGGCATGTCCCCACGGATGACCCACGTTGGATGCGCGGGCACCTGCCCGAGGCCATGCCGGCGCTTCCCCCGTTGGCCGCTATTCTGTCATCCGGTCCGCTCGATGGGCTGGCCACCTGGCTCACCCAGGCACGGCTGGAAGGCACGCCGCATATCATCGCCACCTCGTCGATGAGCGCCGAGACCAAGCGCGATTCCGATGTGCCTCACGAGCGCGAGCTTTCCCTGCGCCTTCGCGATGCTGAAACCCGTTTGATTACTTACTGCGCATCACGCGGTATGCCATGGACCCTGTTCCGGCCGACGCTGGTTTATGGCGCTGGCATGGATCAGAGCATCAGCCCGATTGTGCGCGCCGCTATCCGCCGCCGCGTGTTCCCCTTGCCGGCGGCGCGCGGCCAGCGCCAGCCGGTGCATGCCGACGATGTCGCGGCGGCGTTCGTGGCAGCGCTGCGCAACGCGCGGGCGAGGGGCAAGACCTTCCCCATTGGTGGGGGTGAGCGTCTCACGGCGGGGGAGATGTTCCGGCGCATGCGGCGCAGCGCGGGCGTCAGCACGATTCCGGCGCCGGTCCCGCGGCTTGTGCTGGACCTGGCCGGTGCCCTTCGCCCGGCGCTGCGTGGGGCCCTGGGCAGGCTTGATAACGACCTGATCGCCGACAATGCCGAGCTGGAAGCGGTGTTGGATATCCATCCCCGTCCCTTCCACCCGGAGCCCGCCACCTGGCAAAGCGGCGCCTAGCCATCGCTTTGCCAGCATCCGTTCAGATGCGCGCCGGGCTCATGCCCCTATCATCCGGGGACGTCTCTTTCCCCAGGATCACCCCGCGTTGGCATTCCTGCACCGTTTAGGCTCCCTCCTGCGCGCCAGCTGGCCCTGGCTGCGTATTCCGTTCTGGCTTGTCATGGGCCTGCTGTTCGGGTTCCTGCTGCCTTACACGCTGATTCTCAACGCGCGCCTGCAGGATCGCTTCAACGACCTGGTGTTCGCCGTGCCCACCCGCGTGTACGCACGCCCACTCCTGCTGGAGCCGGGCAGGGCGATGACGCCGGCGGCGCTTGAGCTGGAGCTCACCTTCGCCGGCTATACGCCCGATGGTGCCGGCAAGGTCCAGGGGAGCTATTCGAAGAACGGGTCGCGTTTCATCATCAACTCGCGCGGTTACGCAGGGCCCGATGGCGGGGAGCTCGCCCACCGCTTGCGCGTATCGCTCGCCGATGGGCAGGTCGCCTCCGTGGTGGATGACGCCAGCGGCAAGCCGATCAAAGCCATTCATATGGATCCGGCGCGTATCGCCACGTTCTACGGCGCCGACCAGGAAGAACGCCGCATCGTCCGCCTGGAAAACGTGCCGCCGTTGCTGGTCCAGGGCCTGCAGGCCGTGGAGGATCGCGACTTCAACCACCACATTGGCCTGGATTTCTCGGCGATCGCGCGCGCCACGTTCGCGAACATCCGCGCGGGCCATACCGTGCAGGGCGGCTCTACCCTTACCCAGCAACTGGTGCGCAACCTGTTCCTCGACCGCAGCCAGAACTACCTGCGCAAGGTGAACGAAGCGCTCCTCTCGCTGCTGATGGAAGCGCACTACCCGAAACACCGCATCCTCGAGGCGTACGTCAACGAGGTGTTTCTTGGCCAGCAGGGCAACCAGGCGGTGCATGGCTTCGCGGCCGGCGCCGAGTTCTTCTTTGGCCGCCGCATGGAGGAGCTGCGCCCGCAGGAGATCGCGCTGCTCATCGGCCTGGTGAAGGGCCCCAGTTATTACGATCCGCGCCGTTACCCGGAGCGTGCCCTGCAGCGTCGCAACCTCGTGCTCCAGCAGTTCAACGAGACAGGCCTGATGGATGACGCGGCGACGAAGGCGGCGCAGGCCACCCCGCTGGGTATTGCCACCAATGCGCAGTTGCCGCACAACCGCTTCCCCGCGTTCATGCAGCTGGTGCGCTCGCAGATCCTGGCCGACTTTGATGAAGACGCGCTGCGTAATGGCAGCCTCAGCATCTTCACCACCCTGGATCCCGCCGCGCAGCTGTACACCGAGCAGGCGATCCTGACCACGACCAAGGCGCTGGGCAAGCGCGGTGCCGCCGCGCAGGCCGCCGCCGTGGTGACCGATACCACCGATGGCAGCGTGCTTGCCGTGGTGGGGTCGCGCGAACCAGGCGAGCAGGGTTTCAACCGTGCCCTCGATGCGCGCCGGTCCATCGGTTCGCTGGTCAAGCCGTTCGTCTACCTCGTCGCGCTTTCGCAGCCATCGAAATGGTCGCTGGCCTCGATCGTGGATGACTCGCCCATCAGCATGCGCCAGCCCGATGGCACGATGTGGACCCCGCAAAATGACGACCACGAGATCCATGGCCAGGTGCCCATGCTCGATGCGCTGGTGCATTCGTGGAACCTTGCGACCGTGCACCTGGGGCTTGAGGTCGGGCTGCCCCGGATCAAGGGTTTCCTCGAATCGTTCGGGCTCGAGGATGTGAATCCGAGCCCGTCGCTGCTGCTGGGTGCGGTCGATCTTTCACCGCTGCAGGTGGCGCAGATGTACGAATACATCGCGGCGGATGGCCACGCGTTGCCGCTGGTGTCGGTGCGCGGGGTGATGGATAGCAAGGGCCAGGCGATCAAGCGCTACGACGTGAAGCCCGGCCCCGGCGAGTACCAAGAGCCCACGCGCCTTATCCGCTGGGCGATGCAGCAGGTGGTGACCAGCGGCACCGCCGCGGCCATCGGCAACTCCAGCCTTGGCTCGCTGCACGCCGCAGGCAAGACGGGTACCAGCGATAGCCAGCGGGATAGCTGGTTCGCCGGGTTTACCGGTGAGCACCTGGCCATCGTCTGGATGGGGCGTGACGACAACAAGCCCACGGGGCTCTACGGGGCCACGGGCAGCATGCGGGTGTGGCAGGAGTTGTTCCGCAAGTTGCCCACCACGCCGCTCTCGGCACAGCCTGGCGAAGGCCTGGACATGGCATGGGTAAATACCCAGACCGGCAAGCGCACGGAGCCCACCTGCGAGGGTGCCCGGCAGTTCCCGTTCATTGATGGCAACGTGCCTGAGGAAGAGCAGGGCTGTTTCTGGCAGCAATTCAAGGGTATGTTCGGCGGCGGCGACAACAGCCAGCAGCCTCCGGCCCAGCCGCCCGTTCCCAGTAATCCTACGGATTGACCATGCTTCGTCTTCGTTATTGCGCCCTTACCGCCGCCGCCCTTGTCGCCGCGTGCAGCCAGCCCGCCCCGCCGCAGGCCACCCGTCCCAGCCAGCCCAGTTACGATATCGTGGCGCAGATCCGCGCCGCGGGTGAGCGCGAGAAGTCCGCTATCGAGGTAGCGCCGCTGCGCGATCCGGGCGTGAAGGGGCTTGAGCAATCCGCCCAGGCCGATGAGCGCGCCGGCAAGTACGATGATGCCGACGCCAAGCTCGTGCAGGCGCTGAAGCTGGCGCCCGAGGCGCCGGAGCTCATCCAGGATCGCGCGGAGATCGCCGTGCGCAAGCAGGATTTCCCCGCCGCGGAGAAGCTGGCGAAGCAGTCGTTCGAGATGGGCCCGAAGTCGGGCAGCCTGTGCGCCCGCAACCAGCAGACGATTTACGAGATGCGCATGCAGGCGGGCGACCAGAATGGCGCCATGGCGGCGCGTACCGAGCTGGGCAAGTGCCACATCGCGGGCCCCAACCGGTTCTGATACCAGGTACGCATCGGGTCGTATCACGGTAGGAGCGCGCAAGCGCGCTCCTACACCAGCGGCGTTTAGCCGCCGCGGATCTTGCGGCCGTGGGCGTGCACCGTATCGACCAACACCTTCACGTTTTCCGGGTCCACTTCCGGCGTGATGCCGTGGCCCAGGTTGAAGATGTGGCCGGGGTGCTCGCCGAAGGCATCCAGCACCGCCCGGGCTTCGCGCGCCACGATTTCCGGCGCGGCACGCAGCACGGCCGGGTCCAGGTTGCCTTGCAGCGCCACCTGGTCGCCCACGCGCTTGCGCGCTTCGCCCATATCAATGGTCCAGTCCACGCCCAGGCCATCGCAGCCTGTGTCAGCCAGTGCCTCGAGCTGCCCGCTGGCGCCCTTGGAGAACAGGATGACCGGGATGCCGGCGCATGCGGGGTCCGCTTTCAGCGCATCGACCACCTGCGCCATGTAGTGCAGTGAGAACTCGCGGAACGGCGCCGGGCCCAGCAGGCCGCCCCAGGTATCGAACACCATGAGTGCCTGCGCGCCGGCACGTGCCTGCGCGATGAGGTAGGCAGCGACCGAGCGGGCTATGGTATCGAGCAGCTTGTGCGCCAGCGCAGGCTCGTTCCATGCCAGCGCCTTCACTCGCGCGAAGTCGCGCGAGCCTTCGCCTTCCACCATGTAGCAGGCAAGCGTCCACGGGCTGCCCGAGAAACCGATAAGCGGCACCCGCCCACCCAGCTCCCTGCGGATCAGGCGCACGGCATCCATGACATAGCGCAGCTCGCCATCCATGTCGGGAACGGCAAGCGCGTGGATGGCGGCCGCATCGCGAACGGGGCGCGCGAAACGCGGGCCTTCGCCGGCTTCGAACGACAGGCCAAGGCCCATGGCATCGGGAATGGTCAGGATGTCCGAGAACAGGATGGCCGCATCGAGATCAAAGCGCTCGAGCGGTTGCAGGGTGACTTCACAGGCGTATTCCGGGTTCGTGGCAAGGCCCATGAAGCTACCGGCGCGGGCGCGCGTTTCCCGGTATTCCGGCAGGTAACGGCCCGCCTGGCGCATGACCCAGATGGGCGTGGTATCGGTGTGCTGGCGCCGCAGCGCGCGCAGGAAACGATCGTTGCGGAGCGTGTCAGCGGCCATGCGCCGACTCCTGACCCTGGCTGAACATCACTTTGAATCCTTTTTTGATCTGGGCATCGCGCGCCTTCTCGAAGGCGGCCAGCGCGGCATCGCGCTCCAGGTACACATCGCGCTTTAACGTGGCCTTGCCGCCCTGGGTACCGGCTTCGCGGTACAGGGTCCAGCCGCCGAGCAGATCCTGCTCCAGCGTGATCTGGACGTAGCGGGGCGCTTCGGCACCTGCCGCCGGCATGGTTTGCATGTAAATCCGCATTGCACCGACCTGGATGACGCAGGAAACCACCATTGTAGGCGATTCGCGGGATGCCCAAGGGGAGCTACCCGCGACACGCCGCCGCGCTGCGGCGGATCGCGCGCCATCGCGCTCTTCCACCAGGCCGCGAAGCTGCGGACGAAGACGTGTTTGCAGGAGCGCGCTTGCGCGCGATCAGCCGGCAGCGCCGGCGGCAAGCACGCCGAGAACATCCCCGTCGGCCACACCCGCCACGATCTCCGCCTTGCCCACGCCACGCCACAGGATCAGTCGCAGCGTCCCCGCGGTGTTCTTCTTGTCCAGCCGCATCAGGTCGAGGATGCGGCTGGCCTCGTGTGCACGCGACGGTTCGGTCGGCAAGCCAAGGCGCTGCAGCAGCGAGAGCAGGCGAGCGGTATCCGCCGCGGGGGCCATGCCGAGCTGCTCCGAGAGGCGCGCCGCCAGCACCATGCCGATCGCTACGCCCTCGCCATGCAGGATCTCGCTGTAACCACCGGCCGTCTCCAGCGCATGGCCAAACGTATGGCCCAGGTTGAGCAGGGCGCGCTCGCCCTGCTCGGTTTCATCGCGCGCGACGACACCTGCCTTGTAGCGGCACTTGCGCGCGATGGCATCCACCAGCACACCGGGCTCGCGTGCGGCGAGCGCATCGGCGTTGGCCTCCAGCCAGGCAAAGAACGGCTCGTCGCCGATCGCGGCACCTTTCACGATCTCCGCCACGCCCGCCAGGTATTCCCGTTGCGGCAGCGTTCGCAGCACGTCGATATCCGCCACCACGGCACGGGGCTGGTGGAAGGCACCGACCAGGTTCTTGCCCGCCGGCAGGTTCACGCCGGTCTTTCCACCGACCGAGGAATCCACCATCGCCAGCAGCGTGGTCGGCACCTGGATGAAATCGATGCCGCGCATCCAGCATGCGGCGGCAAAGCCGGCGAGGTCGCCGACGACACCGCCACCGAGCGCCACCACGCAGGCATCGCGGGTAGCGCCAAGCGCGGCCAGCGCATCGAGCACCTTGCCGACATTGGCGAAGGTCTTGTGTGTCTCGCCATCATCGAGCAGGTGTACCGACCACTTCAGCCCTTCAAGGCCTTTTTCCAGGGCGCCAAGGTAGTGCGGCGCCACCGTGGTGTTGCTCACCACCAGCACATGGCGGCCGCGAATGCGTGCGCGCCAACGTGCGCTGTCGGCGATCAAGCCGGGGCCGATCCACACGGGGTACTCACGTCCGGCCAGTTCGACATCGACGGTTTGCATCAGGCGCGCCTCCAGTGGCGATCGAGTAGCGCGATAGCGCGGGGCAGGGCGTCGTCGACGCTTTCGTGGCGCCCGTGGAAGATCAGGTCGGCCACCTCTTCGTAGACGTGGTTACGCGAGCCGGCCAGGGCCTGCAGGCGGCCGCGGCGATCGCCGCCGGCGATCATCGGGCGCACGGTATCGTGCTCGAGCCGGTCGAGCTGCTCTTCCACATCCACGGCCAGCACCAGCACGGTGCCGCGGGTCATCAGCGTTTCCCGGTTCACCCCAGCCATGACCGCGCCAGCGCCGGTGGCGAGCACGATGCCCTGGCGGAGGCTAAACTCATCCAGATGCGCGGTTTCCCGCGCGCGAAAGGTAGCCTCGCCTTGCGTTTCGAACATGTGGTTGATCGTGACGCCGTAGCGTTTCTCGATCTCCACATCCAGGTCGACGAAGGGCAGGCCGTAATGCGCCGCAAGGCGCTGGCCGATCGTGGTCTTGCCGGCACCCGTAGGGCCGACCAGGAACAGGTTGGGCGAAGGATTCATCGCTCCCATGCTAGCAACAAGCCAGACACCCATGCATGCCGCTGTGCTCATTGCCGGTGCCGGTGACGTCGGTATGCGCGTGGCGGGCCGCTTCGTCGCACTCGGCCACCCCGTATTTGCCCTGCGCCGCCACCCGCCGGGCGCGGCGCCGGCAGGCGTCACCTGGCTGCGCGGCGACCTGACCGAACCGGGCTCGCTGACGGGGCTGCCCGCCGTAACGACGGTGATTTACGCCCCCACACCCGCCTCGCGCGATGAAGGGGCATACCGGTCGGTCTTCGTGGATGGTCTCCGCCACCTGATCGAGGCGCTGCCGACGGCGCCCACGCGGACCGTATTCGCCTCATCCACCGCGGTATACGGCGAGCATGGTGGCGACTGGGTGGATGAAGACACCCCGCCGGAGCCGCCGGGGTTCAATGGCCGCGTGCTGCGGGAGGTTGAGCGCTGGTTGGGCTCGGCGGGCGTGGGGGGCGTTGCCGTTCGGCTGGCCGGGCTCTACGGGCCAGGGCGCACGCAGTTGCTGGATCGCCTTCGCGAAGGAAACGCCAGCGTCCCGCGCGGGCGTGGGATCTATGCCAACCGCATCCACGTCGAGGATGCGGCGGCCGCGCTGGTGCATGTGGCGCGGCTGGCGGATCCAGCACCGGTTTATGTGGGCGTAGACGACACGCCGCTACCGATCGACGTGCTTTACGACCACCTCGCCACGCTGGTGGGTGGCCCGCTCCCACCCGAAGGGCCAGCCCCCGCGGGGGTGGGAAACAAACGCCTGAGCAACGCACGCTTGCGCGCAAGCGGTTTCCGCTGCGCCTGGCCCGATGCCCGCCAGGGCTACGCCGCGCTGGTGTAGGAGCGCGCTTGCGCGCGAAAGCCCGTGCCGCAATCCCCATCGCGCGCAAGCGCGCTCCTACAGGTGAGGCGTGCCGTGGATGTCCGGTATGTGAGGCGTGCGGTGGGTGTCCGGCACGTGGGGGGTGCGGTCGGGGTCCAGGGCGATGAGCAGGTCGGCTTTGGCGGGCAGGGTGGCCAGGGCATGGCGGCTTAGCCGCTCGTAGTGCTGCAGGAAGCGGGCGAGGGCGGGTGCATCCATGGCGCGCGGTTCGCCCCGGGCGCGCAAGGGTTCCTCGGCTTCGCCCCGCCAGCGCTCGACCACTTCCCAGGACGGCGCCGCAAGCACCACGAGGGCATCGATGCCGCGCCAGATCGGCAGGTAACCCGCAAGCTGCGCGTTGACCCAGTGGCGCCAGGTGCCATCCCGGTCCTCCTCGCGCTCCAGGGTATTCACCGGTTCAACCAGTGCGTCGTCGCCCTGGGGCTCGACGCCGAGGCACCAACCTTCGAGGACGATGAGCCGGGGCACCTCGGCCTCCGTGGGCCAGAGCGCCTCGTCGTAGCGGTCGTCATGCCCCTTGTCGAAGCGCGGCACGCTGACAGGGCGCCGGGGCGAAGCGCTGGCCAGGGCGGCCAGGGTAGAGGCGAGCAGGATCAGATCATGCGTGCCGGGGACACCCCGCGTGCGCAGCAGCGGGTGCACCTGGTCGGCCAGGGCGAGTCGTTCCGCATGGGTCAGGTAGGCATCATCCAGGGAGAGCGTGACGGCTCCCCAGCCGCGCCGTGAGGCGGCACCGATCAGCCCGGCGCCCAGGGTGCTTTTGCCGCTGCCCTGAAGGCCCGAAACGCCGAGGATAAAGGGCGCTGGCGCGCGCTCGATGGCTGCGGCGAAACGCCCGAGGACCACCTCGGCCAGCGTGCTAGCATCGTTCGATTCCATGGTGCACGAGCATACCCCACCCTCATGCTGACCCCAGAAATCCTTACTACCTTCCGCGGCCTGCTTGATGAAGCCAAGGCCAGCGGCGACCGCGAACCCACGGCCATGAACCTCGCCACGGTCGATGGCACCGGCCGCGTGCATTCGCGCATCGTGCTGCTCAAGGCTATCGATGCACACGGCCTGCAGTTCTTCACCAACTACGAAAGCGACAAGGCCGCCCAGATCGCCGCGCACGATCAGGTCGCCCTGTGCTTACACTGGAAGCAGATCCGCGAGGGCATCCAGGTACGCTTCGAAGGCCGCGCCACGAAGACCTCGGCCGAGATTTCCGATGCCTACTTCGCCAGCCGCCCGCGTGGCAGCCAGATCGGTGCATGGGCTTCGAAGCAGAGCCAGGAATTGCCGGACCGGCAGACGTTTGAAGACCGCGTGGCGCACTTCGAGAAGGAATTCGCGGGCCGCGATGTACCGCGCCCGGAGCACTGGGGCGGCTACGTGGTAGCGCCCGACCGCATCGAGTTCTGGTACGGCGCCACGTTCCGGCTGCACGAACGCATCGTGCACAGCGACCACGGTACAAGCTGGACCACCCGCCTGCTTTATCCCTGAGGTCGCCATGAGCCGTGCCCAGCCCGTGCAGCACATTGCCCAGACCACCTTTACGGTGCATACGCGCGGGCGCTCGCTCAGCGAAGTGACCAGCCGCGTGGCCGAGGCGATAAGCGCCAGTGGCGTAAGCACGGGCCTGGCCAATGTGTTCGTACAACACACCAGCGCATCGCTGCTGATTGGCGAAAACGCCGATCCCACGGTGGTCGCCGACCTGGAGCGTTTCTTCGCACGGCTCGTGCCCGATGGTGACCCGCTGTTCCGCCACCAGGACGAGGGCCCGGACGATATGCCGGCCCATGTCCGGTCGGTGCTTACGGGGGTGTCGTTATCGGTGCCCGTGCACAACGGCAAGCCATTGCTCGGGACGTGGCAGGGCGTGTTTCTTTACGAGCACCGCCACGAGGCGCATCAGCGCAAGATCACGGTGACGGTTACCGGGCACTGAGCGGGCATAAAAGAAGCCCGCCCGCCGTGGTGGCCACCGGGGGTGGTGGTGGGCCAGGGATATCCATAGCGCGGCGGGCGGGGTAAACGCTCACCTGTATCCTCGCGCTGCGCTGCCACCGCCGCATCAGTACATCTACGGCACGCGCGTGCCGTGGAACCGCTTAGAACAGCAAGCCGAGGTCTTCCGCGCGGCGCACGAGCTCCAGCGTGCTGTGCACATCCAGGATCTGCATGATCGTGTATTTGTGCGCCTCCACCGTGCGCACCGACAGGCCCAGGCGTTCTGCGATCTGCTTTGAGCGAAGCCCGCCACCGACCAGCCGCAACACCTCAAGCTGCTTGGGCGTCAGCTCCTGGATCCCCAGCGTATCCGCGTGCAGGTAGTGCGTGCCGAGCGACGGCGTGACATACGTGGATCCGGCAAAAACGTGGCGTAGCGCCGTGAGCAGTTCTTCGCCGGCAGACACTTTCAGCACATAGCCATTCGCGCCGGCGCGCATCGCGGTCGCGGCGAGCGCAGGCTCCGCGTGCATGGTGAGGAAAACGAAAGGCGTGCGGTCACCTTCGCCACGCAGCGTTTTCAGCACATCCAGGCCACTGCCCCCGGGCATGTTCACGTCGGAGAGGATCAGGTCGGGCTTTTCGCTCCGCACCAGGTCCAGCAGGCCGGGGCCGTCCTGGCTTATCCCCACCAGTTCGCATGTGCCGGCAAGCAGGCGTTCGATGCCTTCGGCCACCATGCGGTGGTCGTCGGCATACACGACCCGGGGGAGTGTTTCTGTCGTCATGGCGGATCCAGCGGTATATGCATCCAGAGGTCCACGCCCTTGCCGGGTGCGCTACGCAATTCAAACCGGCCACCAAGAAGCTTGGCGCGTTCGTTCATGCTGATCAAGCCCAGGCCAGGGCGCGCGTGAGCGCCTTCTTCGGGGTCGAACCCGCGGCCATTGTCGAAGATCCATAGCGAGGCGCCTTCCACATCCACCGAGGCCTTGATGGTGAGCCGAGTGGCGGAGGCATGGCGTAGTGCATTGGCGATCGCTTCCTGCGTGACCCGGTAGAAGCACAACGCCACGTCATTGGACAGGCGATCCACGCCGCGATCGGCAATCAGCACAATTTCCAGCGTGTTGGTACGGTGGGGGGCATGGCAAAGGGCTTCCAGTGCATCGCGCAGGCCCGCGTGCTCGAGCACGCTGGGGTGCAACTGGCGCGAGAGTTGCCGCACGTCCTCCGACAGTGACACGAGCAACTCGCGCAAGTGGTTTACCTCGCCGTGCAACGCCGGGTCCACCTGGCGGCGCAGGGCCGACAAGCCGATGGACGATGCGGCAAGGCGCTGGTTTATATCGTCATGCAGGTCGCGCGCAAGGCGTGCGCGTTCCTGTTCCTGCGTGGCGATAAGGCGGCCGGCCAGTTCGCGCAGGTCGGCGTGCGCGCGGCCCAGCGCGCGGCGGCTTGAATAGCGCTGCTCCACCACGACCGAGAGAATAAGTGCGCACAACGCGGCCAGCAGGCTCCACAACTGCACGGCCAGCGTGCTGTTCGGCGCGTTATCGGCGATGTAGGGGCCGTACCCATGCACGCTCAGGTGTGCCGCCAGCAGCGCGATAATGAAAATCGTGATGGAGCTACCGGTCATCTGGGCACGGACGATGGCGAAGATCACCACCGGCGCGGGTGCCAGGCACATCACGGGTATGAGGCCCTGGCGGCCGCCCAGGGTGAACCACAGCGCGCCGAGCAACGTCAGGCAAAGGGCCATGAACACGACGTAGAACGCCGATATCGGCCCGGAGTGGCGCACCGCGGCATCGGGGTTGCGCAGGCTGATCCACACCGGCAGGTAAAGCACGTAGCCCAGCGAATGGGCCATCGCGATGTTGGAGAAATCGCTCAACACCGTGCCGCGAAACGAGGTGTAGCGGCTGGCATGCTCCACGAGGGCCGCACTACAGGTGGGCAGCGCGGCGACGGCGACCAGCACAAGCGCCGCCAGGCGGTAAAAATCGTCCAGGCGGGTGAGCCCATCGGGCATCTGCCGCAACATCCAGGCGGCGACCGGTACCAGCAACAACGCGGCCACGATGACCAGGGTGGTATCCAGCAGCGGCAGGCCAAAGGCCGCACCGGTCGCGACCAGGCCCACCATTGCGCTGCAGGATAGGGCGGCCCACCGCCGCACGGCATTGGCGAGCAGTGCGCCGAGCAATACGGCACCGGGAAACCACACGATGTGCGTGCCGTACTGGTGGTTCCACAGGGCGGCCGATAGCACCTGGGCCACGGACACGCCCGCAAACACGCCACCACACCACACAGTGAGGCTGCGCGTCGAGTACGCCGGGATGTCCGCCACGGTACCTCCCGCGTCGCCCATGGGTGTGCTTCCGGGACGGCTTGTGGTGAAGCCGGGGACCGCCCTCCGGCGTCCCGCAGCGACTATACGGTGCTAGCCATGCACAAAGCCGGCAATAACTGTGATGGCGATCACAATTTCACAAATGTGAAGAGGGTATATGCCGATTACGCGTGGCGGGCCGCCCATCCGTGCACGATCCTGACCAGTTCGGCCAGGCCATCGGTCAGTGCGGCCGGGCCTGGCTGCAGGATCAGCGGCGATTTCACCTCGTGGATCTCGCCATCGCGAACCGCCGGGATAGCCTCCCAGCCGGGCCGGGCGGCCACCTGCTCGGGGCGGAAGCGCTTGCCGCACCACGAACCGATGATGATGTCCGGTGCCGTGGCGATCACTTCGGCCGGATCGGCAATGATCCGGTCCCGGGCCAGCCCTTGTACCGCGCGGTGCGGCAGGGCCTCGTTACCGCCGGCAATGCCGATCAGCTCGGAGACCCAGCGGATACCCGAGATCAGCGGTTCATCCCATTCTTCGAAATACACCGTAGGCCGGCGCGGAAGCCTGGCCGATACCTCGCGTACGTCATCCAGGCCCCGGGCAAGCGTATCCGCCAAGCTATTGGCTTTGGCCGGAACGCCCACCAGCGCACCCAGCCGGCGGATGTAATCGAGGATCTGCTCGACGCTGCGGTGGTTGGATATCCACACCTCCACGCCGGCCTTGATCAAGGCCTGGGCGATATCGGCCTGGATATCGGAAAAGCCGATGGCGATATCCGGCTGCAAGGCCAGGATGCGATCGACCTTGGCGCTGGTGAAGGCGCTGACCTTGGGTTTGTCCTTGCGCGCCTGTGGCGGGCGAACGGTGAACCCGCTGATACCGACGATGCGGTCCTGCTCGCCCAGCAGGTACAGGGTCTCGGTGGGTTCTTCGGTAAGGCAGACGATGCGGCGCGGACCCATGGGCATCCAGACGGGGCAGGGAGCCTGCGATTGTCGCCGCTCAGGGCATTTCGATCCAACGGCCATGGCGGCGCACTTCCAGCGGGTGGAAGCGGCGCTTGTAATCCATCTTGGGGTGCCCGGCGATCCAGAAGCCGAGGTACACGTACGGAATGCCGCGCCGCCGTGCCAGCGCCACCTGTTGCAGGATGCCCCAGGTGCCGAGGCTGCGGTCCATCTCATCCGGGTCGTAGAACGTGTACACCGCCGAGACGCCCGCCAGCGCGATATCGGTGACCGCCACGCCCAGAAGCTGGTCGCCCTTGCGGAACTCGAGGAAAAGCGTGGGGCTCCACGGCGCAGCCAGGAAGCGCTGAAAATCATCCGCATCGGCCGCGTCCATGCCGCCCCCGCTGTGGCGGGCGTGCAGGTAGCGCTCGTAAAGGGCGTGGCGCTCGTGGGTGAAACCCGGCGCGGCTTCGGTCACGGTCAGGTCGGCGTTGCGGGCCATGCAGCGGCGCTGGCTGCGATCGGGTTTGAATCGTTCGGCATCGACCCGGCACGGCACGCACGCCTGGCAGGCGGCGCACTGCGGCAGGTAAAGGTGGCCGCCGGCCCGGCGGAAGCCCTTGGCCAGCGCCGGGCCATAGAGCTTATCGAGGTTGGGTGCGCCCGGATCGACCACGAGGTTCTGCGCCGTTCGCTCGGCGAAGTAGCCGCAGGCGTGCGGCAGGGTCTGGAAAAGGCGGACGCGGTCGGTCATGGAGCCATGTTATAGCTCGGCAGCCGGGTCCGCGTACGCGTATGTCATTTACCCGCTGAGGTATCCAGCGAGGCGCGCAGGGACTCTAGCTGGTGCTGGTAATGCTTGCGCTCCATCATCTCGATCAGCACGCGCAGGCTTCGCGCGGAATCCAGGTGCTGGCGCGACCACGGCCGCGAGCGGCCACGCACGGTTTCTTGCCACGACGCAAAGCTTTGCCGCGGCGAAAGCCGCGCGCCGGGGATGTTTTCCAGCTTGGCCAGGGCGGGGTTGCCAGCCCAGCGCACGTTGCGCACCTGCTCGGCACGCGTCCACACCACGGCATTGTGCGCATCCGCCTGCAGCGGCATGAAGATCACGCCCGCGGCAAGCGCCGTCATGGCCGGATCATCGAGCGTGGGGAACGCCCTGGTGATCTCATCGGTGTGCACGACGCCGGCGATGCCATCGGGCGAGGGCGGGTTTTCCAGTGCGCCGATCGTGTCGCGTATACGCAGCAGCGTGTCGGCATCGGGCAGGTTGCCGTGGCGCATCACCCGGTCACCGGAGAACACGGCAATGCCATCGGCATCGACCACTTCGAGCAGCTCCGGGGCGAGCGATGCGAGCAGGTCCGCATCAATGCGTTCGCTCTCGTTGAACGCGGTGATGAGTTTCTCGCGCACCGTGAGCAAGGTCGATTCGACTTCGATCTTGGCCAGTTCCTCGATCGCCGATACGCGCGAAGCAAACGCGCGCGCCATGGCATCAGCCACTTCGCGCATCTGGTGGTCGGCGAAGAACGGGCTGTAGTGATGGCACGCGATCAGGCCCCACAGGCGGCCGCTGGTAATGATGGACGCGACCAGCGTGCCGGTGACCCCCATGTAGCCCAGGTATTCCAGGTGCACGGGGGACACGCTGCGCAACGATACATCGGAGAGATCCGTCGCTTCGCCCGTATGCGGGTCATAAGCCGGCAGGATGCGCGATGGCACGTACTTGCAATCGCTGATCTGGCGCACGCGGTTGCGCAAGTAGAGCGCGCGCGCCTGCACGGGGATATCCGTCGCGGGATAGTGCAGGCCCAGGTACGCTTCGAGCTGTTCATCACGCGCCTCGCCCACCACCTCGCCATGCCAGTCGTGGTCAAAGCGGTAAACCATGACCCGGTCATAGCCGAGCAGGTTGCGTACGGCACGCGCCACGCGTTGTGATGCGCGTTCCACCGTGGCGTCGTTCTCTAGCTTGTGCGTGAGGTCGTAGGCGACACGTATCGGGTCATCTTCGAAGTACGCTTCGCGCGGCTCTATCTCGATAAGCCAGCGGCTGTCGTAGGCATGCACCGAAGCGCGCCACGTGCCGCCACGGTGGCCCAGCGGGAACGTCACCGGGGACCACGGGCTGTGCGCAGGGCGCTCGTCGTCGTCGAACAAGTGGGTGGGCAGTGTCAGCACATCGTGCAGGGGCGCATCGAGCAGGGCTTCCAGCTCCACGCCGAGCAGATCCACAGCATTCTCGCTCACCTGCAGCACGCGTTGCGTGGCGGCATCGGTGACGATTAACACCCCGTGCGGCTGCACGGAGCCAGGGATATGAATGGGTTCGCGGTCGCAGGCGGTAAGGTCGGGCAGGTCAGTCATGGTGGCCAGCATCCTGTAGCGTGCGTTGAAAGCGCGCGAACATGTGCTGCGCGCCAGCGAGGGCAAGGTGTTGGCTGGGGGCATCGGGCAGCGCATCGTCGAGCGCGCGCTGGAAATGCCGCCAGCGGCCCGGGGCGCTTTCGCCCAGGGCGTAGTACTGGTGGGCCAGCGCCGAAAAGCGCTGGCGCAGGTGGCGCACGATCACCTGGCCGCCAAGGGCCGAGCCCTCGATGACGTAAAGCTCACCCCAAAAGGCCGCTCCCGCCGCACCCCCTGTAGGAGCGCGCCGTGTGCGCGACATCGTTTCGCCAGGCGCCGCGGGCCCTTGAGTGTTTTCGTCGGCCCGGATCGCGCGCAAGCGCGCTCCTACAGGAGCGGCAGCCAGCTCGAGATCGGCCTCAAGGGCGGGGATACGAGAGGCATACGCCCACACTGGGGCGATGGCGGTGATCTCCGCCGATCGCTCGTTTTCCCACGCGCGGAACAGCGCGAGCTGCGCCGCCAGTAGCCCCGCGTAGCCGGCTTCATCCATCGTCCCTGACATCAGGGCATGCATGCCCGCTGAGGCTTCGGCGGCATCGTGGGCGTCGCGGGTGCGGTCGCGCAGAAGGAGGTGGGCGGCGACGTGGGCGGCGGCGCCGTCCATTCAGAGGACCTGGGTGGCCTTCAGTACCACCATGAGCATGACGCCGGCCACGATGGCGAGGATCATCAGGCGGTAGCGGGCCGCGGTGCGTTGCTGCGGTGGGCGGCGGTCGGGCGTGCGGTGCACGCGCAGTTCTTCCTGGAAGCGCACCACCGGGTCAATGCCGATGTCCTTCAGCAGGCCACGGGCCTTGGTGAAGTCATCGGCGTGCTTGACCCACACCTGCGGCCACGAATCACGATCGTTATGGCGCTCGGAATAGCTGAAGCGCTGGTACGTGGGCCGGTTCCAGGTCGACCGGTTGGTTACCGTGGTTTCGATCGCGTGCTCGGTGAGCAACGCGACCACACGGTCGACGTTGTCCTGGCGGGGGGAGGTATATATCTGGCGCATGGCCCGATTCTACGGCATCCCCCCGCAAGGATGCCGCTAGGGCGAAACCAGCGCGGCCTTCACATCTTCCAGGTGTCCATCGTTCGGCAACGGGGTGATCCCGAGCAGATGGGCCAGCAAGGGGTACACATCCACGTTCTGGAACGGCGGCACCGTGGCGCCGCGGGCAAAGGCCGGGCCATGCGCCACGAACAGGGCGCGCATCGTCGGGTCCTGGTTGTCGTAGCCGTGCTCGCCGCGGGACATCGGGTCCTTGCGCTTGGCCAGGTCGGCATGGCTAATGATCGACCAGCCCACGTCGGCCAGGCACAGGTACGGCGGCACGCGTGGGTTGTGGCCGTAATCCAGGCGTGCAGGCAGGTCTTCCTTGCGGTAGCAATGCATGTGCGCATGCGGGCCCAGCAGCTGGGCCACGGCCGCTGTCGCGTCATGGCCATCGCGCGCGGCGAACGTGGCCATCACGCCATACGAGACGGTATCGAGATCGTCGAGCTGGGTTTCTTCATCGGAGAACACGATGTTGCCCTTGGGCACATCGGCCATGCCGTGATCGGACACCACCACGATGTTCATGCCGTCATACAGCCCGCGCTGGCGCAACTGCGCCACCAGGTAGGCCAGCGCGTCATCCACCTCACGCAGCGCCGCATTCACTTCCGGCGAATCCGGGCCGAATTCGTGGCCGGCATGATCTACCGCATCGAAATACAGGGTTTCGAACGCGGGCTTCGGGCCCGGCTCGTCGATCCACGACAGCAGCTTGTCCACGCGCGCCTTCGAGCTGAGCGAATCATCGAAGGGAATCCAGTGGTCGGGGCGCACGCCGTGGATCTCGGCCTCGGTACCGGGCCAGAACATGGTGGCGGTATGCAGGCCCTGCTTCTGCGCGGTGACCCAGATGGGCTCGGCCTGCGCCCACCAACGGCCATCGCTGGTGGCCGCGCGGTTGCCTAGGCTGAACTTGCCCAGCGCCGGATCGCGCATGGTGTTGTTCACGATGCCGTTGCGATCCGGCACGCGGCCGGTCACCAGCGTGTAATGGTTGGGGAAGGTGAGCGAGGGGAACGAGGGCAGCATGTACGGCGCGTGTGCGCCGTCATCGGCCATCGCCTGCAGGGTGGGGGTCAGGTGGCGGTCCAGGTAATCGGCGCGGAATGCGTCGATCGATACCAGCAGGACCGGGTGGGCAGGGGGCGTGGCCTGGCGTGCGGGGCGCGTGGCGCACCCAGCCAGGGCCACCAGCAACAGCGCCGTGAAGAGGCGTGGCAGGCGGGAAAACGTGGCATTCATGGGGGAGGGCTTAGGCTCTGGTTCTAAAGGCAATCTTTTCATGATGGACGAGTCAGATGACCAACGCATCACGCAAGTTCATGCTGTCCCTGCTCGCGGTACTCCCGCTGGCCGCGTTCGCCCAGGCCGCGACCCCGCCGAAACCGGCGCCGAAACCCGCGCCGCGGCCCAAGGTGTACACCCCGGTGGCACCCCCCAGCCAGCAATGGCAGAACCAGGCTAACCAGCAGCAACTGATCAACCGGCAGAACCAGAACGCCGTGCAGGAGCAGCTGCGCCAGAACAACCTGAACCAGCAGCGCAACAGCGCCACCAACCCGGCACTCCGCAGCCAGCTGGATAACGCCGACCAGTCGCAGCAACAGCAATACCGCGCCCGCCAGGACAACGCGGCCCGCCAGTACCAGGACAAGCAGGCCACCCAGCCCGCCAGCGCCACCAGCCGTCCTTAAACGTACTAACGTGCTGCGACGCAGATGGCTCCGCGTGGCCGGGCAGACCATAATCGGGAATTCGCTTCCACCCCCCTATGGAGCCCCCGATGTCTGCCTTTACGCGCATCGACACCACCCGTACCGTTCGCGCGCCCCGCGGCGCCGAACTCACCTGCAAGAGCTGGCAGACGGAAGCCCCGTTCCGCATGCTGCAGAACAACCTGGATCCGGAAGTCGCCGAGAACCCAGCCGAGCTGGTGGTGTACGGCGGCATCGGTCGCGCGGCACGGAACTGGGAATGCTTCGACGCCATCCTGCGCAGCCTGCGCGAGCTGCGTGATGACCAGACCCTGCTGGTCCAGTCCGGCAAGCCGGTGGGCGTGTTCCCGTCGCACCCGGATGCACCCCGCGTGCTTATCGCCAACTCGAACCTCGTGCCGGCGTGGGCCAACTGGGAGCACTTCAACGAGCTCGATCGCAAGGGCCTGATGATGTACGGCCAGATGACCGCGGGCTCGTGGATCTACATCGGTTCGCAGGGCATCGTGCAGGGCACGTACGAAACCTTCGTGGAAATGGGCCGCCAGCACTACAACGGCAACCTGGCCGGCCGCTGGGTGCTCACCGCGGGCCTTGGCGGCATGGGTGGTGCGCAACCGCTCGCCGCCAGCCTGGCCGGTGCCAGCTCACTCACCATCGAGTGCCAGCAGAGCCGCATCGATTTCCGCATCAAGACCCGCTATGTCGATGAGCAGGCGGCCGACCTCGACGACGCGCTCGCACGCATCGCCCGCTATACGGCCGAGGGCCGCGCGGTATCCGTCGCCCTGCTGGGCAACGCGGCCGATGTGCTGCCGGAACTCGTGCGCCGCGGAGTCCGCCCGGATGCCGTGACCGACCAGACCAGCGCCCACGACCCGGTGAACGGCTACCTGCCCGCGGGCTGGACGGTGGAGGAATGGTTCGAGCGCCGCAAGAGCGATCCCGCGGGCACGTCGAAGGCGGCGAAAGCGTCCATGCGCAAGCACGTCGAGGCCATGCTCGCGTTCCACGCGCAGGGTGTGCCCACCTTCGATTACGGCAACAACATTCGCCAGATGGCCAAGGACGAAGGCCTCACCGATGCCTTCGCCTTCCCGGGCTTCGTCCCGGCGTTCGTGCGACCGCTGTTCTGCCGTGGCGTGGGCCCGTTCCGCTGGGTGGCGCTGTCGGGCGATCCGGAAGACATCTACAAGACCGATGCCAAGGTGAAGGAGCTGATCGCCGACGACCCGCACCTGCACCGTTGGCTGGATATGGCGCGCGAGCGCATCAGCTTCCAGGGCCTGCCGGCGCGAATCTGCTGGGTGGGCCTGGGCCTGCGCCACAAGCTGGGCCTCGCGTTCAACGAGATGGTCCGCAATGGCGAGTTGAAGGCGCCGGTGGTGATCGGCCGCGATCACCTGGATTCAGGCTCGGTCGCCAGCCCCAACCGTGAAACCGAGGCCATGCGCGATGGCAGCGATGCCGTGAGCGACTGGCCGCTGCTCAACGCCATGCTCAACGTGGCCGGTGGCGCCACGTGGGTCAGCCTGCATCACGGGGGTGGCGTGGGCATGGGCTACAGCCAGCACAGCGGCGTGGTCATCGTGTGCGACGGTAGCGAAGAAGCCGACAAGCGCATCGCCCGCGTGCTCTGGAACGACCCCGCGACGGGCGTGATGCGCCACGCGGACGCTGGCTATGAAGACGCCATCGCCTGCGCGAACGAGCAGGGCCTCGACCTGCCGATGCTGCGCTGACGCACCACAACCCGCCACTGTAGGAGCGGGGGGGGGGGGGGGGGGGGGGGGGGGGGGTGTGGGGGGGGGGGGGGGGCCCCCCCCCCCCCCCCCCCGGGGGGGGGGGGGGGGGGGGGGGGTGGGGGCCCCCCCCCCCCCCCCCCCCCCCCCCCCCCGCTCCTACAACAGGCCATGCGTGACCAGCGGCCGTTGCAACAGCCCAGGCGTGGTCAGCGCCCGTTCGCCCAGGCCGGCGTGTACATCTCCGGGTAAATCCGCTGCAACGCCAGTACCTTCGGCCGGTCGTTGATCGCGATGTACATCGCATCGGGGTTCAGGTGCATGTAATCCTGGTGCTCATCCTCGGCGTTCCAGAAACCCTTGAGCGGTACCACCTGGGTCACGATCGGGGCGCTAAAGGCCTTCGCCGTCGTCAGCTGGGCCACATAGGCCCGGGCCAGCTTCTCCTGCTCCGGCGTGGCGTAAAAAATCGCGGAGCGATACTGCGTGCCCATGTCGGGTCCCTGGCGGTTGAGCGTCGTGGGGTCCATGGCCACGGAGAAAAACACCTGCAATAACTGGCCGTAGGTGACCTGGGCCGGGTCGTACACCACGCGTACCGATTCGGCATGGCCGGTGTCGCCGTCGCTCACATCATCGTAGTTCGCGTGGGCCGCATCACCGCCGGTGTAGCCCGAGCGCACACTTTTCACGCCCTTGACGTGCTGGAATACACCTTCCACGCCCCAGAAGCAGCCCCCGGCAAATACCGCGGTGGCCTCGCCCGGTGCGCGGGCGGCATCAACGGCCGGCGTGGGCAGCTTCAGGCCCTCATCGCGGGCGGCAGCGGCCGAGCAGGCGGTGAGGGCGGCAAGCACAAACGGGAGCAGGATCGGGCGGCGCATGGCGGTTCTCCGATGGGGGATAAGCCAATAGACCGGGGGCGGCATGGTTTTATTACGCGGCTACCCCTACAGTACGCCGCCCCCTGGCCGTTACATACCGAACGGCGTGGGGATTCCCAGCGAGAGGAGGCACGGGAAGGTGGCGTACGACCTGGTGGAGCGACGCGTGTTCGTGACCGATCTGCAGATCGGCATGTTCGTCAGTCGCCTGGATTGCGAGTGGTCGGATACACCGTTCCCTTTGCAGGGGGTGCCGATCACCTCGCGCGAGGATATCGATAACCTCGCCAAATTCTGCAAATACGTCTTCGTCGATACCCAGCGCCAGGTGGCCACATCGTCGTGGCTCGCGCCGCCCTCCGTGGTCAAGCCTGCCGCCGTAAAGCCACCCCCGCCCCGGGTTCCGCTGAATACGCGACTGATCACCCAGCACGCCTATACGGATACCGCATCGTTTGACGACGAAATGCCCCGCGCCCGCGAGGCTTTCGAGACGGTATCGAAATTCGCCGAACAGCTCGTGGCCGATATCCATGCCGGCAAGTCGATCGACCCGCAGGCCCTGGATGCCGCCGTCAGGCCCATGGTGGCCAGCGTGCTACGCAGCGGGGATGCCTTCTTCTGGATCGAAAGCCTGCGCCGCCACGATAGCTACACGTTTCGCCATGCCGTGGGCTGCAGCACCCTGGCGGCATCGTTCGGTCGGCACATGGGCTTTCACGGCGATGCGATCGTGAGCCTTGCGGCCGGCGCGCTGTTGATGGACGTGGGCAAGGCCCAGTTGCCCCGCGAGATCCTGGAGCGCGAGGGTCCCCTGAACGATATGGAGTGGGACCTCGCCCGCCATCACGTGGAGGAGGGCGGCGCCATCCTCGATGCCGCGGGCGTGACGGACCAGGAGGTACGCGACATGGTGTTGACCCATCACGAGCGGTTCGATGGCTCCGGCTACCCGGAAGGCCTGGCGGGTACCGCCATCCCTCTCGCGGGCCGCATGGCCGCCATTATCGATACCTACCATGCCATGTGTACGCCGCGCCCCTACCGGCCGGCGGTATCGCAGCACCTTGCGCTGCGCCAGCTGTACCAGGGGCGCGATCGGGAGTACCAGGGGGAGCTGGTCGAGCAGTTCCAGGCCTGCCTGGGGGTGTATCCCACGGGCTCACTCGTGGAACTGAACACCGGCGAGGTGGCCGTGGTGATGGTGCAGAACCAGTCCCGCCGGCTGCAACCGCGGGTGGCGATCCTTGTGGGTGCGGACAAGGTCGAGCTTGATGAATTTCGTATCGTCGATCTGATGCGCCAGGCCGAAGGCATCCATCGCGAGATCCAGCGCACGCTGCCGGCCGGCAGTTACGGTATCGACCCTTCAGAGTATTTCCTGGCATGAGCGAGTTAGCCCACCTCCTGCCCGCCGTACAGGCGCGCATCGATCGCGCCCGCCAGGAGCCGGGGCTATGCGCCGTGCTGGTGGTGCGCCTGCGCGGCATGCGCGAAGCGCAATTGCGCCACGGCTACGAATTTGGCGATGAGATCATGCTGGCCGCGCGCGAGCGTATCGTCGGCGTGGTGCGCCATGTCGATCTGGTGTACCTGGCCAGCGATGACAGCTTCCTCATCGTGCTGCCCACGGTGCGTAACCGTACCCACGCACTGCTGGCCGCCACGCGCATTGTCGGGGCCATTGACGATACGCCGCTTATCCATGGTGACCGCAACTGGCACGGGCGCGTGGTGGTGGGCGTGGCCCTGTGCCCGCCGCACGGTACCGACGCCGAACTGTTGTTCCGCCGTGCGGAGCTGGCCCACGACGAAGCGGTGCGCATCGGCGAGCCGTTCGCCTGCTATGAGCCCGAATCCACCCCGGTGGAAATTCTCTACGGCGAGCTGCGCGACGATATCGCGGCCAACAAGCTCGAAGTCATGTTCCAGCCGCTGTACGACCTGCGCCGCGGCAAGGTGGTGAGCGTGGAATCGCTGGCGCGGTGGAAGACCGCCACGTACGGCGAGGTGCCGCCCTCCGATTTCGTACCGTTCGCCGAGCGCAGCGACCTGATCGTGCCGCTCACGCGGTGGAGCCTTAACGCATCGCTCCGTCATGCCGCTGCGCTACACCGGGGTGGGCGTCCGCTCGATGTGGCGGTGAACCTTTCGCCGCGCGTGTTCGCCGAACAGGGTTTTGCCGAGCAGTTGCTTGGCGCGCTCGATATCTGGGGCGTCCCGGCCGATTCGGTGATCGTGGAGATCACCGAGACCGCGCTGCTGACCGACCTGGACATGAGCGTGCGCGTGCTGCGCCGCCTGCGCGACCGGGGTATCCGTGTCGCCATCGATGATTTCGGTACCGGTTACGCTTCGTTCGCGTACCTGCGCCACTTCCCGGCCACGGAACTCAAGATCGATCGCACCTTCGTCGATGCGATGGTGAGCGATTCGCGCACCGAGCAGGTGGTACGCGCCATGATCGAAGTGGCCCACCGCCTGGGCCTGGAAGCCGTGGCCGAGGGCGTGGAAAACGAAGAGACGCTGCAGCGGCTCGTGGCCATGGATTGCGACATGGTGCAGGGCTACCACATCGGCCACCCCATGCTGGCCGCGGATTTCGTGGCCCAGAGGCTGGCGGCCGGGTCGGTGGCCTGAGGGGACCGGGAGCGCGCGCGCGCGATGGGTGCTAGCGACTGAGCTCGAGGTATCGCGAATGCAGCGCCGCTACCTGCGCCGCCAGCTCCACCTCATCCCCGTGGTTCTCGATCACATCATCGGCGATGGCCAGCCGCGCCTCGCGGGTGGCCTGTACCGCGATCATCTTCCGCGCCAGATCAACATCAATGCCGTCGCGGCCCATGAGTCGCGCGATACGCACGTCTTCGGGCGCATCGACCACCAGTACGCGGTTCACCCACGCGTAATGCGCGTGGTTCTCTACGAGTAACGGAATCGAAAGGATGCAGTAGGGGCCGGCATCGGCCTCGGCCGCATCGCGCAGCCACGCGCGGATACGTGGGTGCAGAATGCCCTCCAGCGTGGTTCGTGCCGCGGGGTCGGCAAACACGCGCTGGCGCATGGCCGCCCGATCCAGGCGGCCGTCCTTATCAAGGGCATCGGCGCCGAATACGCGCGCGACCTCCGCCAGCGCCTCCGAGCCCGGTTCCACCACCGCGCGTGCCGCCACATCGGCATCGTAGGCGCGCACGCCCAGTGCTTCAAAGCAGCGCTCCACCGCGCTCTTGCCCGCGGCGACGCCCCCGGTCAGCGCGACGACGAAGCGGCTCATCGCAGGCCGGTCAGGTGCAGGTAGGCGTCGAAGAGACGATCGCCGCCCATGAGCCATACCCAGCCGGCGGCGGCGATGTACGGGCCGAACGGGATGGGTACATCACGCTGGTGCTTGAAGAACAGCATCATGGAGCCGCCGACCAGCGCGCCGATCAGTGAGGAAAGCATGATGATCGGGAGCAGGGCGATTGGCCCCATCCACGCACCCAGTGCGGCCAGCAGCTTGAAATCGCCGTAGCCCATGCCTTCCTTGCCGGTAAGCAGGCGGAACGCCTGGTAGACGCTCCACAGGCTGAGGTAGCCGATAAGCGCCGCCAGGATGGCCGACGCGGGCGCGACCGGCAGCGGCTGCCAACCCGGGAGAAGGGTGAGCCCCAGGCCGATCCACAGCAGCGGGTAGTTCAGTTCATCGGGGAGCAACTGGGTGCGCGCATCGATCCCCGAGAGCGCAATAAGGAACCACGTGAACACCAGGGCGGCCAGCGCACCCGCCGTGGGCCCGAACCGCCACACCACGGCGGCACTGGCCAGCCCGGATAGCAACTCCACCAGGGGGTACTGTTTCGAGATGGGTTCCTTGCAGTAACGGCAGCGGCCGCGCAACAGCAGCCAGCCCAGCACGGGGATGTTGTCGTGCGCGGCCAGCGGGTGCTTGCACTTCGGGCAGTGCGAACCTTCCACCACCACGCCGGGTGGCCGGGGCTCGTCCACCTCGGGCAGCTCCAGTACTTCACGGGCCTGGCGGCGCCAGTCGGCCTGCATGCGCGCCGGCACACGCAGGATCACCACGTTGAGGAAACTGCCAACGAGCAGGCCAAGGGCACCGGCGAAGGCCACCCAGAGGGCGAGGGGCAAATCAGGCATGAAAAGTCCGTGGTCCCAAGAAAAAACCCTCCGCCCGGGGGCGGAGGGTTCGTATTGTGCCTTGCTTACGCGGCGATGCGATCAGACCGTGCCGGCCAGCTTGAAGATGGGCAAGTACAGCGAGATAACCATGCCGCCGACGAGCACGCCCAGGATCACCATGATGAACGGCTCGAGCAGGCTGCTGAGCGTATCCACCGCGGTATTCACCTCTTCCTCGTAGAACTCGGCCACCTTGAACAGCATGTGGTCCAGCGAACCGGATTCTTCGCCGATGGCGGTCATCTGCACCACCATGTTCGGGAACAGGTTCACCTGGCGCATGGAAAGCTGCAGCTGGTGGCCCACCGAGATGTCGTCGCGCATCTGCTTCACCGCCTCGCCGTACACCACGCTGCCAGTGGCGCCCGAGACGGCATCCAGGGCCTCCACGAGCGGCACACCGGCGTGGAACGTGACGCCGAGGGTACGGGCGAAGCGGGCGATGGCCGACTTGTGCAGCAGATCGCCGATGACCGGGATCTTCAGGGAGAAGCGATCCAGGAAGTGGGCAAACTTCTGCGAGCGCTTCTTGAAGAAGATGAGCGCGAACACCGAGCCCACGATGATGCCGATGACGGCCCACCAGTACGACTGCATGAATTTCGAAGCGGCCACCACAAACTGGGTCGGCGCCGGCAGCTCTGCTTTGGCTTCCGCGAAGGTCTGCTGGAACACCGGTACCACGAACAGCAGCAGGATCATGGAGACGAGCAAGGCCACCACCAGCACCATGATCGGGTAGAACAAGGCCTTCTTGATCTTGGCCTTGATGCTTTCCATGCGCTCCTTGTAGGTCGCCACCGTATCGAGCACGGTATCGAGCACACCGGCCGATTCGCCGGCGTGCACCAGGTTGCGGTACAGCTCATCGAACTGGACCGGGTACTGGGCCAGGGCCTCGTGCAGGGCGGCGCCGCCCTCGATGCTGGTCTTCACATCCACCAGCATGTTCTTGAAACGGACGTTCTTCTGGCCGTTGGCGATGATGTCGAAGGCCTGCACCATGGGCACGCCCGAGGCCATCATGGTGGCGATCTGGCGGCTGAAAATGGCGACGTCACGCGGCTTGACCGTGCTGCCACTCGCGCCGAACAGCGGCTTGGCCCGCTCGCGCACCTGCTGGGGGTTCATACCCTGCCGGCGCAGTTCCGCCTTGACGAGCGAGGCGTTCTTGGCCTGCATCTCGCCCTTCATGCGCTTGCCGCGCTTGTCGAGCGCGGTCCAGTCGTACATCGTCAGCTGGCTGACGGCAGAGCGTGCGGCGCCAACGGCGCGCGCGTTCTTGGTAGCGGTGGCGGTAGCCATGACGCGGTGTTCCCCCCGGGTGAATTTCCAAGGAGTCCAGCCCCGGCCGGCTCCCCCTGTCTCTTATTCTAGTGTGAAGCTTTGGTCTACGCCTTTCTGCCGTCTGGCGCACAAGATCGGTGCGCCGCACGCCGACAGGGGGCGTCAGTCCTTGGTGACGCGGTTGATTTCAGCCAGGCTGGTGACCCCGTTCCTGACCTTGAGCAGGGCTGAGGCGCGCAGGTCGTTGATGCCCGCTTTCTTGGCCACCTCGGCAATCTGCATGGCGTTGCCGCCCTCAAGCACGATCTTCTGGATCGGCTCGAGCATGGGCATGACCTGGTACAGGCCCACACGGCCCTTGTAGCCCTCGTTGCAGCCATCACAGCCCACGGCCTCGTAGATCGTGATGCCTTCGTCGACCTCCTCCTGTGTGTAACCCTCGGCCAGTAGGGCGGCGGGCGGCAGGGTGATGGCGCGCTTGCAATCGTGCAGGCGGCGGGCCAGGCGCTGGGCGATGATGAGGGTGACCGACGAGATGATGTTGTAGGGCGCGATGCCCATGTTCATCAGGCGCGCGATGGTCTGCGGCGCATCGTTCGTATGCAGGGTAGAGAGCACCATGTGGCCGGTCTGGGCGGCCTTCACGGCGATCTCGGCGGTTTCCAGGTCGCGGATTTCGCCGACCATGATCACATCCGGATCCTGGCGCAGGAACGAGCGCAGTGCCGCGGCGAAGGTCATGCCGCGCTTCACGTTCTGCTGGACCTGGTTGATGCCTTCGACACGGATTTCGACCGGGTCTTCTACCGTGGAGATATTGCGCCCCTCGGTGTTCAGGATGTTCAGCGCCGTATAGAGCGACACCGTCTTACCGGAACCGGTGGGGCCAGTGACCAGCACCATGCCGTACGGTTTCTCAATGGCATCGAGATACAGGTTTTTCTGGATCTCTTCGTAACCGAGCTTGTCGATGCCCAGCTTGGCCGAGGAGCCATCCAGTACGCGCAGCACGATCTTTTCACCGAACAGGGTGGGCAGGGTGCTGACGCGGAAGTCGATGGCGCGGGTCTTGGTCAGGTTGAGCTTGATACGGCCATCCTGTGGCACGCGGCGCTCGGCGATATCCAGGCCGCTCATCACCTTCAGGCGCGAGGCGATGCGGGTACCCAGCTTGATCGGGGCCGAGGCGACGATGCGCAGGATGCCATCCATGCGCAGGCGGACGCGGTAGACGGTTTCGAATGGCTCGAAATGGATATCCGAGGCGCCACGCTTGATCGCGTCGACCAGGATCTTGTTCACGAACTTGACGATGGGGGCATCGTCGTTGGCGTTGGCGTCGATGCCGGTGGTGCCGTCGCCATCGTCCGGGCCGGCATCCAGCGCCAGTTCGTCGAGCGCTTCGTTGTCGAACGCCGGCACCGTTGAGTTCGCCGCTGCCAGGGCGCTGTCGATGATGCGCCGCAGCTGACCACGCTCGACCAGTACCGGCTCCACCATGTGGTTGGAGTGGAACTTGATCTCATCCAGCGCGTGCGATTGCATGGGATCGGCAATGCCCACAAACAGGCGCTTGCCGCGCTTGAACAGGGGCAGCGCCTGGTGCTTGGTGATCAGGGCCTCGGTCACCAGATCCAGCGGCATATTGCCCGGCACCATGTTGCCGATATCCATGAGCGGCATGCCGAACTCGGCCGAGGCCACCTGGGAAAGCTTGGAACTTTCGACCAGGTGGTGATCCACCAGCCACGCCGAAAGCGAGGTTCGCTTATCGGCGGCATCCTGCACGGCCTTGCGGACCTCCGCCTCGCCAAGGACGCCTTCGGTCACAAGCCGCCTGGCCATGCCGGTCAGGCCCGCAAGCGTGGGCTGGTGCATTTGTGTCGCCATGGTCCGTCCGGTCCCCGAGTATGGTGCTGAATCTACTCTAGAATGTGGTGTGGGTCACGTCGAATTCGTGAAAACTGCGCATTGGGCACGTTCCCCCATCCCGAGCCGGGATCCATGCCTTATCATGCAGCGGCCAACGGGGACATCTCTTGAGTCGTATCAGCATTATCCTGCCCGCCAAGAACGAGGCGGCCGCCCTTAAAGACCTCCTGCCACGCCTGACCGCCGCCCAGCCGGGTGCCGAGATTATCGTGGTGGATGACGGTTCCACCGATGACACCCGGGCCGTTTGCGCGGCCGCCGGGGTGGCCTGCCTTTCGTCGCCGTATTCCATGGGTAACGGCGCCGCGATCAAGCGCGGGGCCCGTGCCGCCACCGGGGAGATCCTGGTGTTCATGGATGGCGACGGGCAGCATGATCCGGTGGATATCCAGCGGTTGCTCGCCCGGTTGGACCAGGGCTACGACATGGTGGTGGGTGCCCGGGATTGGGAGAGCCAGGCGGGCGTGGGTCGTGGCGTGGCCAATACGGTTTACAACTGGCTGGCGAGCAAAATGACCGGGCAGGCGGTGGCCGACCTCACTTCGGGGTTTCGCGTCGCCCGGGCCGAGCGTTTCCGCGAGTTTCTTCACCTGCTACCGAACGGGTTTTCGTACCCGACCACCAGCACCATGGCGTTCTTCCGTAGCGCCTATGGCGTGGCGTATGAGCCGATCAAGGCGGCGCAGCGGGTGGGCAAGAGCCATATCAAGCCGTTGAAGGACGGCGTGCGGTTCCTTCTGATCATTTTCAAGATTGCTACGTTGTATTCGCCGTTGAAGTTGTTTTTTCCGGCGAGCGCAGCGTTCTTCCTGCTTGGCTTCGCCAACTACGCGTACACATTTTTCAGATTCGGTCGGCTCACCAACGGAAGTACGTTGATGTGGAGCTTCGGCGTCATCGTGTTCTTGATCGGCCTTGTCTCGGAGCAGATCACTGCGTTGACTTACCGCCGGACGGAATAAATCGAAACGATGCGCATCCATCCCATGAAGCTTGCTCGGGCAGTGGCGTATGGCTGGCTACTGCCGCGCCGGCGCCATTGCATCGCCTGTGGTCGAGGCGTCGGCGGGTTCTTGCCCTATCGCAACGGCTCCGCCTCACTTTCGGACGCCATCCGCGCACTTGATGTGAGCGGAAGCGATGTCGATAACTTCGAGTGCCCGCGTTGCGGAGCTAATGACCGGCTTCGCCACCTTTTAATGTACATGGGGAAAGTGGGTCTCTTCGAGCGAATCAAGGGCGCGCGTGTACTGCATTTCGCACCGGAGAAGGCACTTGCGGAACGCATTCGCCAAGCGGGCCCGGCGCGGTACGTCCTGGCCGACATAGCCCCGCCCGGGCCCGAGGTGGAAAGGGTAGACATGACGGCGATGGCGTTCGAAGCCGAGTCGTTCGAAGTCATCATCGCCAACCATGTCCTGGAGCACGTAGGCGACCTTCCTGCGGCCCTGTCCGAACTCAACAGGGTGCTCGCACCGGGAGGCGTCGCGATCCTGCAGACGCCCTTCAGCCAGCGCCTTCTGACAACGTTCGAGGACGCGGGGATCAACACTGACGATGCGCGTCTGGTGCTGTATGGGCAGGAAGACCACGTGCGGATGTTTGGTTCGGATATCGCCGCTTACATTGCGGGTTTGTCGGGGCTCCGTTCGAAGGCATCAACCCACGCGGAAATTCTGCCGGACATCGATCCGTGGGCGGCCGGCGTCAATGCCGCCGAGCCCCTCCTGCTGTTCGCCAAGGATTAGCGCGTGGCCACCGCCAGCCACGCTCGAGCGCGCCCTCGCATCACTATCTGCATCGTGACCTATCGTCACGATGCGTTCCTTGCGGATTGCGTTGGCAGCGTGCTTACACAGGATGTTGAGGCCGACCTCCACGTGCTCATAGGCGACGATGCATCGCCTGACGGTACGCGTGGTGTAGTCGAAGCCTTGAAAGAGCGTTTCCCGGGGCGCATCACCTATTTTCGTCACGAACAGAACCTTGGCCCGTCGGGGAACCACCGTTTCCTGATAGAGCGTGCCGACGGCGAATTCATCGCCCACCTGGATGGCGATGATATCTGGCTTCCAGGTAAGTTACGCACGCAGCTCCGGCTGCTGGAGGCCAGTCCCCACGCGGTAGCGAGTTGCACTAACGCGCTCGTGTTCGACGGCGACGGGCAGCCGATCGGGTTCTTTAGCAATGCCCGTTCGGGTGAGTTCGGGCTGGCTGATCTTCTCTGCCGGGGGAATTTCCTGAACCATAGTTCGCTGGTATATCGGGCAGAGTACAAGGCAGCGGTACTCGCCATCCCCGAGCCGTTTCTCGATTACAGGATCCATATCAGCCTTTGCAGGCGCGGTCCCATGGCGTATAGCGCCGGGGTGCTAGCAGGTTACCGATACAACGCCTCGACGTCGGTTATCAGGAATACGAACGACATCGTACGGGAGCAGTACTGGGAGGCGCTGCTCGATGGGTTGCCGGATGTGCCGGCTGCCACGCGGCAACGAGCATGCGCCGACTTCCTAAGGCGCGTTGCGTTTCGCGCCGTTCGCCTGAGAGACCGCACGCTGTTTGCGAAGTGGTGGCGCACCTGCCGGGAGGCATCCGGTGTATCGGCGTGGCGACTCGCTGTCTCACTCGTGAACAACGTTGCCGCGGAGGCGCTGCGCCAAAGCGTTGCGGCGGCATGTCGTCCCATCCTGCGCAGCGCGCCGCGAATCCTATACTACCGCTGATCCTCGCCCGTTCAGTTCACAGTAGGCACGCCATGCTTGCGCAGCAAGGCGAGCTTCCGCGGTGCCCAGGTGAAGGCCGAGTAATACCGACGCGCGCCGACAACCCGTAGTCGCGCTACCGTTTTACGAACGTCGCTAAGGTGACGTCTGCGGTGCCATAAGGCCGTTATGGCCCCAAGGTAGATCTCGGTCAAGACACGCCGCTCCCGCTTTATGCATGCAAACGCCAAACCCTCGGCGATCAGTGCCAGCAGATGTAATGTGAGCAACGGTACAAGCCATGGCGAGGGTGTAAATACCACCAACGCATAAGACTTGTTCCGCTCGCTAAGTGAACGTCGGCGGTAGGTGCTCGACAAGCGGTTTGAGACAGCGCGGTTGCCGCCGAAACTATGGCCCTGTCGATGGCGGTATCCGCTTCCCGACGTACACGCTACTTCCATGCCCGCCTGTCGGGCCAGACAACAAAGGTAGAGGTCTTCAGCAATCGAGCCCATCCATTCGGGAAAGCCGCCAAGCGCGTGCCACGATGCAACAGGTATCCAGAGGCATGCTCCGATCACCATGGCCGCCTCCGTGTGCGGCCGGTCGAGCGGCACGGGATTGTAGAAGGGATCCAGGAAGCACGCTCGATCGACGAGCTCGTCGGTCGTGTAGTCGTACTGAGGCAGCGTAAGCACGGCTGGGACGCTTCGGCTTACGGCCTCGTTTAGCAGGGCTGCCAGCGCACCCGGGTGCAGCGCCGCATCGTTGTTTAGCAGGAGCAGGTAGTCACCGGTAGCGATAGATCCCATCCGGTTGTTCGCGACACAGAACCCTACGTTCGTTTCGCTGAAAATGCAGATGACATCAGGCTGATTCTCGAGGTATTCCCGCGAGCCATCGTTCGAGGCATCGTCGTGAACGATGATCTCAATGGTTCCCGGGAAATCCTGGGCACGCACGGACGCGAGGCACTCTTCGAGCACGCCAATGCCGTTGTAGTTGGCAATGCATACGCTGCATGTGACGTGCGCCGAAAGCGTCATGCGATCGCTTCCCAAGCTTCCCGGATGCCCCGCGCAAGCTCGACGCGCGGCTCCCAGCCAAATCGCTCGCGGGCCTTGCTGTTGTCCAGTACGACGCGGTTCACGTCGAAACTTCGCGCTTCGCTGTACTGGCGTGGCACGCGCTGGCCCGCGGCATGCTCGATCAGCGCAAGCAGGTCATTCACGGATGTACCTTGGTGACTCGAAGCGTTAAAGACGTCGATTTCATTAAGTGTGTCGCCATCGAGCATGGCGAGCAGGAGGCTCGAAAGGTCATCCACGTGCACATAGTCGCGCACAGCAGAACCATCTCCGCGAACCATCAGGGGTGTTCCGGCCCTGATCGCTTGAAACGCGGTTGGAATGATACCGAAGCCCGGCCGCAACGACTGACCCGCGCCATAGACATTCGACGGCCTCACAACGAACACGCGCGAGCCCGTCTGGTGTGCGTGTGCCGCCAGGAATGCCTCGCCAGCTAGCTTGCCTGCACTGTAGTACGACTTCGGGTCGGTTGGCATCGTCTCGTTTGCAATGCCGGCACGGACATCGCCGTAAATCGTGCCGCCACTTGAAAGGTAGATCAGGCGAGTGGGTGGCGCACGATGCAGCGCCCGCAGCAATGTCACCAGGGGAGCCAGATTCTCGTTGAACTCAACGTCAGGGTGGCCCGCGCTGCTTCCCGGCGTCGTGGTTCCAGCCACCCAATAGATGGCGTCAGTCGTAGCGGCCATGTCTGCAAGCCAGGACTCATCGAGCGTGGACCAGGAGTGTACGGGCGTGTCACTGGCACTCGCGCTGACGCGGCCGATAAGTACGGGCTTGTGGTCTTGGGCTCTCAGCGCCGCAACCAGGCGTGAGCCAATAAAGCCGCCCGCACCAACGACAAGGACTCGCTTGCTCATTGCATTGCCCCAAGCTCTCGGTAGACATCGATGTAACGTTGCGCGCAATCGTCCCATGTGCCGGCTTCCGCCGTCGCGAGCGCGCGAGCGGAAATGGCGGCTGCCTGGTTAACCGTGGCGTCCTCAAAATGCACGACGGCCTCCTCAAAGGATGGTGACGATGTTACAAGGCGTCCTGCCGGTGATTGCCCGATTAGATCGGCGTGAGCGGCCAATGGTGATGCCACCACGGGCATGCCGGCCGCGAATGCCTCTAGCAGGACCTGGGGGCGGCCTTCGGCATGTTGGCTCAGCGTGAGCAGGCCGGTGCACGCAGGGAACCACTGATCCTTCAGCACATCAGGGCCCAAAGGGCCGTGGTAGTGGACCCACGAAGGTAGTTCGATCTGTTCCTGCATGGGTCCGATCAAGTGCAGTTCACGGTGTCCATCGCTGAACATTGGCTCGCCCCAGGCGAATAGAGGCCCGAGCTTGTCGCGCGTCAGCCGTGTCACGGCGAGCCAGCGCGGCGGCTGTTCGGGCTTCCTTGTTACCTCGAACCAGCCGGGGTCGATACCGAAGGGTACCGCCCGAATAAGGGCGAGATCTCCAAAAATTTGCCGCAACGGCTCGACCATCCATGCCGCATTCGGGCACAGCGCGGCCGGGCGATGGCGCAAGACGCGCCTGAGCCATGTGGTTACCCCGGGCAGCGCCAGCAAGCGCATGTCATTGCCCAGCACCGTCGCGACCAGCGGCTTTCTGTCGGCGGGAACACCCAAGGCGCACTGTAGCCAGTTCACGTGGTAAAGATCCGCTGTTCTGGCGTGCATCGCCCGCCGGAGCCCACGCATCAATAGAACGGCCCGCCACGCGCCGTTCGGCGGACTGGTTCGCAGGAGGTGCGATATGCCGCCATCCTCCATCAACTTTGCAAGGAATCGGGCTTCGGCAGTCGTGGTGGCTATACGGGCGTTTGTCGGCATGGGGCCGGGCGGCGCCCACATGGACAGGGCGACGTCATCTCGCCGAGCCAGGGCGCCCGCGATGTGTCGCATAAAAACCCCGCGCCAGTCGTCCAACGTGGCCGGGTACGACGTCGCGGTAAACAGGACGTTGAGTGGAGTTTGCGTCGTCACTTGCGTTTGATCAGTGCAATTAAAGGAGTCAGGGCCGGATGGCGCAGGATGACGCAGCAAGCGAGGTAACAAGCCACACCGCTGACGGCACCCACGGCACATGCCATGAGGGGGGTATCGAATCGGCTCGCCGTTACGTGCGCCACGATACCTGCAGGAATGGCCGCTGAGATGCTGTAGAGCAGGTCGGTGCCCTGGCGGCGCATCCCGAGATTGAACAGCCCGCCGGCGTACCAGGTGTTCACGCCGAAGGCGGCCACGCTCGCGACCACAGTGGACCAGGCGACGGCCATGACGCCATGTGGAGCTGCAAGCGCGAGCAGCAATATCGCTACTCCCTTCTTCATAAACTCGAGCCGGAGATTCAACGCGGGGCGGCCTATCGCATTGATGGCGGCAAGATTAAGCACGTGCGATGGCCACAGGATGGTGGACAGGGCGAGTACGGCGAGGAGGGGCGCCGCGGGCAGCCACGCGGGGCCATACACCAGTTCGACGGCTGGCCGTGCGAGAACGCCCAGCATCACCATCGCGGGCATGAAAAGAAGAGTGCTCGTGAGCAGGCCATCCCGTAGTGCTTTACCAAGCACAGCGCGGTCTTCCTTGACGCGGGCCAATACCGGTAGGCCTACCCGGTTCAGTACAGCGGCAACGAACGACGCTGGCGCCTGCTGGCTGTTCTGGGCCAGGGTGTAGTAGCCGAGGTCTCGAGCGGGAAATAGTTTGCCGATAACGACTGCTTGCAGTCGGGTCGCCAGCGTATCCATGACACCTAGCAGCAGCACGACACCGCCGAACGACCACAAAGATCGGGCGGCGTGCAGCGATGGGCGCGCGGCGGGGCGCCAGCCGGAGAAAAACCAGAGCGCGAGTGCTCGCATTGCAATGGATGAGATGGCCTGCGCAACGAGGGCCCAGGCCTGCCCCCCGCGCGCCGCGATCACGATAGCAACCGCGCTTGAGGCAACGGAACTGGCAAGTTCTACGCGCGTGCGTATCCGAAAATGCATCCGCTGGGTTAAGAGCGCGTCAGGCACAACGGCGAGGGCGTTCAGCGGGAATATCAGCGACATCCACTTTACGAACGATGTGAGTTCGGGGCGTCCGTAAAAGGTCGCGATGGCGGGAGCCGCGACCCATAGCAGGGCCGATACAACCAGCGCAATGGCCAGGTTGCCAACAAACACGGTGGTCTCTTCGGTCGGCGTGGTGTGCTGCCGCTGCACCAGCGCCATGCCACTGCCCGAATCGACAAGCACGCTACCGAATGCCGTGAAGACGAGCACCATAGCGACTAAGCCGAACGCATCGGGCGCAATGAGTCGTGCGAGCGCTATCGTCGTGCCGAACTGCACGACGTACCGGATAACCAGTTCAGCCGTACCCCATAAGGCTGCCTGACGTATTTCTGAGCGACGCGATGCCATCAGCCAAGAAAACCGACGGCGTCGACGTCAAAAACTGGGATGCCGTGGACGCGCGCTGCCTCCGCTCGTTCGGGGTAGTGGTTATCGATAAAAATGGCCCGAGCGTGCATGTGCGCGGCCTTCGACTCGCCATTCCTGAGGTGGATGATCGTGTCGAAGAGCGAAGGATGCAGTCGCGCGGCACGCAGGTTGTCATCCAGGTCCGAGGCATGGCGGGTGATCAGTACGATACGTTTCTCCAGCGCGATCATGCGGTAGACGAAAGCGATGACGGCAGGCACGGTTTTACCGTCGATCACCAGTGTATCGTCGTAATCGATGTAAACCGTGTCGAACTCGAAGATGAAGTCGGCCCGTGTGGTGACGCGACGATCGACCAGCGCGATACGGTCATCAGCGTGCGCCACGACATCCATGCCTTTGAAATCCAGTACGGTAAGCAACGGGATGTTCACGCCCTGGGCTCGGTGCGTCACCATCGCCCCTGCGACACGGCAAGCAATTTCGAGCAGTTTCCATTCGCCGAAGCGGTCGCGCTTGAGCTGTACGAACCAGGGCCCCCGAAATACCAGCTCATCGTTGATGGCCCCGGTGATCGCCTGAATGGCGGGATCAGTTGGTAATGGGCGGCTGCGCATGGCGATGCCAGCGCGGACGCGCTCTCTCGTACGGGCCCCGGCGAAGACCAGCCTGCCGTGGCGATCAGTAAAACAATCCACCGTCACCTCGTCCCCCGGGAGGTACTCCACGAGCAGGGGATCGATCATGCTCCGCATGGCTTCCGCAGCGTGACCGGGATCCCGCGCTATCGTGATGTCCTGGCCGCCCTGGCCCTGGTCGGGCTTGACGACGATAGGCCAGGTCGTCGCATCGCTCGGCGCGACGAAGACCTCCGGTACCCAGGGCCGCCCGGCGAACCGGGCGTACGTAGCGCGTTTTCGCCGGAGCAGGTGCGCCGTGTTTGCGTCCCCGTTAACAATTTCGCACGGGATGCTTGCGGCGTGCGTTGCCAGGAAATCGCAAACGCTGTCATGTGTGGGGAAGATTAGGTCAATGCCGAGACGGGTAACCAGCTCGGTGAGCGCATCAAGGAAGCCGGCATCGCTTATCCGGGGCAACGACCCGTCATAAGTGGCAAACGCAAGGCGCCCGTGATCGTCAACGCTGGAAGCGCCGATCACCTCCGTATGCATGGAATAACGCAATGCATCCAGGATTTCGAGCCCGTTCTCGGCCCCACACGGAAATACCAGGACACGCGTGCGGGCGTGGCCATTTGGAGGTGCAAGCGTTGACACGTCGGTTAATCCTTCAGGTAGTGACGACCGCTGGCTGTCATCGCGTCGTCCAGGGCCGCTAGGACCCGGCCCATGCCTTCGTCATCATATCGCTGGTCGCAGGGCAGGTAGAGCGTGTCGTCACGCAGGGCTCGGCCGATAGGATCATCGGGGGGCGGGGAGGCATCCGGCCAGAACGTGGGCGAGTACACCTGCCGCTTCGCCAACTCCGCGCGCACGGCCGCAGCGCCGGCGACGCGTAAGGGCGTGTAGAGAGGCACCTCGTGGGGGGCGGGGGGGGCGACAACGACACCGCGTGTGGCCAGGCCACGGGCCAGAGTGGCGTGGTTGGAGCGCCTGCGCGAGGCAACGTCTGCGACATCCTGGTGCGAAAGCAGGTGCCGGGTCAGGCCAGACATGGCGAGGGGCTCGGGCGGTTCGAGCGAGGCCTCAGCCGCTTGGAACGCGGTGTAGCCTTCAGTCACCTTCCCTTCTGCTCGCAAGCGCATCGGCGCCGTGCGGGCCATTGATCCCTCTTCATCCGCTCGCACGGGTGCTGGTGCGTTCGGGGCGTCCACCCACCCGCCATCGGGCAGGGGTAGTGTCTTGCGCGGGGAGTAGAGAACGGCTTCTCCGCCGAGGCGCGAGCGGAACAGGGCTTGGGACGCGTCGACGATGATACGTTCGTGGGGAAAGCGGGCTAGTAGTCGCTTTACGGGAGCGTCGCACAGGCCGAGATAATCCACCGCGAGCACCCATTCGCCCTCTGCCAGTACCAGCGTATCGGGTACTCCACGATCTGGCGCGAGCGAATAGCGCGCCATGGGCGTGCCCGAGAACGCAACGGCATCCGTTACCGCGCCACACACCTGCCACGGTAACCACAAGCGTGACGGCCGGCGATCGGTGAGAAACGCCGCCAGCGCGCTGCGTGCAGATCGGAACGCATGAGGCGGGACCGGGAAAACGACGTCGGGCGCAAGGTCTTGCCAGCCGAAATAGCCGCCGATCGCGTTATCGCTCACGATGCCCGCGCCTCATCTGGCGTGATGGTTCTCGCCATGGATAACTGGTGTCGAATCGCCGTCCGGTCGTTGAACATCATGACATCCAGTACCGAAAGCCCCGGGCAAAACGGCTGACCGAACTGCTCGTAGGCCGGGAGCGCGTGTTGAAGGAAACGTAGTTCAACGCCTGCCTCGATGAATGCACGCTCATCGTAGAGTAGGACGCCACCAGCGGCGTTAACATACGTCGTGGCGCCGAGCTCTTTGCACATAGCGAGAACACGCGCCTGGCCGGCAAGATGTCGGTGGCCGCCTATTGTGGATGCGCTGATAAACCTTGCATCTATTCCGAATTCAGCCGCTATCGCCTTGAGGGAGGCGGCATTGGCTGCGGCGACGGACGTAACGGGGCTTTCGGCAAATGCCTCGAGATGGCGAATTGCGTTGTCGAACATGACTGCGCCACGATAGGCCACGCGTACGCGATCCACCAGTTTAGCCCGAACCGACGTATCAGCAGTGTAATGTCTTTGTGCGATATCGGCCCGATGGTCGGCATGAACGACTGGCAACGTCATCCAGGCGGGTGCACCTTGGTGAAGTATACGATTGCGGTTTACCCAGCCCCCCTTCATGTACTGGACATCGTCGTAGAACACAAACGTATCGACCGCCGCCATCAACTGGAAATAGCCGATGTATGGAAATAGGTACGGCTGCATGATGGCAACGATCATGCGCCCCGTTCCACCACGACCCGAATAATCGAACAGATGGTGGCGATCGCCTCGGCGGACACGCTGGTTCCAGTGGGTAGTATGACGACGCGGTCGGCTACGCGGATGGTTTCTGGGAGGACTAGCCCTGCGTGCGGAAACATCTCGCGGTAGGGCTTCATGCGGTGGCATCCGGGCCAGAAGTACTTGCGAGCAAGAATGTTCTCGGCATGGAGTGCCTCAACGAGAGCATCTCGCGTGACGCCCGCATCTTCGGAAACTTCCAGCACGACATACTGGAAATTGCTTTCCTCGCCTTCGCTCATGGGCAGGATCGACACACCTGGCACGTCAACCAGGTGCGCCGAATACAAGGCATGATTGTGCTGGTTGATACGAACTATCTCTGGCACGGCATCGAGGTTTGCAAGCCCCATCGCGGCACAGATCTCCACCATCTTGCCGTTCGTACCTGGGTGGATCACGTTGTCGTAGCCGGCGAAACCGAAGTTACGCATCAGCCGTATCGCTTCGGCGAGCTCGTCGTCATTAGTGGTGACAGCACCGCCCTCGAACGTATTGAAGAACTTCGTTGCATGAAAGCTGAAGACCTCGCATTGTCCCAGAGAGCCGACCTTTCGGCCCTTGTACGTGCAGCCGAAGGCGTGGGCGGCATCGAACATCAGCGGCAAGCCATGGTCGTCCGCTACCTTTTGCAACTCGTCAGCGGGCGCGGGACGCCCCCATAGATGCACGCCGATAATGCCGCTAGTGCGTGGCGTAATCATCCGGCGGACCGCCAGCGGATCTAGGGCATGCGTCGCTGGATCAATGTCCGCGAAGACTGGCGTGATGCCTTGCCAATGGAGAGCATGGGCGGTCGCTATGAAGGTATACGACGGGACGATGACTTCACCCTCCATGCCGAGGGCCCGGATCGCGATCTCAAGGGCGACTGTGCCATTGCACATGGCAATGCAGTGGCGCACGCCAAGGTCCTCACACAGGCGTTGTTCGAACTGCTGTACAAGAGGGCCGTTGTTGCTGAACCAGCGGCGGTCGAACATGTCGCCTACATGGCGCAAGAAGACCTCACGATCACCGACATTCGGGCCGCCTACATGCAGGGGAGCAGCGAAGGCGGGTGGCGCACCGGCAATGGCGAGATCGCCTGGCTTCGTCACAGACTTCTCGGGCTGGGCAGGGACGTAAGCCGGAGAGATGGGGGCGGCATTCATGGTGTCTTGCTCGTGGATGGCGAAACCGGTCGGGCATCGATGGCATGTTGGAGCGAGCGGATGTCGGCCGCAAGGCGGCCGCCGAAATCCATGCGTCTGAGCGCGTCCAGTTGTTCCGCCGCATCCTGACGGTAGCCGAGTGCAAGCGCCCGCTGAGCGGCGGTTACCCGGTAGGCTGGCTCACTCGGCTCAGTGGCGACGGCATCCTGGATCATGCGGTATCCCAAGGTGCGGTCACGCATCGCGAACCAGGCAAGATCGGCGTACGACGCGAGCAGGCGCGCGCGTGGATTAGGGTGGCTCAGGGCAGCAAGGTATGTACCGACAAGCTGATCTGTGGGCAGGTCACACAAATCCTGTAGCTTGCAGCTGGAGAGTGCCATAAGCGCACTTTCGTCCTCGATACGCACCGGCTGTTCGCTCAGCTTCCGTTTCATGGAAATCCAAAGTTCCGGATCGATGGGGCGATGCATGCGCGCCTGGAAGAAGATAATGGCCTGCTCGGGCAGGATGGATGCGCCGGGAAGCGCCGCCGCTCGTTTCAGGGGTGCCTCCACGCGCGCGGCATAAGGAGAAGCCGAGTCGTAGTGGGAAAGGATGATCATTGTGCGCCCCAATTCGTACTGGGCGCGCGGTGAATCCGGTGCGCGATTCGCCAGTTCCAGGCCAAGCGTGGCGGGATGGCTCCACCGTGATGCGGTGTACATTGTCAATGCCCCCCAGTAGGCCAGGGCGATTGAAATGATCAAGGTGGCCATGGGGCGGCTTGCGAGCGGCGGTCCGAGGTCACGCGGCGATCCGCGCAACGCGCAGACAAAGACCAGGGCAAGTCCCATGCTCGCCGGGTAATTGCGATGCTCGTAAATGAGTTCCAGTGGAATGATCGTCGCCGTGAGCAGATGGCACGCGAAAAAAACGGCGATGCCAAGTGCGATGAAAGGGCGTCGGCGACGTTGTGACCAGGCAAGCGTTGCGAGGGCTGCCAGTAAACCGGCACTCGCGAGCGTAGTCCAGGGAGTGAGCCATCCACGAGAAATCACGAAATCGTCGTGGTAGAACGAAAGCGACGAAGGCGTCGGCAGCCACGTCCAGGCAATGTAGTCGACGACGATGCGAAGCTCGCTCAACAGTCTCTCGGACATCGTGAACGGACGGGGTGCCCATGTTTTCCCGGCGAACATGACCGGCAAAAACTTCGCCGATCCCGCGAGCGCCGGCAGTACGAGGACAAAGAAGAAGAGGGCGAGTACTCGCCGATCAATGCGCGGCTTGCCGCTGCTAAATGGCGCTTCGCTTCCTCGGAACACCAGCCATTCCACGATCGCCGCATACAGCGGCAATACGATCGCCGTCTCTTTGGCCAGGATGCCCAGGCCGGTGGCGAGCACCAATGAAAGCGACGCAAGCACGAATCCACGGCCGTCATGCAGCATTCGCTGGCGGCCGCGGATGTAGCCATAGAGGCCCATCAGCACAATCAGGTTCGCCAGGCTCTCCATTCGCTGCACGACATACAGTACGGCAGTCAGGTTGATCGGTAGCAGCATCCAGACACATGCCGCCAGCGCCGCCGTGACGGCGCCGCGCCGGGTGGCCTCATCATCTTCGTCGCCGCGAAACAGACGACGTAGTACCAGGAACAGCAGCAGCCCGTTTGCCAGGTGTATGGCGACGTTCGTGGCCTTCATGGCGCTGGCACTCAGGCCAGACACAAGGAAGTTGGCTGCGAACGATAGCGAAGCGAGCGGGCGCTTGAATTCGCTTGACGGTGACGAGAGGGCTGCGGAAAGCAAGTGCGACAGGTCTGCTTCCTGCGGCTGGACATCCTGGTTGTCCACGATGTTCGGAAAATCGTCGAACATCCACACCTCGGCGATCCCCGGGGCGTAGGCGATTGTCGTGAGCAACAGGCCAACGAGCATGAGGAGCCAGTCACGACGGCGTGCCACGCGTTGCCAGTATCCGCCGTTCAACATGACTTGCGAGGCCGCGACTCAATCATTGCTCTGCTCCGTGGCCGGCAACATGTTTCTGAAGGGTTTCACGCAAGTGCGCCAGCTCCTGGTTCCAGTAATTCTGTTGTGCAAGGATCTGGTCGTGAACCCAGGGCATGCCGTTTCCCGGATGGTGCAAATGCACGGCGGGGAAGTGGCGATAATAGTCGAGGTGAGCCAAGCCAAGGTCGGGCCGGCCGGCCGCACCAAGGTTTGCAGCTTGATTGAGTGCGACGTTGGGCCTGGGTTCCACGGCCAGCGCGGCGTTGAAATTGGCCAGCGCCGCGTCGGAGGAACCGGTGGCCAGCGCCAGGCGGCCGCGCAGATACAATACATCCTGCTTGCGCCCGGCGATGCCGCTGCGTGTCGCGTTCACGCCAGCGGCATCCAGCCACTCGGCTATGGTTTCCGCGCTAAGGCCGTCGCAAGTATGTCTACCAAGCTTATCGATCCGTTCGCCCAGCCAACTCACAAGCTCTGGGCCGGGGAGGCGGCGCGCGTCCCTCAGCGCTGTGGCGAGCGGCTGCACATCGGCTTCCGTGAGACGTCCTGTGGCGCAACGCGCGCTTATCCAGGCCATCTGCACCTGAGGTTCGGTGGGAAAGCTGGCCCTGACCCGACTCAGCCTGCGCAATGCTGCAGCAGGCCACCCGTCGGCAAGTACAAGCTGAGCAGCATAGGCTTGCGCGCGGGGAGATGCCGGCTCTTTCCGGGCCCACTCGTCGGCCTGCACAATCGGTTCGGCCCAGAGCAGGGCCTGCAGGTGGGTTAGGGTTGTCATGACCGCCAGCGCCGCCGCGGCAAGCACGAGCGGCCACTTTCGGTGTGCCTGACCAGCAATGGCCAGGGCTGCTGGCCAGAATATGAACATGGCAGGGATGTAATTGCGATGTTCGAAGTACAGCTCGAGAGCCACTGAAGTTGACTCAACAAGGTGACCACACAGGAAAAACAGAACGGCCAGCGCGAATGCTGGTTGCCTGCGGCGCAGGTACCACGCGGTGCCGGCCAAGGCTACCCAGGCGAGGATCGCGGGCAGCGTGTACCAAGGATGCCAGAGATCGGTTGCCGCCTTGAACTGATCATGGAACAGGCTGCCGCTCGTTGGTAGCACGAGCCACAGCTCGCCCAGATAGTGCCAAAGGATTGCCGGTTCAGTCAGCAAGCGCTGCTGGATGGTCCAGTCGCGAACGGCTAGCGCGTCCTGTGATTCTGGCGATATGGATAACCACGCCAGGCCGGTGAGCACGAGGACCGTTGTCGGAAGGCACGACCAGGCGAGGGTGCGCCGGTATACCGTAGCGCGCGGTGACGTCAGGGGAGGCAGCACGCACTCACACACGAGCACCAGTGACGGCAGCAGGATGCCATTGGCCTTGCTTAGCGTCGCCAGCAATGTACACCCAACGATGCCAGCGGCCAGGGTCCAGGGGCTGCCGTTGCCTTCGGCGAATTGGCGCCGGGCCTTTAGCCAGCACAGCAGGCCAATCGCCACGAATGTGCACGGCAACATTGCCTCGCGCTGCACAACGTAAAGCACGGTGGAGACAAAGAAAGGATGAAGCAGCCATGCACTTGCGGCGATAAATGCGGCGAGGCGCCGCCGCGGCGTGGGTATGCCCAGCGCCCGGCCCAATGCATCGAGCAGGCAGCCTAGCAAGACGCCGTTGAGTAGCTGAATGGAAAGATTGGTTGCCTTGAAAGGCAGAGCGTCCGCAGGCCAGTGGTTCGCGTTGAAGAGGAAGGTCAGCAGCGATAGTGGCCGGCCCGTCGGATCGGCGGGTCCCGAGGTGATATAGCGTAGGAACGCAGGCAAGTCGTTTACGCGCCCAGTGGCTCCGAGTAGGGGGAGGTTACCGAAATCATCGAAGATAAACCCGCTATGCATGCCCGGCAGGTAGGCAAACGCCGCGATGGCCAGCACGAGGGTCGAAACGATCAGTAGAAGTGCAAATCGTTGCATGCGGGGTGCCGGAAATGGACAAAGAAAAAGGGCCGGAAACCGGCCCTTTCTCAGCATACAGCCTGAAGCGAATTAGGTGCGGCAGGCAGTCGGAAGGTAGGCTTCCGTCACGTTCGTCGGGGTACCGCCGGTGACGGTGGCCGTCGACTTGCAGTTCCACGAGATCGAGCCGCCGTTGTCGTACGGCGAGAGCGTGAGCACCGAGCCCGTGATCTTGTCGTTCGATTCCTTGCCAAAGGTCGCGGTGATGGCGCCGCCAGCAACGGTGACCTGCGACACGTACTTGCCGCTGATCGAGCTCAGCGTTTCCGGCAGGCCAGCCGACTTGTTCTCACCCGGCCAGTGACCCTTGTTGTTGTAGAACTCGGAGACCGCGGTCTTGGCGCCGTCAGCCAGGTTCATGCCTTCCGACACCTGGGTGCGGATGATGTAGTTCTGGTACTGCGGGATGGCGATAGCAGCCAGGATCGCGATGATGGCGACCACGATCATCAGTTCGATGAGCGTGAAGCCCTTCTGGACGTTCTTCATGGAAATTCCTCGTTTATGGGTACGACTAACCGAAAAAAGTGATGCCCCCTGAGCCCTAGCACCTCCCCCTTGCCGAGCAAAGGAAAGGAATGCTCCCTCACTTGCTTTGGTCAGGAACGACCAGGAAGCTCGCCGGAAAGCCTGCATCTAGCGTGCCATGCTTTCGCGACCGGCATATTCCCTCATATTTGCCGGTGCCGGGATTGTGCATCCTGTCACGCTTGCGAATCAACCAGAAAAATTCGCGTATTCAGTGGATTGCGACACATTTTGGTGTGACGCTACAGGTCATAAACTGACCCTGTGCGTCAGTTCGAGCGGCACGTCGCCGGCAGGTATCGATTCGCTGCGCTCGACGAGCAGGTCCAGCCGATGCTCCCGCCGTTATCGATGGGCGAGAGGACGACGGTCTTGCCGTGCAGGTTGTCGTTAGCATCGCCCTGCTCATAGGCGATCTCCACTTTTCCCGTTTCCAGAAGCTTTATCGACGACACGTACTTTCCTGCAATGGATGTGGCGGATGGCAATCCCGCCGACTCGTTGGACTTAGGGAAGTAACCTCTATTCGTGCGGAATTCCCAGATCGCCGTCTTCGCGCCGGCCACAGTCTCGAGGCCTTCCGATACCTGCGTGCGAATCATGTAGTCCTGATATTGCGGCACGGCGATGGCGGCGAGGATCGCGATAATCGCGACGACAATCATCAGCTCAATGAGGGTGAAGCCAGTCTGCCGGCGGTGGAACGGACGCATGGGTACGGATTTCCTGTTGGACGTACCGGAGTGTAGGCACGGTTCATGCCATCATCATGGTCGTCCGCGCGGATTAGTGCGTTTCGTGAGCGGCATCACTGATCCGGGCACGTTCCTTCAGCCATTCGATCGCCCCGAGGATGGCGGCGGCAGCCAGCACGAACTCGCCTGCCCGGAAGGGGATGGCATAGCGCGGATCGGACTGAAGTATTCCGTAGATCAGTGTGATCCAAGCCAGGGTAACGGCGATGGCGACCAGCGCCGCGTCGGTGGCTCGGCGCCATAGCGTTAACATGAGTCCGGCAAGTGCAAGGGCGGCAATGACCTGGTTAAGGCCGAACGCAATGCCTTCCATGATTCGCCAGCCGGGATGCGTCAGGAATGGAGAGTCGCGGGTTGGATAGACATAAATGTCCCCTGCGCCCAGGCCGATCTGCCACCCCCACAGCAATGCCGGTTTGCTCAGGTACCACGCGAGATAGGTTCCAGGTCGCCCTCCCATCCTTGCCCCCATCATCCGGAAGCCTGTCATAGGGTCGGCTCGCATGGCCCATATTTCGCTATTTATGGCCTCGACAGTTTGAGTGCCTTCCGCTACGTGGTGCGCGTCGAGCTGCGTTGCCAGGTGATACGTAGGCCAAGAGCCTTGTACGAGGTTGATTTGCGCACGGAATGATGACGACTGTCCCGTGGCTACCAAGGCATTCCGCATATTCCACGCAGCCACTGGAGCGATGGCCACCACTAGTAGGATGAACAATAGCCGCGGTCGCATCTGCTTTTTCCAGCTAAGCGCAAGCGCCAAGGGCACTACTAATGGTGAAAGCGCAGCATTTGTCAGGCTTGCTGCCGCCAGCGCAAGGCCGGCAGCGACGGTAAAGGATGCGGAATGGCGAGTGATTGCGGTGCGCAACGTAAGAACTGCCAACGCCCAAAGAGGGGCCGTAAGGTTCTCGCTAAGTGCATAAGCCGTAATGCTCACGCAGTGCGGCCATAGGGCCATGGTCAGAGCAACGACCGCGAGCGCCCAGCGCGGCAGGGTGTCCCGCGCGGCGAGAGTCATGCAGGCGACGGACAGTCCCCCGAGAAACGCCTGTGCAAGAAGAACGGAGGCATACCATCCGTCATACGAGTGGGTCAGGCACATGAAGAACGCGAGAAACAGCGGGTATCCCGGATCCCGATAGCTATCAGCTGTGGGGATGGGCACGCCAGCGGCGGCTTGGGAGAAAACGTGGTGATGAACGAGATTCCACGCATAACGATAGTATTCGATCGCATCGACGGTTTCGCCCGCACTATCAAGCGGCTGAAAAACCTGGGCGTGGGTGACGAAATACCAGCGCATCGCTACCGCAATGACGGCGCCAGCCGCGCCAATGATGGCGGCTGCGCCTAGGCTCGTCCGATGGGCTGGCGATCTGTGGGTCTGAAGCATTCACGTCCCCTGAATGGCCGCCCGATCGCGTGCCGGGGGCGAAACTTCCATAGAGTAAGTCATGCATGACGCCGTGCGGGCGATCTTTGCGGCGACGTGCGGTATCGGCCAACCGACCCGCGGCGCGCTTGCGTCACCGCGATAGTCCCCGTACCGTCGCCGGCAAAGCACAACCGCAAGGGAGCACCACCCATGAAACCCCTCTTCGCCGCGCTAGCCCTCGCACTAGCCTCCGGCCCCGTGCTGGCAGCCGATGCCGACACGGCCACGCCGCACCCCTTCTCCATCCGCGATCTCGTCATGATGGACCGGGTGGGCGATCCCCAGCTTTCCCCGGATGGCCGTTACGCACTTTTTGCCGTGCGGGCAACGGATTACGCCGCGAACAAGGGTGTCACTTCCCTTTATGTGATGGACCTGGATAAGCCGCCCCAGGCGGTCAAGGTGGTCGAGAAGGGCTCCTCCGCCCGCTGGGCCCCGGATGGCAAGTCCATCTACTACGTGGCTCCCAAGGACGGCACGGCCCAGGTGTTCCACCGCGCCTTCGATGCGGGGCAGGGTGGGAAGGGCCTGGCCCTGACGGTGGCCACGGGCGATGCCGTCACCGATGCGCCCCTGGACGTCAATGCCTATAAGGTTTCCCCGGATGGCTCCAAGATCCTCCTGAGCTACGAGGTCTTCACCGACTGCGCCGACCTGAGCTGCACCAAGGAACGCCTGGACGGTCGCGAAAAGGACAAGTCCACCGGCACCGTCTACGACAAGCTGTTTGTTCGCCACTGGGATACCTGGGCCGATGGCCGTCGCGCCCAGCTCTATATCGCTGACGCCAACGCCCCGTCGCAGCCCGTGCTGCTGAGCAAGGGCATCGATGGCGATGTGCCGAGCAAGCCGTTCGGCAGCGAAGACGAGTTCACCTTCTCGCCCGATGGCAAAACCGTGTTCTTCGATGCCCGCATTGCCGGCACGACCGAACCGTGGTCCACCAACTTCGATATCTACAGCGTGCCCGCCGATGGTTCGGCCAACCCGGCCAACCTCACGGCGGACAACAAAGCCTGGGACGCCAACCCCCTGGTCTCGCCCGATGGCAAAACCCTGTACTACACCGCCATGAAGGAGCCTGGCTCGGAAGCCGACCGCTTCGGCATCTGGGCCCTGGACCTGGCCAGCGGCAGCAAGCACGAGGTGGATCCGCAGTGGGACCGCTCGGCCGGCACCCTGCAGATCTCCGCCGATGGCAAAACCCTGTACACGACCACGGACGATAACGGCCAGCACCCGCTGTTCGCGATCGACGCGGCCACCGGCAAGGTCACCACCCTGGTCACCGATGGCAGCGTCAGCGCCTTCGCCATAGGCGACAAGAAGATCCTGCTCTCGCGCGACGACCTGAAGCGCCCGGCCGATCTGTACACGGCGGACCTGAAGGGCAAGAGCCTCAAGCAGATCACCCACTACAACGCCAAGCGCATGAAGGCCGCCCAGGTGGGCGAACCGGAGTTCTTCACCTTCAAGGGCTGGAACAACGAAACCGTGCAGGGCTACGTGGTCAAGCCGGTCGGCTACAAGAAGGGCAAGACCTACCCCGTCGCCTTCATCATTCATGGTGGCCCGCAGGGCGCCATGACCAACAGCTGGAGCTACCGCTGGAACGCCCAGACCTATGCGGGCCAGGGCTTCGCCGTGGTCACGGTCAACTTCCACGGTTCCACCGGCTACGGCCAGGCTTTCACCGATGCGATCTCCGGTGACTGGGGTGGCAAGCCCCTGGAAGACCTGAAGGCCGGCTGGAGCGCCGCACTGCAGAAGTACAGCTTCCTCGATGGCAACCGCGCCTGCGCCCTCGGCGCCAGCTACGGCGGCTACATGGTCTACTGGATGGCCGGCAACTGGAACCAGCCCTGGAAGTGCTTCGTTGACCACGATGGTGTGTTCGATGCACGCGCCATGTATTACGACACCGAAGAACTCTGGTTCGAAGAAAAGGAAAACGGTGGCACCCAGTACGACCACCCCGAAAACTACGAACGCTTCAACCCGATCAACCACGTGAAAGACTGGCGCGTGCCGATGCTCATCGTGCACAGCGGCCACGATTTCCGCATTCCGGATACCCAGGGCCTGGGCGCATTCACGGCACTCCAGCGCCGTGGCATCCCCAGCAAGCTGCTGCACTTCCCGGATGAAAACCACTGGGTGCTCAAGCCGCAGAACAGCGTGCAGTGGCATGAGACGGTGAATGCGTGGTTGAAGGAGTGGACGGCTCCGGAAGCCAACGCGAAGTAACCGCTGCATTGGGAGTTCAAAGGAAACGGCGGCTTTGGCCGCCGTTTCCTTTGATTCACATGCGGGCTTCGACGCCGCAAGACCGGTCGAGGATTTTCAACGACAAGGAAGCGTAATGACGAACGGCGAGTGGGTATTCAAGACGGGCGACGCGGTCATCAATTGGATGCTCGCACTCTGCGTCCTGATCATGGCTCTCGTCTTCGCCGGCCATGAAATTCGCCCTTCAGACGATTGGCCACATCGCCTCGGTACCTACGCCATCGCCATGGGCTTCGTCGCGGCCTACGGTCTTCCTGCGATATTTTTGTTTCCCTCGATAGTCGTCACGCCCCAAGGCATAGCGCGTCAGCATTACGGATTTCGTTCCGGGTACGTGGCCTGGGACGACATCGCCTGCATCCGTTGCCTGGACATGGGCCGATTCCGCGCGAGGGAATATCTCATCTGTGCAGATACCGACCTGAGTACCTGGAAACTCAGGTTCCGTGGCGACTACGACAACGTCGATAAGCTGATTGAACTGATCCAGGCACAGGTGGCATCACGTGGCATCCCCGTCTATTCGAGCCGGATTGGGCTCCCCGTCCTGATCGATCACGTTCCACTTCCCGAAGAGACGGTCAAGAACCTGGGCTGATGCACCTTTCCCCATGACGATAAAGCCATGACCACCACAGAATACCTCGCGCACAAGTGGTGCATTGGGATCGGCATCGCGACGGCCACCGTCGCAGCCGTTGTTACACGCCTTGCCGCGGACTACCAAGCGGCATGGTCGACCTTGAACGCGCTTGTGCAAGCCGTGCCCTTCATCCCGGCACGGTACTGGGCGCAGGAATCGGACTTCCCGGATCTCACGGCAATCTACTTCGTCCTGTGTTGGCCGGTTCTCCCGGCGACGTTCGGCGCGATCGTTACCCGCTACTGGACGCTCGACGACATCGACCGCCCAGCCGCTGGATTCGAACTCAAGGCGGGCTTCGGTGGGTTACTCCTTATTGCCTTGGGTATTGGCTCGCTGTGGGAGATGGACGGTGGCGAGATGATGGGCATGCCCATAGGCTTACATTTGTCCCAACTCGTCGTGTTGGGTTGGACGCGTTTTGCTCTCGCGGGCGGTTTGACCGGCTTTGGCATCGTTGCGTTGCGTCGGGTTTTTGATCTGAGCGCGGATTGAAGCGTCAAGTCGGCATGCCGGGTGTTGATAACGCCAACGCGCGCGCCTCACCCATGCCGTGGATACCCAGCCGCGTCATCGCCCCGATCGCCTCGAGCGATAACGCCACCTGCTTGCAATCCACTTCATCCGCCTCGTGGATCAGATCGGCCAGTAGTTGCGTCACCCCTCGCGCATACTGAAGCCACTCCGTGGCTTCGTTGAACAGTTCATGGGAGGAGGGGGCATCCGCATCACCGACACTCGTGTACTGCGCCTTCCCTAGGGCGTTCATGGGCTGCATAACAATTCCAGTGTTTTCGCCAGGACGCGTCCTGACGCGGCACACCAGGCAAACACCTGCCGTGCCGCGGACCATAAGGATCGCGATTCCTCCGGCTACCCGTGACCGGGCGCCGGGCGGCGTGATTGACGACGTAGTCGCGGCGGCAGCCATCCATGAGGCGTTCCAGGCGCAACGCCTGCCTCATTCGATCAAGAATTTCCTCAAGCGATGGTGCCGCAGCGGTTCTTCAACCGTGCCTGCAGGCTACGCAGGCGGCCCGTTCACCATCGAGGTGCCGCCGGGGGGATCCAGCGGGCGAGCGAGTGCCGTATGATCGGTAACACCCATCATCAACTCCTGTTTAGTTGGTTGTGGCTAGCGGGCCAGGGGTGGTGCAAACACCTCTGGTCCGCGCTTTCATCGCCCGAGGGCGATGGTTGCCTGCGCGGTATGCATGATGAGCGCGCGCGGGCAACGAAACGACCGTAGCAAATTGCTGCGGTGATGTCTGTAAGAATGACGGACATCGTTTGTAGTCGTTATCGACGATCAAACCGGCAAATCCTCACGCATCGTGATGTAGTTGCCCGCTACTGAGTGATTTGGCTGGCGGCTCCAATGCATGTTTGCGTTGGAGCAAGTCGTGAAGTACGCGGCGTACAAGTGGGCGTCACATGTTTGCCAAGCCGGCACATACGATCTCTCTCATCGTGCCAGAAAGTCGATCAGGCAGATCAACCTTTTGGGGTCCCACTGGGACCCCTTTCAACGGCGCTAAACCGGAGGCTCTTTATACCCACTTATCGTTCGGGCCCTTCATGGAAGGGGGCGGGAATCATCTTTCACCGGCTTGATGATTCCTTTAGAAGCGTCCTTTAGGCGGCTCCGTGGGGGAGCTTAGCGTGCTGCGCGTTCGCTTCGCAATCCGATGTTTCGCAGCCTTGGATCGCGCGCAAGCGCGCTCCTACAGAGGGCGGGTTAGTCGTGGAGGCCTGTGCGCCAGGAGTGCGGTGTGCGGCCGGCGAAGCGTTTGAATACGGTAGTGAAGTGGGCTTGTGTGCGGAAGCCTACTTCCATCGCTATGTCGATCAGTGAGCGGTTGCCTTCTGCGAGCAACCGCTTCGCACGTTCGATGCGGCACAGCTGCAAGTACTCATGCGGCTTATGCCCTGTGGCGGCACGGAAGCGTGCCGCGAAGTGCATGGGCGATAGCCCGGCAGCACGAGCAATATCCGCCAGCGTGATGCGCTTTCCAAGGTTCGCATCCACGTAGTGGGTAACCTTTACCAGCCGCCAGTTCTGCAACATGCCGCGATGTTGGTCCGGGTGGTGTCGTGCACCATCGGCGCTGAGGTGACGCAGGCGGGCTACGATGGGTTTACCCAGCGATTCCGCGCAGCGTGTCATGCATCCCGCATCATGCGTAGCGAGCAGCGCACGGGCAAGCTTGTCGACGGCTTCGTCGCGGTAGATGCCGGCTTGCAACGGCGTGGCCGCGATCTCGCGGGCGAGCTCCGCATCGGCTTCGACGAAAGCGTTATTCATGCGCAGGTGCAGGCTATCGACCGGTTCGAAGAACTCGGCGGCGACCTGCTGCTCGGGTACCGTCACCACGGCCGTCCCCGCAGGAATCGCTCCGGCGTGCCAGGGGCGCCCATCCACGCAAAGGACACCGCGGGTAGCCCTTAGGAATATGGCAACGATGTGCGCACCAGGCGGCGTGGTTGCTATCAGCCCACCCACGGCAGGCGAGGTCCAGCGCGAGGCAATGACCGGTTCGGTGCACCGTCGGGGAATATGAGGCATGCGCCATGCCAATTCCCGTTGAACAACGGGAAGGGGTGTAACAGGGTCTGTGTCATCCGTGAAACAACCTTCCAGGCCATCACTGTGATTTTCGACACGACGCATCGCCACGGCCGCTCTCCCTTTAGGCGAGACCGTTGACCCCCTGAGTCTGGCTGCCAGCCATCGCGCATCCCCGCGACTCAGCGACTGGCGTCATCTTGTCGAAATAGTAGTCACGGATTTGCCGAAACCGCAAGATCATGCCTCGTTGCGATCGTGACGAAGGTGGGGCAGACGAGGGCAGCCGGCCGCTGCGACCACGGCCGGCGTGCCCATGCCCACCCCCGCAGGTCAGTGCGATTGCGACGCGTAAGCGTCGTATTCCGCCTGGTTGAGCTTGCCGTCGTGATCCAGGTCCGCATCATCCCAATGGCTCTTCAGGCCTTCCAGGCGCGGGTACTTCTTTTCGAGGGCCGGAGTGATCGTGTCGCGATCAATCATCTTCTGGCCCTTCGAAATGGATGCAAACGAGGGGTAATCCTTGCTGCCATCGGCCAATGTGGCAGTGGCAAACGACGTAGCGCCCACAAGCGCAAGGGCGAGCAGGGTGTAGCGTGGCGAAGTGAACATGGGTGGCTCCTGGTACGTGGGTTGAGCCGGCGCGGCCGGCGGTGCATGGCGCGGTTACCGGCGCGCCTCAAGCGTGGCGGCCACGCGGGCCGCCACGTCCTGTTCGGGAAGCTTGCGTCCGTAGTGATCCAGCAAGGTGCCGTCGGCGCCTACCAGGTACAGCACGGTGGAGTGATCCATGAGGTAGCTGCCGTTGGCAGGCACCTTGTTGAAATACACGTGGTAGGCGTCGGTTACCTGCTTGATCTGGGCTTCCGATCCGGTGAGGCCAACGACATCAGGCCCGAACGCGCGCACGTACGCCTTCATGCGGGCGGCGTTATCCCGCGCAGGATCCACGGTGACAAACACCGCGGTCACCGCGATGCCGGTGGTATCGCGCACGCTGCGCGATACCTGCACGATCTTCGCGACATCGACCGGGCAGACATCCGGGCACGAGGTGTAGCCGAAGTACATCAGCAGTGGCCGCCCCCGGTACGTACGATCGGACACGGCGTGACCATCCTGATCGACGAGCTGGAACGGGCCGCCGACATCGATACCGGCGGCAAGCGCTGGCATGGCAGAAAGCAGGCCGAGGAACGCAAGCCAGCGGATCATCAGAACGCTCCATTCAATACGATCTGCACACCCAGCAAATTCGAGGTTTCGCCCGCTTGCCGTGAGCGGCCGCCCGAAAGCGCCACGTCGATCAGCCCGGTCAGGTGGTACACCACGCTGGCCTCGGTCAGGTATTCGGTGCTGCTGCCGCTACCAGAAGGTGAAATGTGCCGGTTGGTGTGGGTAAGGCCCCAGGCGATACGCCCGGTATCCAGGGTGAGTGACGTGGTGAGATACGACGTGTCGTACCCGGGCACGCCGTTCTCGTTGTTCGTGCGCACGTACTCTACGAATGGCACGAGATCGATATAGCGCGCCGCCAGGGTGGGCGAGAGCAGTGTCGTTTCCGGAATAGGGATGAGGTAACGAAGGGATGCGGTGCGCGATTGTTCGTTCGCCGCCGTGGGGTTCGCGGCGCTCGTATCGCCCTTGTGGTTGGCCATGTAGCCCAGCTGCACTTCGACATACGGCAGCGCTGCCGGCGCGCGCCAGTTGAGCACGGCCGCCACGTTATTCGGCTTGCCAGTGTTCGTTGCGCCGCCATCGGAACGGCGCGCCTGCGTCGAGGGCCGGAAGAAGGCATTGCTGAGGATCGAGGTATCGGCGGCGTACACGCTGATACTCGGCGCCAGGGTGCCGAGCGTGTACGAGGAGAAGCGCCGCGCATAGCTGCCGCCGATCACGCCGCCGAGTGCATAAGGCGCCACGAAGCCACCGGTGTACAGGCCGGGCGCCGCGCTTTGCGCGCGGCCGAAGGGCAGGTCCAGCTTGCCCAGCCGCCACGTATCCTTCTCGCCCTGGTGGTACCAGTTGAGGTCAGCGACCTGAAGGCCCGTGCCGCCGAGCCAGCGGCGCTCGCCAGGGCGGGCCGAGGTGACCGGGCTGATTTCGGTGCTCAGCCAGATTTCGTTATTCGGGTTGAAGCGAAAGTGCAGGTCGTTGGTGATATCAAAGTAGCCGTTGGTAGTGACCTTGTTTGATTGATCCTGCGCTTTCAGTCCGCTGAAGTCGTACTGGATGGCGGTGCCGTAATCGATGCCGAAGCCGGGGTAGCGGCCGGTGGAGGCGGTGGCGGCACCGCAAAGTAGCAACGCAGTCGCGCCGCCGATCGCGCGCAAGCGCGCTCCTACATGAACGCGCGGGCCCCTGTAGGAGCGCGCTCGCGCGCGATGGGTGCTCGCCGAAACCTTCACGGCGCACCCCCCAACGGCCGCGCATTCACCGGCGCGGTCTTGTCGATCGCCTCACGCCCGGTGTTACGCAGGTACGCACACGTCTGGTTATCGCCGTAAATACCGCCCAGCGGCTCCAGCTTCACGGCCTGCGCATAGTCCTCAGGCTTGACGACCTGGATGATCTGCATCATGCCGCCATCTTCGTGCTCCATGATGTGGCAGTGGTAAACGAACTTGCCCAGGATCACCGGATCGGTAAACGGAATGCGCAGGGTGATGGAGCCCAGCGCCGGAATGAACACGTTATCCCGGTAGCCGATGAAGTCCACCGGCTTGCCGTTGATCTTGGTGACCTGGAAATCGAGCTGGTGGATGTGGAACTGATGCAATTCCTGGCTTGGGTTGAACAGCGTCCACTCTTCGACATCACCCAGCTTCACCGTGGTATCCACGCGGCCCGGATCGAACCGGCGGCCATTGATGTAGAACGTATTGCCGTCGTCCTCAGCATCCTGGAACACAAAGCGACGGCTCGCCGCGATGGGGTCCTGGCGAAGGTCGCGCACCGGCGGGTAGGCGCTGGTGATACGCACCGTGGGTACGCTATCGCCGGCGGAAACGAGGGTGCCGAGTGTCGTGGCGGCGTAGGTATCGCCCGCCGGGCCCGTATTCGCCGCGCTCATCGTTAGTGGATACCGCCCCGGGGCAGGCCCCGTGACCAGGATGCTGATGCGCGCCGAGGGCCCCACCAGCATCTCGTCGATGCTCACGTCCTTTACGACGGTATCCGCATCCTGCGACAGCAGCTGCACATGCATGCCGGCCAGGTGCATGCGGAAATACTGGTTCGCATCCACGTTGAAGATGTGCCACAGCTGCGTTTCGCCCGGCTTGATCGCTATTTCCGGCTGAAGTTGCCCGTTGATGGTGCGGATGGAGGGCGAGCCGGTGACGATTTCACTGGCAAGCCTGCCCGTGAATGTCTTCTGGAAATTGCGCAGCACGAGGATGCGTTCGCGCACGGGGCGCAATTCGGGGAACTGGTCTTTCAGGCCATCCACGAGGATGGGGCCCGAAAGGCCGCCGGAGACCTGGCGTTCGGCACCGCGGTGGAAATGGCTGTGGTACCAGTACGGGCCGGGTGAGTGATCATCCGGCAGGCGCAGTACGTATTGGCCCTGGGTATGCGGACCGGTGTCGCGGAAAATGCTGTCGCCTTCATCCAGTGGCGAGACCTGCATGCCGTGGAAATGCAGGTTGGTGAGCTCATCCATCTGGTTATCGAGCGTCAGCCGGATCGTGCCGCCGGGGCGCGTGCGAATGAGCGGCGCATCGTAATCGCCGTTGAAGACCAGGGAGGTGTAGGGCGTATTGCCCACCATCACCCTGGTTTCGGCGGCGGTGAGCGTCACCGTCGTGACGCCATCTGCCCCGTAGGTATATTGCTTCGGCTCGCGCAACTCGGCCGCCTGCGCTGTACCCGCGAGTAAAAGCAGCACAACCCATGCTCTTGTAGGAGCGCGCTTGCGCGCGATCCAGGCCGCCGCACGGCGTATCGCGCGCAAGCGCGCTCCTACAGGGGCAGCGCGAACGAACATTACCAGTTGCGGTTATGTTCGTTGGCCACATCGGCGGCCAGGCGCACTTCGGTATCCGCCTGACTCAGCAGATCCTTGGCGCGCGCGGCGTGGCCGCCCAGTTCATCGTTGTTGGCCTGCTGGCCACGGCTCAGTGCCTGCCACGCGGCCACGATGTGCTGCTGCGCATCGCGCAGGTTGCCGTGGCGTTCGCCGATATCGACGAACGGGCGCTCTTGCGCGACGGCGGCGCAGCCGACAGAGATGACCGCGCCGAACAGCGCGCCGGCGAGGAATGCATTCGCTTTCATGGTGTGCCCTTTTGGGTATAAGCCCCGGCCGGGATGGCCGGCGTGCTTATGGTCCGGGGCAGGGCCATTTGGGTCTTTCCAGAAAGCAGTGTTTGTTTCGGATTCGAACGGCTTTAGCGCAGGGCGCCCATCCAGATAGCTACCGCGACCGCGCCGCCATCGGCGATGCCTAATGCGCGGTCGCCCAGGTAGGCGGCGCGGCCGGCACGGGCCTTCAGCGTCGCTGTTTCCTCCGCCCCACGGGTGGCCGCAAGGTGCAAGGCCTCCAGTGCCTCGAACGGCGTCATCTTCGCTTCGAGTGCCGCTTTATAGGCATCGGCCGCGGGGTAGAGCGCATCGAGCATGGTGCGGTCACCAGCTTTGGCGCCACCGAGGTTGGCAATGGCATCGGCCGCGGCCACGAGCGCCGCATGCCATTGCAGTGGGGTCGGCTCGGCCACGCCGTTGAGCTCGCGGGCGGCGCGCATCAAACCGGTGGCATAAAACGGCCCGGAGCTGCCGCCGATGGCCTGGCGCATGGCATCGGCCATGTGGCGCAGGGCGCTTTCCGGGGTGTGCCAGGCGTGGCCGGGCAGGGTCAGTACGGCTTCGGCGCCACGGCGCAGGCTGGCGCCCAGGTCGCCATCGCCGGCCTTGGCGTCCAGCTCGGTGAGCTCATCCTCGGCATGGAGCAAGGCCTGGGCGGCGGCATGGGCGGCGCGGCGCACGGCATCGCCTGCCGGTGTGGGCGATCCGGTGGCAATGGCTTCGCCCGGTGCCGTCGGTACGTCCCTGATCGGCGCATCGTTGAGCTGGCCACCGCCGTGCCAGGCTGGCGCACTGGCGGGGGCATCGAGGAGGGCGAGGAGTTCGTCATCCACCTTCAGCAGGGAAAGCGAGGCGCCGGGCATATCCAGCGCGGTGAGGAAGTTTCCACACCATGCGCGGACCACCTCGATGCCGCGGGCCTTGAGGTGGTTCAGCGCGCCGCGCAGCAGGATATCCAGCTCCATGGGCGGGGTGGCGCCCAGGCCATTCACCAGCAGGGCCACGCGCTGGCCGCTCGTCAGTGCCAGATCCTCCACGATGCTGGCGAGCACCGTCTCGGCCAGCCCATCCGCCGGGGCGATGGGGCCTTTGCGCACGCCGGGCTCGCCGTGGATGCCCAGGCCGTATTCGATCTCGGTCTCGCCCAGCTCGAAGCCGGGATGCCCGGCGGCTGGCACCGTACAGGAACCCAACGCGACGCCCATGGAACCCAGGCCCGTCGCAGCTCGGCGGCCTAATTCGGCGACATCGGTGACTGACTTGCCCGCGGCCGCAGCGGCGCCGACGACCTTGTGGATCAACACGGTACCAGCGATACCGCGGCGCCGGTCGGGGCTGACCGTATCGCGCAGGGCGACGTCATCGGCCACGGTAACGATCTCCACCGGAATACCTTCGCTGCGCGCGATCTCAGCGGCCAGGCCGAAGTTGAGCCGATCGCCGGTGTAGTTCTTTACCACCAACACGGCGCCCGCCTTGCCACCTACCGTGCGGATCGCAGCAAGCACGGCATCCACGCTGGGCGAGGTGAACACATCGCCGGCAATGGCCGCAGCGAGAAGGCCTTCACCGACATAGCCTGCATGGGCCGGCTCATGGCCGCTGCCACCGCCGGAAAGAATGGCAACAGTGGCATGCCCATCGTGCGTCTTGCGCACCACCACGTTCTGGTTCGAAAGCAATGCCTGTCCCGGCGAGCGCGCTACCGAGCCTTCAAGCATTTCACGGACGACATGGCGCGGATCGTTGATGATCTTCTTCATGGTGGACCGGAACCTTTGCGCAGCAGCGCGATGGGGGAGGGCTTCCCCGAGCATATGCCCGCATACAAGCCTGCGCCACCCTGTATCTGTAACGGCGTGCTTGCGCGCGATGGGTGCTCGCCGCACGACTTATCGCGCGCAAGCGCGCTCCTACAACGGCACGGCCTTGTATTAGAACCAGCGGTTTCGTTTGAGGGCGATGAAGATGCCGCCGACGATGCACGCGACCAGGCAGGTAATGGCGGGATACGCCCACGGCTTGTCCAGCTCCGGCATATGCGCGAAGTTCATGCCATACCAGCTGGTGATCAACGTGGGCGCGGCGAGCATGGCGGCCCAACCGGCCAGCTTTTTCATGACCTCGTTCTGGCCGAAGGTGACCAGCGCAAGGTTCACGCCGATCGCCGCGCCCAGCATTTCGCGCATGGCCGAGATCGATTCGTTCACGCGGAACACATGATCGTAGATGTCGCGGAAATAGGCGCGTAGCTCGTCATGAATCAGGTGCGGATGCAGGCGGGTGAGCTGCGCCACGATATCCTGCAGCGGCACGACCGCCAGGCGTAGCGTCATCAGCTCACGCTGCATGTCGTACAGGCGCTTGATGGTCTGCCGGTTGTACGTTTCCGCGAAAATATCGGTTTCGAGTTCGTGTAGCTCTTCCCGGAAATCGCGCACGATCGGCAGGAAGTTATCCACGATGAAATCGAGCACGGCGTAAAGCGCGTAGCTCGGCCCCATGGCCAGCAGCTCGGGCGTCTGCTCGCAGCTGCGCCGCGCCGGCGCATACGACAGCGATGCGCCGTGGCGCACCGTCATGAAATAGCGACGGCCGAGGAAGATCTGCGTTTCACCAAACGCGATGTTGCCGCCAACCAACTGGGCTGTCTGCGCCACGATGAAAAGTGAATCGCCGTACGTTTCAATCTTCGTGCGCTGGTGGGCAAGCTGGGCATCCTCGATCGCCAGGTCATGCAGATCAAACTCCTCCTGGAGCTTCAGCAGCAGCGCTTCATCAGGCTCATGCAGCCCGACCCACACGAACGTATCGGGTTCCTTCAGCACTTCGCTGATGGCCTCGATCGATATATCGCCAATCCGCTTGCCATTGGTCCGGTAGGCGACACAGTTAACGATCATGCCGCCGGCGTGGTCGACGGGCGTGAGTTCGGGAATCAGGGGGAGGGTAGCCATGGAGGGAATGATGCCGTGGGTAGGGGGAAGCGGCAACGCCATATCGGGAAAGTACTGATGGGCGTAGGCCGCGCCCCACGAAACGACTGGGGCGCGCCCCGATGGGGGAAAGTCGCCCGCCTGTATACCGTAGTGGGGCGGTGCATTTTGTGACGGGCAGGAACTTACGACCCGCGGCGCACTGCCACCAGGACCCCACCTCAAGGAACGAACCGATGCCAAGCCCGACCCCGGCCCTGCCGACCCTGCCATTTACCTACGCTACCTGGAAAAAGGACACGAATCTCACCGTGTCCCTCACCGATCCCACCGGCAAGGCGAAATTCGCCACGCTCGACAAGGCCGTGGACGCCTACACCGCGAAACCCTCACATGCATCACTCACCGTCATGCGCAACGCGTTGCTGGACTGGACGAGCTACAAGGACAAGAGCGGTGGCGTTGGCGCCTGGAAAAAGAGCGACCGCAACAAGAAGCTCACCATCACCGCGCTTTACAACGCCATCGAGGGGGCAGGCGATACGGACAAGGGCTTTGGCATCCCCGACTTCATGAGCGAGGGCATGATCAATGCGCGCCTCGGCATTCTGTACCTTTTCGGGAACCTCGCCTGCGATGAAGGCAAGTACCGGATCATCACCAACGGGTTGATCGATATGGCCGGCAAGGGCTCCGGCACGGTTGGCAAGGCGGTGAAGCGTACGACGGAGGCCGCCAAGTGCTTCACGCCATACCCAGCCGGGTCGGCCGAGCGGACGGCGACGCGCCAACGCGTTGCAAACGCGCTGAAGGGCGTTGCGGCATCGGTCACCCAGGCGGTGTTCACCCAGTTGGCGAATGGCGACGATGACGGGGAAGGCAGCAAGACCGAGGCGATCTGGAACGCGATCCCCGGTGGTTTGCAGACCGTCTGCGATCACATCGCCGAAAAGGTGATGGATGAGATGTCACCCTTCCTCGCCAATGGCGTCTCAGCGACTCAGGGGCTGGTTAGCGCCATCAAGGCCGGTGGCGATCGCTTCCTCGTCTATGCACGCGGCAAGGGCGTGGCCCTGGTGCCAGGCGTGCCCACCACCACGATCGATGGCATTAAGCGCGGCATGGATCTCTCGCTGGGCGGCGAGGTTTACAACGTGCTGAAGGGTGGTACGGCACTCGCGTTGGAGGGGCTTACGGCGGGGCTGGCGGGATCGATCGCGGGGATCGCATTCTCCGCCATTGAAGTGCTCGTCGCCTTCGCGAAGAAGGTGCACGACTTCTACCGCATCCGCCTGTTCCTGACCGATGCGAAGGCGATGTGGCTGCAGCGCGACAAGCCGACGTCGCTGCACCGCCAGCCTTATGCCTTCAACCGCTGGTACCGAAAAACCGCGATGCGCGTCCCGGTCATTCCGGTGCTCACGCTGAACAGCGGCCTGTGCGGCGACAAGATGCGCATCCTTTGCATGTTCAGCAACGAAGGCGAGGTGATCACCCAGGATGCCTTCAACAAAGGCGTGGCCTATATCGACAAGCTCAAGGAGTGGGGTGCCGGTTACCTGGCCGAGGGTGGCTACACCTTCACCAGCGCCGAAAAGCTGGTGGCCGAATCGATCAAGCCAGTGAAGGTGTGATCAATCGTGCCGGCGGCACAGGCTGGCGAACAGCGCGGCCCAGCACGGCAGTGCGAACAACAGCCAGGGCATGTTCCGCTGCGGGAAATCCGGCCACAGGTGCAACAGCAGGCCGATGACGCAAGCGGCGAACGAGATGCCGGTGACGCGTGAGGCCAGCCGGCTCATGGGGCGGCCGGCACGACGCAGGCGCCATATGCCCGGGATGACCAGCAGCGCGAACGGCTGGTAGGCCAGCAGGTTGAAGTTGCCCCAGGCCGAGCGGTGCAGCGTCAGTGTCCACAGGCCCAGCATGAACAGGCCCGCCACGCCGGCAAACACGGTGAAGAGGGTGCCCGCGGCGACGAACACGCCGCGGGCACCGCGGTGTCGCGTGAAGGCGGGCAGGGCGAGCGGAATAGCGAGCACGATGCCGGCGATCAGCAGCGGCCAGCGCAGATCAGGCGCCTGTTCCGGCGGCGGCACCAGCGTGGCCTCGGCGAGGCTCTCGTCCTTCAGCACCAGCGGCTTGCCATCCACCTGGGTCTTGCGAACCAGGGCTTCCAGTTCCATGGGCAGGAAGGCATCGCGCCACGAGGTCATCGGCTGGTCGGCGAACGGGCCAAGGCCCAGGTCCATGCCCAGCATGAGCCACGCCTGGTTGCTCATCAGGCGGGAGGTCTGCTCGCGATAGGTCATGCCGCCCTGCTGCGCGCCCCACTGCCGATGCAACGCACCGCCCAGGGCCGCATCCAGTGCATCGCGGACACGTGTGGTGCAGTTATCCAGGTAGTAATCGTAGTTGTAGCCGGCGTTCTCCGGGCGAATGTTCCACAGCAGGAAGCGGCGGAGCTCTTCCTTTTGTGACGCATCCAGGGCCAGCACCTGGCGGTGCACGTAGCGGCCTTCGCCCTTGTAGAACTGCACATCGGAAGCGGTGGTCTCCGCATCCATGCGGTACGCCATGATGCCGCGCGCGAAATTCAGGATGAAACCATCCTGGTCGAAATCGAACACGCCGTAGTTGAAGGCGATCGCCTCGCCACTCACCGTGTCACGCACCTCGAGCGCATCGTGACCGAAGCGCTCCCAGTAGATATCGCCTGGGCCATACGTAAGTAGCGATACCTCGATGCTCGAAGCGGGCGCGTCGACGATGCCGGCGCGCGCCAGCGAGGGCACGAGGCAAAGGGCGAGGAGGAACAGCAGGGCGTGGCGCATCGTGCGTCAAATTTCCGAATTAGGTAAATGTATGAGCGCGCTTGCGCGCGAAAAGCCTACGAAGCGGCGACGCGGCAAGCCGCATCGCCCCATCGCGCGCAAGCGCGCTCCTACAACGAGCTGCTTATGCCGCGCCGTTGACTCGCGTGACATGAAACTGCTGTACGCGGCGGTCGTCGGCTTCGGTCACGCGGAACAGGAAATCACCCACGCCGATTTCCTCGCCTACCGAAGGCAGGTGACCGAATTCGGAGGTGATCATGCCGCCGATGGTGTCGTACTCCTCATCGGAGAAGTGCGCACCGGTTTCCTCGTTGAAATCCGCGATGGGGGTCAGGGCGCTGACCGTGAGCGCGCCGTTATCCAGCGACTGCACCAGGACGGGATCTTCTTCGTCATCGTGCTCGTCATCGATCTCGCCGACGATCTGTTCCAGCACGTCTTCGATGGTGATAAGGCCAGCCACGCCACCGTATTCATCCACCACCAATGCCATGTGGTTGCGCGTAAGGCGGAACTCCGCCAGCAGCACGTTCAGGCGCATGGATTCGGGGATGAGCACCGCGGGGCGGAGCAGGCCGCGAATATCGCTGCACTCGGCCTTGCCGAAATACTTCAGCAGATCCTTGGCGAGCAGGATGCCCAGCACTTCGTCCTTATCTTCGCCATGCACGGGAAAGCGCGAATGGCCGGATTCGACGACGGCGGCAAGGATATCGGGGAGGGGGGCATCGATCGGAAGGCTGACGATCTGGGCCCGGGGCACCATGACGTCATCGACGCTGAGTTCGGTCACCTTGATCGCACCCTCGACCATGGTCAGGGTGTCGTTGGAGAGGAGGCCATTGACCTGTGCGGTACGCAGCTCCTCGATCAGTTCACCGCGGTTGCGCGGCTCGCTGGAAAACAGATGGCCCAGTCGGTCCCACCAGGATCGGTGAGCCGGGCCGTTGGTACTACCAGGGTCCTCGTTCATTACTCTTTGATGTTCAGCCCATACCGGGCGGAAGGGTCAGTCTACTGGAATTTCCATGACGGTTCAGGGGACCGTGTAGGGATCCGCGATGCCCAGGCCGGCCAGGACCCGGGTCTCCAGGGCTTCCATCGCCTCGGCCTCGGCATCCACGATATGGTCATAACCCAGCAGGTGCAGGGTGCCGTGGATGGTGAGGTGGGCCCAGTGGTCGTTGGCCTTCTTGCCCTGTTCGGCGGCTTCGCGGGCCACCACGGGGGCGCAGATCACCAGGTCGCCGATGAGGGGCAGGTTCACGCCGGGCGGCAGGTCGGCCTCGAACGAAAGCACGTTGGTGGCGTAGTCGCGGCCGCGGTACTGCAGGTTCAGGGCCTGGCCTTCCTCGGCATCCACGATGCGGATGGCCACCTCGGTGGCCTTGCGCCGGCGGGCGCCCTTGAGCGCGGCTTCCACCCAGCGGCGGAAGCTGGCCGGGGCGGGAATGCCCTTGCGCGAGGCGGTGGCGTAACCCACCGCGACATCCAGCTGGCTCACTGGCGCTCGTCCTGCTTGTCTTCGAACGCCTCGTAGGCGCGCACGATCTTGGCCACCAGCGGGTGGCGCACCACATCGCGCGAGGTGAAGAAGGTGAAGCTGATGCCGTCCACGCCACGCAGCACCTCGATAGCGTGGCGCAGGCCGGAGCGGATGTGACGGGGCAGGTCCACCTGGGAAACGTCGCCCGTGATCACCGCCACCGAGCCGAAGCCGATGCGGGTGAGGAACATCTTCATCTGCTCGACGGTGGTGTTCTGCGCCTCATCGAGGATCACGTACGAATCGTTGAGGGTGCGGCCGCGCATGTAGGCCAACGGCGCGATTTCGATCACGTTGCGCTCGATGAGCTTGGCGACCTTCTCGAAACCGACCATCTCGTACAGCGCGTCATAGAGCGGGCGCAGGTACGGATCGATCTTCTGGCTGAGGTCGCCCGGCAGGAAGCCCAGCTTCTCGCCGGCTTCCACCGCGGGGCGCACCAGCAGCACGCGCTGCACGCGGTTCGCCTCCAGCGCTTCCACCGCGCTGGCCACGGCCAGGTAGGTCTTGCCGGTGCCGGCCGGGCCCACGCCGAAATTGATGTCGTGGGTGTTGATGGCGTGCAGGTAGCGGGCCTGGTTGGGGCCGCGGCCCTTGATCACGCCGCGCTTGACCTTGATCACTACTTCCTGCGCCGATTCGGCGGCCTGGTCGGCCAGCGCGTCGATGCCGGATTCGGCCAGGTGCATGTTGATCACCTGGCCGTTCAGGGTTTCGTTCTCGGTCGCCGCGTACAGCGCGCGCAGCACCTGCTCGCCGGCCCTGGCGGCGGCCTCGTCGCCGATCACGCGGAACAGGGCGCCGCGGTGGTCGATCTCGATACCCAGGCGCAGCTCGATCTGGCGGATGTGCTCATCAAGCGGGCCGCACAGGTTGGCAAGACGGGCGTTGTCCTCGGGATCGAGGGCGAAATCGCGTTGGGAAAGACCTGAATTCATGAGGCGAGGGCGACTTCTTCATCGAGGCGGACGCGGCCGCGCAGGGAATTGCTCATGGCCTCGGTGATCACCACATCCACGAACTGGCCGATCATCCGTGGATGGCCGGGGAAGTTCACGTAACGCATGTTCTCGGTGCGGCCGGTCATTTCGTTGGGGTTCTTGCGGCTGGGCTTTTCCACCAGCACGCGCTGCACGCTGCCGACCATGGCCTCGTTGATCTTGCGCGCGTTCTCGTTGATCGCGGCCTGCAGGCGGGTAAGCCGGGCGTGCTTCTCCTCGGCGGGGGTGTCATCCGCGAGGTTGGCGGCCGGCGTGCCGGGGCGCGACGAGAAAATGAAGGAGAAGCTCTGGTCGAAGCCGATATCGTCGATCAGCTTCATGGTCTTCTGGAAATCATCCTCGGTTTCGCCGGGGAAGCCCACGATGAAGTCGGACGAGATGCAGATATCCGGGCGCACGGCGCGCAGCTTGCGGATCTTCTGCTTGAATTCGATGGCGGTGTAGCCGCGCTTCATGGCCGACAGGATGCGATCGGAACCGGCCTGCACCGGCAGGTGCAGGTAGTTCGCCAGCTGCGGCACGCTGCCGTAGGCCTCGATCAGCGAATCGGAGAATTCGAGTGGGTGCGACGTGGTGAAGCGGATGCGGCCGATGCCTTCGATCTGGGCGATGGCGTGGATGAGCACGGCCAGGTCGGCGACGCTGCCGTCATGCATGGGGCCACGGTACGCGTTGACGTTCTGGCCGAGCAGGTTCACTTCGCGCACGCCCTGTTCGGCGAGCTGGGCCACTTCGACGATCACATCATCGAACGGGCGGCTGATTTCTTCGCCACGGGTGTAGGGCACCACGCAGTACGAGCAGTACTTCGAGCAGCCTTCCATGATCGAGACGAAGGCCGTGGGGCCTTCCGCGCGCGGCTCCGGCAGGCGGTCGAACTTCTCGATCTCGGGGAAGCTGATGTCTACCTGCGCCTTGCCGCTGGCACGCTTGGCCTCGATCATCTCGGGCAGGCGGTGCAGGGTCTGCGGGCCGAACACCAGGTCCACGTAGGGGGCGCGCTTGAGGATGGCATCGCCTTCCTGGGACGCGACGCAACCGCCCACGCCAATGAGCACGGGCTTGCCGTTCTTCTTGTGCTCCTTCCACTTGCCGAGCTGGCTGAAGACCTTTTCCTGGGCCTTCTCGCGGATGGAGCAGGTGTTCACCAGGATGACATCGGCTTCCGATTCGTCCTGGGTCAGCTCCAGGCCGTGGGACGCGCGCAGTACATCGGCCATCTTGGCCGAGTCGTACTCGTTCATCTGGCAGCCGTGGGTCTTGATGAAAAGCTTGCCGCTCATGGGGCTTGGGTACCGTGTTGCGTGGCCTATTACCGAACCGCGCAGTTTACGCCTGGGCCGGGGCAGGCGCCAGATGGCGGCGGTGGATCAATGACTTGCGTGAAGAACATCACGTCTTGCTCCCTTGCTGGCGGCCCGGCCGTGGCGGACAATCACGCCCATGGTTGACGACGCGACGCCAGGGGAAAGCGCCGGCCATCACGCCCGCCGTTTCCTTGCTCTACGGCCGGTCCTGAAAGGGGCCGCGGTGCTCTTTGTCCTGCTGTTGGGCCTGGCGGGGGCGCCTGCGTTCGCGGGTAGCCTGTACCGCTGCACAGGTAGCACGGGCGAGACAGTGTTTTCCGGCAGCACTGCTGGCTACAAGGATTGCAAACGCATCGGCAGCACGCCGGCCGCTCGCCCAGCCCGGCCAGCGGGAGCGTCTCGCCCTGTTGCTGCGCCAGCCCCCGGATCGGACCTGCCCCTGGCGTCGGCCGCGCCCTCGGTGGCGGTGGCCACGGGTACCGGACCGCTGGCGCCCTCGTTCAAAGGGGTGTCGGGTGGCGTGGTCGGCCCGGACGAACCGGTGACCTCGCTGGCCGGGGTTACCGGCGGCGTCGTGACCGATGCCGAAGCAAGGGCCGAGGCAGCGAAGGCCGCCCTGCCGCCCATCACCGCGCCTCGCGGCAGCTGGGATTACAAGGAATCGGCCTCGGCCGACCTCGCGGCGGCTCCGGCGCCGGAAGCCCCCAAGGGCTCCCGGGTCCTGCGCGGCGCGGTCTACCGGATCACCCGCGCCGATGGCGGGGTGGAATACACGAACATTCCCCAGGCGGGTGGTGAGGGCAAGAGCGTGAAGATGCTCTTTACCTACATCGCCACCTGCGTCGCCTGCGATGTCCATTCCCGCATCGACTTCAACAGCGTGGCGTTGAACCTCACCTCGTTCGGCGACGTGATCCGCTCGGCCAGCCTCGAGTACCACGTGGACGAGGCGCTGTTGCGCGCGGTCATCCACGCGGAAAGCGGGTTCAACCCGCGGGCGCTCTCCATTGCCGGCGCACAAGGCCTCATGCAGCTGATCCCGGGTACGGCCCGCGACATGGGCGTGCAGGATGTGTTCGACCCCGCGCAGAACATCCGCGGTGGTGCGCGTTACCTGGCCATCCTGCTGCAGACCTTCAACGGCAACGAGCGGCTGGCCGCCGCGGCGTATAACGCCGGCCCGGGCGCGGTGCAGCGCTACAACGGCGTGCCGCCGTACGACGAAACCCAGGTTTACGTCGAGCGGGTGGGATTGTTGCGCAAGCGGTATACCGAGGGGCTGAGGCGGCCTGGTACAGGGGTTCCTTTGGCCGAGCGCGGGTCCTGAGCGGTTTCGCGGCGCCCATCGCGCGCCAGCGGGCCCGAAGCCGGTGAAGCCGCTTACTGCCCCAACCCTGCCCCAGGCGCCTGGGTCTGCACCGGTGACGTCGGCGGCCGCTGCGTCGGCACCACGGACAGGGAGAAACGCTGTCCATTACGTAGCCCCGATACCTCCACGGCCACGCCTGGCTTCAGCGACGCCTCATGCCGACGCAGGTCCGAGGCATCCAGGATGTCCTCATCACCCAGTTTGAGCAGCACGTCGCGCTGCTCCAGCCCAGCCAGTGCCGCGGGGCCGCCGGGCGATACATCGTTCACCACCACGCCGCGTGCGGCGGAGGGCAGGCCGCTTTCAGCCGAAACCGGCACGGGGCCATAGTCGGCGCCGATCCAGCCGCGCACCACATGGCCGGTCTTGATGATCTGGTCGAGCACATCGCGTGCGCTCTGCACCGGAATGGCGAAACCGATGCCCTCGGCGCCCACGGCCTGGCCGATAAGCGAGGTGTTGATGCCCACCAGTTCGCCATGCGCGTTGACCAGGGCGCCGCCGGAGTTGCCGAAGTTGATGGCCGCATCGGTCTGGATGAGGCTTTCCAGGCTGGACAGGTTGAGCTGGCGGCCGATGGCGCTGACGATGCCCATGGTCACGGTCTGGCCAATGCCGAACGGATTGCCGATAGCGAGCACCACATCGCCCACGCGCGGCCGGCTTTCGGCATCGGTCATCTTGATGGCCGGCAGGTTGCCGGCATCCACCTTGAGCACCGCGAGGTCGGTTTCATCATCCGAGCCCACCACCTTGGCGCTGGCCACGCGGCCGTCGTAGAGCAGCAGCTGGATATCATCGGCATTGGCGATGACGTGGTTGTTGGTCAAAACATAGCCATCGTCGCTCACGATGACGCCCGAGCCGAGGTTCTGCTGGCGCCGTGTGCGCACCGGCCCCGTGGGTACGCTGAAGATGCGCTGCAACACGGGATCGGAGTAGAGCTGGCGGGGCTGCTCCGTGACCAGCTTGTTCGCGTAAATGTTCACGACAGAAGGCGCCGCCTGTGCCACGGCATCCGCATAAGACACCGGGGCGGTGGCCACCGGCGCTGCCGTTTCTTCATGCCCTGCGATGCGCTGCCGCAAGAACGCGCCACTGCCTGGCCAGAACAGGCCGATGACGAAGGCGATGGCGAGGCCAAGCACGACAAAGCGGGCGACGAAGGCAAACGTGCGAGCGGCTTGGTTCATGAGTGGCCGAATTTTCCGCGTCCTGGCGGGGAGTTAGCTGCCAAGTCTTTACATCTGGCAGGGGTTTGTTCACTTTATTGTACGTGGCTAGTGCTGACGTTACACTGACGTAATTTTGCGGAAGCCGATTTCCGAACGAACCGGCGATAGGGGTCCGCAAACCTCAATGGCAAAGTTCCGGAGAGCCTGATGGCGAACGAAGAAGTCGTCGATCACGGGCGCCGTCGCTTCCTTACCACGACGACGGCCGTTGTCGGTGGCGTGGGAGTGGTCGCGGCGATCGTGCCCTTCATCAAGTCGTGGGAACCATCTGCAAGAGCCAAGGCGGCGGGGGCGCCTGTCACGGTAGACATCAGCGCGATCGATGCCGGGCAGAAGGTCACGTTCGCCTGGCGCAGCCTTCCCGTTTTCGTCGTCAATCGCACGTCCGACCAGCTTGCCCAGCTGAAGGGGCTTGAACCCCGGTTGCTCGATCCTTCCTCGTCCGATGCCGGCCAGCAGCCGGAATACGCGAAGAACGAAACCCGTTCCATCAAGCCTGAATGGCTCGTCGTCATCGGCCTTTGCACCCATCTGGGCTGCGTCCCCGATTTCGTGCCGGATATCAAGCCCGAGCCGTTCGACGCGAACTGGAAGGGCGGGTTCTACTGCCCCTGCCATAAATCCCGCTACGACCTGTCCGGCCGCGTGTTCAGTGGCGTACCGGCTCCGAAGAACCTCCCGGTGCCGCCGTACCACTTTGTCGATGACACGCACATCCAGATCGGCGTGGATCCGGAGGGGAAGAGCTGATGGCCAGCACATTGTCGCGTCTTGGAAACTGGTTCAACGAGCGTGCCCCGGGCTTCATGCCGATGTACCGGAAGCACATGACCGAGTACTACGCGCCGAAGAACTTCAACCTCTGGTACTACTTCGGTTCGCTCGCCCTGCTGGTATTGGTCAACCAGATCATCACCGGCATCTTCCTCACCATGAACTACAAGACGAGTGCGGCGGAAGCCTTCAACTCGGTCGAGTACATCATGCGTGACGTGGAGTGGGGCTGGCTCATCCGCTACATGCACTCCACCGGCGCCTCGCTGTTCTTCGTCGTGGTGTTCCTGCACATGTTCCGCGGCATCATGTACGGCTCGTTCAAGAAACCCCGCGAGCTGGTGTGGGTGCTGGGCATGCTGATCTTCCTGGTGCTCATGGCGGAAGCCTTCATGGGCTACGTGCTGCCCTGGGGCAACATGTCGTTCTGGGGCGCCAAGGTCATCATCTCGCTGTTCGGCACCATTCCCTTCATCGGCGATACGCTGGTGCAGTGGATCATGGGCGATTACCTGCCGGCCGATTCCACGCTCAACCGCTTCTTCGCGCTGCACGTGATCGCGCTGCCGCTGGTGCTGTTGCTGCTGGTGGTGCTGCACCTGGCCGCGCTGCACGAAGTGGGTTCGAACAACCCCGATGGCGTGGATGTGAAGCACGGCCCGAAGGGCAACCGCTGGTCGCCCGACAAGCCCACCGATGCGATTCCGTTCCACCCGTACTACACGGTGAAGGACTCGTTCGGCGTCGGCTTCTTCCTGATGATCGCGGCGTTCATCATCTTCTTCGCGCCCACGTTTGGCGGCTGGTTCCTCGAGCACGATAACTTCACGCCGGCGAACAACCTGGTCACGCCCAGCCACATCAAGCCGTCGTGGTACTTCACCCCGTTCTACGCGATCCTGCGCATGATCCCGTCGTTCTTCGGCACGGCGATCTGGGGCGTGCTGGGCATGTTCGGCGCCATCCTGCTGCTGGGCCTGCTGCCGTGGATCGACCAGGGCCAGGTGCGCTCCGTACGCTACCGCGGCTTCGGTTACCGCATCGCGCTGGGCGTGCTGGTTATCTCGTTCCTGGCCCTTGGCCTGGTCGGCGCGGGCGTCACCGCAGAGCTCATACCCGAATGGTTCCCGGGCGTGGATGTCACGACGTGGGAAAACGCATTTGGCCGGCTCATGGTGCTCGGCTACTTCGGCTTCTTCGTGTTCGTATGGATCTACACGCGCTTTGGTTTCGAAAAGACCAAGCCGGTTCCGGAACGGGTGACGATGCATGATTAAGCGCTATCTCTCCTCCCTTGCCCTCGCGCTGGGCCTTGCCGCCGTCGCCGTTCCCGCCCTTGCCGCCGAAGGTGAAGACCTTCCGCCGTCAGGCGCCAACGTGTACGACCAGGCCTCGCTGCAGCGTGGCGCGAAGCTGTTCTTCAATTATTGCGTGGGCTGCCACTCGCTGAAGTACGTGCGCTATTCGCGCCTGGCGTCCGACCTGGGCCTGACCGAAGACGAGGTGATGAAGAACCTCAACTTCACGGGCGCCAAGTTTGGCGAGACGGTGATCTCGCATATGCCGGCGGAAAGCGCCAAGGGCTGGTTCGGCAAAGAGCCGCCGGATCTCACCCTGGAAGCCCGAGCCAAGGGCCCGGACTTCATCTACAACTACCTGAACTCGTTCTACCTGGACCCGAGCCGCCCGGTGGGCTGGAACAATACGGTGTTCCCTAACGCCTCCATGCCCAACCCGCTATGGGAGTTGCAGGGCCTGCAGGTGGCGGTGCACGCCGAAGGCAAAACCGGCGCCGATGCGCCGGTGGAACGCCTCGAGCTGCACACCAAGGGCAGCATGACCCCGGAAGAGTTCCAGGCGGCCACCCGCGACCTCACGGCCTTCCTGGAGTACACCGCGGAGCCGGCGGCCCTGGAGCGCCAGTCCGTTGGTATCTGGGTGCTGCTGTTCTTGGCCGGCCTGACCTTCCTGCTGTACCTTCTGAAGCATGAATACTGGAAGGACGTCCACGAGAGTCACTGATTGATGTCCCCGGGGCGGCCGCAGGGTCGCCCCGTTCCGTTTCGGCGCAGCAGGGAGGGAGATCGAAAGCATGGTTCAGAATGCTCGTTCGCGCACGGCGCTGACGCTCTACACGAGCGCAGACGATATCCATTGCCACCGTACGCGCCTGGTGCTGGCCGCCAAGGGCGTGGCATACGACCGGATCATCCTGAAGCCGGATGAGCCCACCCCCGACCTGCTTGAGCTGAATCCCTACGGCACGCTGCCCACGCTGGTGGACCGTGACCTGACCGTGTACGACACCCTGATCGTGGTCGAGTACCTGGATGAGCGCTACCCGCACCCCCCGTTAATGCCGATCGACCCGCTCTCGCGGGCCCGGCTGCGCCTGGCCACCTGGCGTATCGAGAACGATTGGCTGCCCGAAATTGAGACGATCCAGGCGGGCGGGCGTGATGCCCCTGCGGCACGCAAGCGGTTGCGCGAGCACCTGCTGCTGGCCTCGGAGCTGTTCAAGGCCTCTAAGTTCTTTCTGAACCCTGAGATGAGCCTCATCGATTGCCTGGTCGCCCCCGTGGTGTGGCGCCTGCCCTGGCTGGGGGTGGATCTGGGCCCCAGTGGCAAGCCGATCGTCGATTACGGCGAGCGTTTGTTCCACAGCCAGGGCTTTGCGCGCAGCCTCACGCCCGAGGAGCGCGACATGCGCCCGGACTTCAATTTCAGCCCCGGTTAGCCCTGACCGGCCGTATCCCTTAAACTCTCATCGAAACCTTGCCCTGCCGGGGCCTGGGTGTTCCCCCGACCAACCGGCGGGTACGACGAGGATGGTGTAATGGATACGAACGAAACCCAGGGCATGACTTCCAATCGCCCTTACCTGCTGCGCGCCATTTACGACTGGATCAGCGATAACGGCCTGACCCCTTACGTATTGGTCGATGCAGGCCAGCCGGGCGTGAAAGTGCCCGCGCACGTGGTGAAGAACGGCCAGGTGGTGCTGAACCTGGCCATGCGCGCCGTCGCCAACCTTGATCTGGGCAACGACCGCATCGCCTTCCAGGCCCGTTTCTCGGGTGTCAGCCAGAACATCGTGATTCCCGTGGCCGCCGTGCTGGCGCTTTATGCCCAGGAAAACGGCCAGGGCATGATGTTCCCGGCCGATGAAAACGATGCCGCGGCCGCGGCGATGGAGGGGGCCGACGAGGCCGCCGACGCCCCTGCCACTGGCGGGGACGATGACCGGCCCAAGCGTGGCGCCCCGCACCTGCGGGTGGTGAAGTAAAAAAAGGCCGCCCCAGGGCGGCCTTTTTCACGTTTGTCGAATCAGTGCAGCCGGCGGCGGTCGGCGAGCGAGATGACGTTGCCCGGCAGCCCGGTTTCGGTGGCCACCACGGTCTCCAGCTCCGGGTTCCCCGAGTGGGGCAGGGAATAGCTGGCTACCTCGTCGCCGGCCATCCAGATTTTGGCGGCCTGCCGACTTTGCCCATCCTCGCTCACCTCGAATGCATAGCAGCGCTCAAGGCGGCGCACCCCATCCACGCCTTGCAGGCGAATGGCGCGCAGGCCGACGGATTGATCAAGCAACTGTAATCCATGCCTTTTGCACAGGGCGGTGGCGGCCCGTACGGCGACCTCACGCGCGCGCGTCAGCCGGTACCAGCTCGCGATCAGCGCAGCGAGGCCCAGCAGCCAGAAAAGATCGGAAACAGAGTTCATGCCGCCAGTGTGTGGCCGCAGCGCGTCCACCACAAGTGGCGTTAGAGATCCAGGCGCAGCGATAGATCGATGGCGCGGATGTTCTTGGTCAGGGCGCCGCTGGAAATGAAATCCACGCCGGTATCGGCGATCGCGCGGATGGTATCGATCTCCACGTTGCCGGAAACCTCCAGCGGCATGCGGCCAGCGGTAAACGCGACGGCCTCTTTCAGCATCTGGGGCGTGAAGTTATCCAACAGGGCGCGATCGGCGCCGGCTTCAAGCGCCTGGGCGAGCTCATCCAGCGTCTCCACTTCCACGATCAGTGGCAGGGAGGGGTGGATGCGCCGCGCGGCGCGCACGGCGGCCGGGATGCCCCCTGCGGCGATGATGTGGTTTTCCTTGAGCATCATGGCGTCGAACAGGCCGATGCGATGGTTGGTGCCGCCGCCGCAAAGCACCGCGTACTTCTGCGCGCGGCGCAGGCCGGGGATCGTCTTGCGGGTATCGAGCACACGCGTCGTCGTGCCTGCGATAGCGTCGGCGTAGCGCGACGTCACCGTGGCCGTGGCCGAAAGCAACTGCAGGAAATTGAGGGCAGTGCGCTCGGCGGTGACCAATGCACGGGCCTTGCCGGCGATGCGGCAGATCGCCGAGCCGGCCGCCACCCGGTCACCATCCGCGGCCAGCCACTCGATCTGCACGGCCGGGTCGAGCTTGCGGAAGGCAGCATCGAACCACGCCGTGCCGCAGAGCACGGCATCCTCGCGGCACGTGAGCACGGCGGTGGCGCTGGCGTTCGGATCGAGCAGGTCGGCGGTGGCGTCGCCGGGGCCGACATCTTCGCCGAAGGCGCGATCGATATCGGCGAGGATCTCGCTAGCCGGCGGCACGGCGCCGGCAAGGTTCGGATGGGTCATCGGCTCACGCGTTTTCGGGTGTGCGCAGCCGCTCGACGATGGCATCCATGGCGCGATCGAACAACAGCGTGGAATCCAGCACGCGGGCGGTGCCCTGGGCAAACGCCTGGGCGAGGCCGGCGAGGCTGTGGTCGGCGACCTTCAGGCCGCGGCGGTTCACGAACAGGAAGCGGCCGCTGATAGGGCTCACCCACGACAGCTTGGCGCGGTCGGTGGTGCCGTCCTCGGCCGTGAATTCCAGCCACTGGCCCACCTTCAGCTCGCGCGCCTGCGAGAGGTAGCGCTCGTCAAAGGCTTCATCGGCAAGCACTTCGGCTTCGTCGTCGGGTTCCGGCTCGAGCACGGGTTCTTCGATCGCCTGGATGGCCTCCGGCAGCGGCATGGCGCTCGCGACCAGCGTGCCACTCTCGGCTTCCGGCGATACCTCGCCCAGTTGCTGGCGGTAGAACGCGTGCAATTGGGCGAGCAGCTGCTCGGTATCGGCTTCCTGGAACGCGACCGATGCAAGGCCCCGGCGCAACGAGCGCTCAATGCCCGGGAGCAACGCACGCAGGTCACGACGGCTGTTCGTGTCGTGTACCGGCCTGGCGCTCGCGACGAAGTGATCGATAAAGCGGAGCGAATCGGCGAACTCCGTGGATTCCTCGCCCTGGCGGAGCAGGGTGAGCACCACGTAATTGGCCCATGCGCGCGTAAGCACGCCATAAATCAGCGGCGGCAGATTGGCGCCGGCGGTGCGGCCGACGATCTCCTGCGCGGCGCGGCGGCGCGCCTGTTCGAGCTTCTCGCGGCCGCGGGTGGATTCGGCCACGCGCTGTTCGGCCAGCTCGGCGCGCTTGCGGGCGACGTCGAGGAAATCCTGCAGTTCGGCGGCCAGGCGGTCGAAGATGGCGATGTCGTCATCAAACTCGTGCAGCAAGCGCTCGACGATTGACTTCACCTTATCGAACAGGCGGCCATCGCGGTCGCCCTCGTTGGACCAGCCCTTCGCGGCATCGGCCAGCGCATCGAGCAACTGGCGTGCCGGGTGCGACTTGTGCGCGAACATCCGGCGATCGAGCAGGGCCACCTTGAGGTAGGGGATCTGCAGGCGCGAAAGCAGCACCTGCATCTCGGCCGGCAGGTTGCGGTCTTCAAGAATGAACTCGAAGAGCATGCCCACCAGGTCGATCGTGTCTTCATCCACGCCAGAAACGTGCGCGGTGTGCTGGCCGCGCAACTGGCCGATCTGTGTGAGCAGCTGTTCTTTCAGCTGCGCCACGTCACGGGCCATCTCGCCCTGGCTGGCAAGCTGCGCGGCACTGGCCGGCAGCGTGGAGATCTGGCTTTGCAGGAGCGTGAGTGCGCCCAGCAGCTCCGCCGGGCTGGGCAGCGGGCCCAGCGGCAGGGCCACGCCCGATGCATGCATGGCCGCGCCCGATGCATCGGCGGGCATGGTGCCGCGACGTGCAGAGAACAGGGCATGCAGCGAGTGCATGAATTCAGCGGCCGCCGCATCGGTCACCGGCGCGGCAGGCCCATGCACCACCGGCGTTGCCGTGGAATCCGGGCCAGTCGGCGCGGGGGCGTCGCTGCGGCGGGTGGAAATCTCGTGGCGCAGCTGCGGCAGGACACCCGCGGCGGCCAGTTCGTTATTGATGTCGTCGTAGAGTTCGTCGATGCCGGCCAGCACGTAGCGATCGAACAGCTTGTAGATGATGAGCTTGACGCGCACCTCCACCAGCAGCTCGCGCAGCGCCTGGCGGAACGCGTTGGCCAGCGACGCCGGACCCACCGGGTTGCTGGCGTCATCCATCTTGTTGCCGCCGCAGATCACGGAGAGGCGCTGGTTCACGGCGAACAGGGCGCGCGCAAGGCGCTGCTCGTTCTTGCCGACCATGGAGGTCACCGCCAGCGACTCTTCCAGCTCGTTCTCGCCGACCAGGCTCAGTTCGATATTGGCGAGGGGACGGGTGTGCGAATCGGCATCGGGGGCACGCATGCGGCCCGCCGAAAAATCGGCCAGGTCACGAGCGACCTGGCCGAGGAAGGTACGCTCGACGATCGCGCGCTTTTTTCGCACCTCGCGCATGCCATCGAAGAACTGGGTCTGCGCCGCGTTGTTCTCGGCTTTTTCAGCCAGGTCGAACAGCGCGTCGTCGATGTTCTCGAACATGTTGCTGGCCAGCGCATGCAGGCGCTTGGTCGCCAGGCCGCGAACGGTCGCCAGAAGAGCGCCCACACGGTCGCTGCGCGGATCCAGGCGCTGGCTAAGATCGACCACGTTGGACGGTTCGCTCGCGTTACTCATCGCGCATCCTGGAAAAAACTAGGCCCCCGCCTGAGGAAGTCATTGTGCGGGAACTAGGGCCTCAAAGTGTGACCTTCGTCACGGATTGTGCGCGCGACCTGCGTCTGCCGCAAACCCTGCCAGCTGCGTGGTGCCAATGCCGGATTCGGGCAGCATGACGGGAATGCCGTCGTCGACCCGGTAGACCACCTGGCCATCGGTGGTGATCAGCCCCTCGGAGAGGGGCTCGGCCACCTTTTCACCGGCCACGGTATCGACCGTACCGGCCTTGATGGCGGTATTGAGCTGGTCGCGCTCGGTGGCGGTAAGGGGGCGCAGGGGGCGCTTGCTGACGGGGCAGCAGAGGATGTCGATGAGGCGCTTGTCCATGGATGCGGCCCGGGCGGGCCAACCTTATTAAATCGAATGTACGTACAATAACGACTTTTGGGTGCTCCGGCCATGACTGCCAACAAGGGTAGCGAAGCCTCCGGACCGCGCGTCGGCGTGGTGATGGGTTCGCGTTCGGACTGGGAAACGATGGAGCACGCCTCCTCGATGCTGACCCGCATGGGCATCATCCACGAGGTGCGCGTCGTCTCCGCCCACCGCACCCCCGACCTGCTGTTCGACTATGCCGATGGCGCCCGCGCCCGTGGCATCCAGGTGATCATCGCTGGCGCCGGCGGCGCCGCCCACCTGCCGGGCATGCTGGCCGCCAAGACGGCGTTGCCGGTTTTCGGCGTCCCCGTGCAGTCCAAGGCCTTGAACGGCATGGATTCGCTCCTTTCCATCGCGCAGATGCCGGCGGGCATCCCGGTGGGCACCCTGGCCATCGGCCGCGCGGGCGCCACGAATGCCGCCCTGCTGGCCGCCTCGGTGCTGGCCCTGCATGACCCGGCCGTGGCCCAGGCGCTCGACGCATTCCGCGCCGAGCAGACCAACACGGTCCTCGATAACCCGGATCCGCGCACGTGACCCGCAAGCTCCCCACCGTCGGCATCCTCGGTGGCGGGCAGCTGGCCCGCATGCTCTCCCTGGCGGCCGCGCCGCTGGGTGTTCGCACGCTCGTGGTGGATGGCAGCGCCGATGCCTGCGCGGGCCAGGTGACCGAGCTGGTGGTGGCCGACTGGTTCGATAACGCCGCGCTGGATGCATTTGCGCAGCGGGTGGACGTGGTCACCTTCGATTTTGAGAACGTTCCGGCAGTGGTCGCCGAGCGCCTGGCGGGCAAGGTGCCCGTGTTTCCCGGTCCACGCGCGCTGGCTGTGGCCCAGGACCGCCTGAGCGAAAAGACCTTGTTCCGCGAATGCGGCCTGGGCACGCCTGAGTTCGAGCCGGTCGATACCCGCGAGGACTTGATCCGCGCGGTGGAGCGCATTGGTGCCCCCGCCGTACTGAAGACCCGCCGGCTCGGCTATGACGGCAAGGGCCAGTTCCGCCTGAAGACGGCCGCCGATATCGACGCCGCCTGGGCGGCGCTGGGCGAAGCGGCAGGGCAGGTAGGCCTGATCCTGGAAGCCTTCGTCCCGTTCGAGCGCGAAGTATCGGTGGTGGCCGTGCGTGGCCGCGATGGGGCGTTCCGCAGCTGGCCGCTCACCCGCAACTGGCACGTCGATGGCGTGCTTTCGCTCAGCCTTGCCCCGGCCCCGGGCTCCACGGATGAGCTGGAACGCGAGGCGAACGCCCATGCCCGCAAGGTGGCCGAGGCCCTCGACTACGTCGGTGTGTTTGCCCTGGAACTCTTCGTGTGCAATGGCCGCCTGCTGGGCAACGAGATGGCGCCGCGGGTGCATAACTCCGGGCACTGGACCATCGAAGGCGCCCATACCAGCCAGTTCGAGAATCACATCCGCGCCGTGCTGGGCCTGGCCCTTGGCGATACGGGCGTGCGTGGCCCCAGCGCCATGCTGAACTGGATCGGCGAGATGCCCGATCCCACGCCGGTGTTGTCCGTGGCCGATGGCCACTGGCACGACTATGGGAAGGAAGCCCGCCCGGGCCGCAAAGTAGGCCATGCCACCGTGTGCGCCCAGGATGCGGGCAGCCTGCGCGAAAAGCTGGCCGCCGTAGGCAAGGGCCTGGGCCGCGAGGGCCAGGTGCAGCCGGCGATCGACGCACTGGGCTGACCCGGCGTTCGCAAAAGAAGCAAAAAAAGGCCGGGCTGCGAAGCCCGGCCTTTTCGTTTACTGGCTTTTCGCGTGCAAGCACGCTCCTGCAGAAGGCCGTCGAAGGTTGTGGCCATGCACTTGTAGGAGCGCGCTTGCGCGCGATCGGTGTTACCTCAAGCCAGGTTCTTCGCCGCAAATTCCCAGTTCACGAGCGCCCAGAAGTTCTCAAGGTACTTCGGGCGGGCGTTGCGGTAATCGATGTAGTACGCGTGCTCCCACACATCCGCGGTGAACAGCGGCTTGTCGCTGCCGGTGATCGGGGTGGCGGCGTTGGAGGTGTTCACGATGGCCAGCGAGCCATCCGGGCGCTGCACCAGCCAGGTCCAGCCCGAGCCAAAGTTGCCGGTAGCCTGCTTGGTGAACTCTTCCTTGAACTTGTCGACGCCACCGAAGGCCTTGGTCAGCGCATCGGCCAGCTTGGCCGGCGGCTCGGCCTGCTGCGATGCCGGGCGCATCGAGTGCCAGTAGAAGGTGTGGTTCCACACCTGGGCGGCATTGTTGAAGATGCCACCCGACGAGGACTTCACGATCTCTTCGAGGCTCTTGCCCTCGAACTCGGTGCCCTTGACCAGGTTATTGAGGTTCGTGACGTAGGTCTGGTGGTGCTTGCCGTAGTGAAACTCGAGGGTTTCGGCGGAGATGTGCGGCTCCAGGGCATTCTTCTCATAAGGAAGCGGGGGAAGTTCGAACGCCATTGTCTGGACTCCTTAGCGGTGGCTGGGGGGGGAAAGGATGAAGCAGGGCGCGGCCCGCGCGGCTGCTACACTATGAAACATTCAGCATTCTAATGATGAAACCCGACCTATGGACGTCGTAGACGAGATCAAGGCCATCGTGGCGGCACATCCGATCGTGCTTTTCATGAAGGGCACGCCCGAATACCCGACTTGCGGCTTCTCCGATCGTGCGGTGAAGGCGCTGGAGGCGGCGGGCGCGACGTTCCATTCGGTGAACGTGCTGGCCGATCCGCGCATCCGCGCCGGCCTGCCGCACTACTCGAACTGGCCCACGTTCCCGCAATTGTTCCTCCTAGGGGAGTTCATTGGCGGTTGCGACATCGTGGAAGACCTGCATGCGGCGGGTGAACTCAAGCGCATGGCCGCCGATGTGGCGGGGGCCGAGTCGTGAGCATGTTGCCCTCCGCGCGCCTGCCTGAGGGCTGGGCGGCCGCGCCGGGCGCACTCGCTGGCCGGGTGTTCCTCGTTACCGGTGCCACGGGCGGGCTGGGTGGCGAGACCGCGCGCGCCATCCTGCGCGCCGGCGGCACGGTGGTGATCACCGGGCGCAAGGTGCGTTCGCTGGAAAAGCTCTACGACGAACTGGTGTCGTTGGGTGGGCCGCAGCCGGTCATCCACCCGCTGGATCTGGAAAGCGCCACACCCAATGACTACGCCGCGCTGGCCGAGGGCCTGGAGAAGGAATTCGGCCGGCTGGATGGCGTGGTGCACGCAGCCGCGCATTTCAACGAACTGACCCCCATGGCCATGCATAAGCCGGATGACTGGCTGCGGGCCATGCAGGTGAATGTCTCCGCGCCCTTTGCGCTTACCCAGGCGTGCATGCCCTTGCTTACCGGGGGCGATGACAGCGCGGTGGTATTCGTTCTGGACGATCCCGAGCTGGTGTCGCGTGCCCACTGGGGCGGTTACGGGGTTTCTAAGGCCGCCGTGGAGCGCATGGCGGCCGTACTGCATGCCGAGCACCGCGGTGGCGCCATGCGCGTACACGCGTTGCTCCCCGCACCCATGCGTACCGCGCTGCGGCGCGCCGCTTACTACGGCGAAAACACCCTTGAGCGGCCCCTGCCCACGGCCTCCGCCGAAGCCATCGTGTACCTCCTTTCCGGCGCGGGTGCGGATGCACGCGGCACCGTCCTGGATATACGCCACACCCACTGATTTACCGCTTTTAGGAGTACCTCCCCATGGAAACGCAGATGACGACGTTATCCGCGGGCATCCTGCTGTTCCTGATCATGGACCCGCTGGGCAATATCCCGCTCTTCCTTGCCCTGCTGAAGGATGTGCCGCCGCAGCGGCGCCGCAAGGTCATGATTCGCGAGCTGCTGATCGCGCTGGGCGTGCTGGTGGCGTTCCTGCTGGGTGGCCAGTTCATCCTCAGGCTGCTGCAGCTGCGCCAGGAATCGGTCAGCATCGGTGGCGGCATCGTGCTGTTCCTGATCGGCATCCGCATGGTGTTCCCCCCAGTGGAGGGCGGCGTGTTCGGCAAGCCCGGCGAAGGCGAGCCGTTCATCGTGCCCATGGCCATCCCCGGTGTCGCCGGTCCCTCGGCCATGGCCGCGCTGCTGCTGCTCACCAATTCCCAGCCGGGCCGCACGGCGGAGTGGGGCATCGCGTTGTTCCTGGCCTGGCTCACCACCTCGGTGATCCTGCTCAGTTCCACCTTCCTGTTCAAATGGTTGGGTGAGAGCGTGCTCACCGCCATGGAGCGCCTGATGGGCATGCTGCTCATCGCCCTTTCGGTGCAGATGTTCCTGGGCGGCCTCTCCTCCTATTTACACATTGCCGTATGAACATACGTGGCGGTAGGGTAACTGTCATAATTGCCCGCGAGCATGGGCGGCGCCGGGACTGACCCGGCACCGGGCATGGGCAAAGCCCCGGGAAGGGGCCAAGAAGGGTGTTCAAAGGCACTATGACAAACCACGACTCCGCACCGCGCCCGCACGGTCTGCACCGTCCGACGTCCAAGGGAGCCACATCATGCTGAGCATCGATCGCACCCTGCAGGAACGCCTGCCATGGCTGGCCCAGCACCCGAAGCTGCGTAAGCCGCTCACCGGGCTGCTCGGTACGCTGGCCCACGAACAACGTTTCAACGGTGTCCTTGAAGCCCTGCGCGATACCCAGGGCATTGAGTTCGCCGAGCGCGTACTTGAACACCTGGGCGTCAGCTGCCGGGTCACCGAGCGTGAACGCGAAAATATTCCGGTAGAAGGGCCGCTGATCGTCGTGGCCAACCACCCGCTGGGCATGGTTGATGCCATGGCCCTGGTCCAGTTGATCGCCTCGGTGCGCCGCGATATCCGCATCCTGGGCAACGATGTGCTGGCCGCCGTGCCGCAGATGGGGCCGCTGTTGTTGCCGGTCGATATCTTTGGCAAGGGCGCCACCTCGCGCATGCGCGCCTTGTTCCGCAGTATCGAAGCGGGCGAAGTGCTGGTGATGTTCCCCGCGGGCGAAGTATCCCGCGTGCGCGCCAGTGGCGTGCGCGATGGCAAGTGGTCCGATGGCTTCGCCCGTATCGCGGCGAAGGCCGGCATCCCGGTGCTGCCTGTCCATATCAATGCGCGCAACTCGGTGGCGTTCTACGGCCTCTCCATGCTGGCCAAGCCGCTGAGCACGGCCATGCTTCCGCGCGAGGCCACCTCGGGCAAGCAGCGCCTGGGCATCCGCATCGGCAAGCTGGTGGATGCCGATGAGCTGAAGCAGGTCAGTGGGGGGTCCTCGGAGCGCGCCGCCAAGCTGATGCGCCGCCACGTTTACCGGGTGGGCCAGCAGCGCGGCCTCATCTTCGGTGGGCAAACGCCGCTGGCGCATCCCGAGCCGATCGAACGCGTGGTCGCCGAGCTGGAAAAGGCCGAAGTGCTGGCTGAGCTCGGTGGTGGCAAGAAGGCGTTGCTCGTGCAGGGTTCCAGCGACAGCGCCGTGCTGCGAGAGATCGGCCGCCTGCGTGAGCTTACGTTCCGTCGGGTGGGCGAGGGCACGGGCAAGCGCCGCGACCTCGACGCGTATGATCCGTATTACGAGCACCTGGTGCTGTGGGATGAGAAGGCGCTGCGCATCGTCGGTGCTTACCGCTTCGGCCACGGTGGCAAGTTGATTGCCGAGCGCGGCATGAGCTCGCTGTACACCTCCAGCCTGTTCGATTATTCGCCGGCGCTGGAGTCTCGCCTGGCGCAGGGCCTGGAACTCGGCCGCAGCTTTATCGCACCGGCGTATTGGCGCTGGTCGCGTGCGCTCGACCAGCTGTGGCAGGGCATTGGCTTGTACCTGCAGCGGCATAAGGATGTCCGTTACCTGTTCGGCCCGGTGAGCATGTCGGCGGCGATCCCGCGCGAAGGCCGTGAATGGATCGCGGCGGCGCACCAGCATTTCTTCGGCGTGCAGGGCCTTGCAGCCGCGCGCCAGCCGTTCGTGATTCCGCAGGAGACGCTGGCGCAGGTGCGTGCGGAGCTGGAAGGCCTGGATGCGGCCGGTGGCCTGGGCAAGCTGAAGAATCGGCTGGATGCGCTGGGTGTGACGTTGCCGGTGTTGTATCGCCAGTACGTGGATCTGGTGGATCCGGAGGGCGTGCAGTTCCTGGCGTTCGGCGAGGATCCGGATTTCGCGGGTTGCGTGGATGGCCTGGTGATGCTGGACCTGATGAGCCTGAAGCCGGCCAAGCGCGCACGCTACCTGGGCAAACAAGACTGACGCACCGCCTCCGGCCTGGCACGCGCTGGGCCTGTAGGAGCGTGCTTGCACGCGATAAGCCTACGAAGCAGGGAAGCCGTAGCGTGAGGTAATCAGAAAAGGCCGCGAGCAATCGCGGCCTTTTTCTTTGGTGCGATTCGGGCGGCCTCGCCTTCGGCTTCGCGCTATCGAACCGGTTCATTCACGCAAGGGAATGAACCTCTCGATCGATTATCTCCGAACGTAGGAAAAGCCGAATCGCCCCGCATGAAAAAAGCATCAAGGTTTCGACAAATTGTCATTGTGTGATGCTAGCCTATTGATTATCTCAGGGCAGGGACCACCCGCTTTTCAACCAGGGTTGCCGCGGCGGGCGGCGCTATCAAGGACCTTTTGTGCTCGGTATGCGTACCGAGCGCATTGCTGCGTCCGGATAAAACGTTTTTTCTTGCGCCTGCGTAATAAATAACGAATGCCCAATTAATCGCAATTAATAGCGATAGAAGAAAGTTTTTTCGATTTACCCGTTACCAACAACTTGCATCACACCAGGAAACCAGTCGATGAATCGCAATACCCTTTCGGCAGCGATCGCCTTCTCGCTCTGTCTTGCCGCCGGCGTCGCCGTTGCCCAGGACAGCCAGGACCAGGCCGCGACCACCGCCGCACAGCGTGCCACGGTGACCACCACCTCCAACACCTCCAACGCCAACGCCACGCGCCGTGACGCCGAGCAGATGAGCGCGGTGTCGGTCAAGGCGAACTCGCTGTCGCTGGGCGGCGGCCTGATGCAGATCCAGGACGCCCCGAAGGCCGTTTCGACCATCTCCCGCGATGCCATCGTGCAGGCCTCGCCGGGCGCCAACTTCACCCAGATCATTGAATCGATCCCGGGCGTGGTCGCTTCCACCGATGACTACACCGGCACCAACGATGGCAACGCCACCGTGCGTGGCTTCCCGCTCGATGAAGTGGGCGTGACCGTGAACGGCGTGCCCATCAACGATAGCGGCAACTACAAGATCTACCCGACCGAATACGGCGACACCGAGAACATGGGTGACGTGACCGTGCAGCAGGGCTACCCGGACAATAGCGCGCCGATCCCGGGCGCGGCCGGTGGTTCGATCGCGTGGGTGACGGTCGATCCGTCGCACACCGCTGGCCTGGATTTCAGCCAGTCGCTCGGCAGCAACAGCTACCACCGCACGTTCTTCCGCCTGAACACCGGCGACACCGGCCCGGTGCGTTCGTGGATCTCGTACTCGAACAACGAAACCCACCTGTGGCGCGGCCGCGGCACCTCGAAGGTGACCAAGGTCGATGCGAAGTCCGTCTGGACGATCGATGACCAGAACACGGTGACGGCATCGGTGCAGTACAACCGCGAAGTGAAGACGAACTACGAGTCGCTCACCAAGGCGCAGGCTGCTACCGAATACAAGCAGAGCTACCCGGGCATCTACAAGCCGGGCAGCAACGACACCAACTTCTACATGCTCCACCAGAACCCGTTCCGTAACTACCTGGCCAGCCTGGATGGTGAGTTCACCCTGTCCAGCAACCTGCACCTGTCGGTGATCCCGTACTTCCAGTACGGCTTCGGCGGTGGCGGCTCGGGCACCACGTTCACGGAATACGCGGGCGCCACCGGCGGCAACTACTACAAGACCGTGCCGTACGACCTGAATGGCGATGGCAAGGTGGGCGGCACCGCACTGGTTAACTCGTACAGCACCTCGGTTACCTACCGCCCGGGTATCGTCATCAAGTTCAACCAGGACCTGAGCGACACCAACAGCCTGGAATACGGCGTGTGGGCTGAGCGTCCGCGCCAGCAGCAGAACCAGGCGTTCATCCCGACCGACTACAGCACGGGCATCCCGTACGACATCTGGGCACGCAAGGGTTCGCGCATCACCTACCCGGACGGCACCCCGCAGATGTCGTACCAGCAGTACACGACCACGACCAACGAGAAGGCGTTCGTGTCGGATAACTGGAACCCGACCGATGCGCTGACCCTGACCGGCAGCGTGGCCTACGTGTGGTCCAAGCGCGATGGCGACATCGTCGAGTTCCCGAACTCGGATGGCACGATCACCACGGCCGGCAAGACCAGCACCAAGAGCGCGGCGTACGGCGCATCGCCGGTCGGCACGTTCCACAAGTGGACGCCGACGTTCGGTGCCAAGTACCAGCTCAACGACGAGAACCAGGTTTACCTGGGCATTGGCCGCACGTTCCGTGCCCCGATCAACGGCGCGGTGCTGAGCAACGCCCTGTACGGCACCGGTTCGAACAATGCCAACCCGCTCCCGAACAAGCCGGAAACGGCGACCTCGGCCGACCTGGGCTGGCGCTTCTACGGTGAGCGCGCGTCGTTCAGCGTTGATGCGTTCGCTGCCAACTTCAGCAACAAGCAGGTGTCGGGCTACGACGAGGCCACAGGCCTCACCGTCTACACCCAGCTGGGCAAGGTGCATAACCGCGGCCTGAGCATGGAAGGAAGCTACAAGCTCGACGACCACTTCAAGCTCTATGCGAACTACACCTACCTGCGTTCGCGCATGCAGGATGACCTCGATACGCTGGGCGACGGCATTTACTACACGAAGGGCAAGACGCTGATCAATGCCCCGCGTAATGCCGGCTATGTCAGCTTCAACTACGACAACGGTCCGTTCTGGGCAGCGATCAACGCCAAGTACCAGGGTTCCATCTGGGGTGACTGGTCCAACACGGAGCGCGTGGGTGGCTACACCACGTTCAACCTCGATGCTGGCTGGAACTTCGACGATTTCTCGTCGATGTTCCGCAAGCCCTACATCAAGCTGAACGTCTATAACCTGACCGACAAGAAGGCGCTCACCTACGCCTCGAACGCTACCTCGTCGCTGGCCTCGAACCCGGCCAAGATCAAGGATCCGAACGGCGTGGTCCTTTACGCCTCGGCCCCGTACTACTCGGTACTGCCGGAGCGTACGGTCATGGTGACCTTCGGCGCGTCGTTCTTCTAAGCGCACCCACCCAGGTTCTGGCCTGACAAGGCGCCCCTCCAGCCGGAGGGGCGCCTTTTTTTTTAACGCCGAAGTCTCATGTGACAAGCGACGCCTGCCCGATCGCAAGGATCGTGGCGACGGTTCCGTGCTCTTACGAAAGCGCGTAAAATCATGTACTTGCAAGTACTTGATCGATCTAATAAAGGCCAGAAAGGCGTACGTTCTTGGACCTTTTCCTATCGCAACTTGTTACGGCGATGTAATAAACTTCATCTAGTCTTTACGGACCGCTGTCCTTCCGAGACCGCTGGGCGATGCCGCTCGGGTCAGGGGAAAACCGAAGAAATCGTTGTTGCCTTCCAGAGGATGGGCGTGTTGCGACGCCCTTCTTTCCAGCTTTTTTTCTCGCGAAATTGTGAGGTTCGTTACATGCAGAAGCGTATCCGCGCCAAACTCCTGCCGCTGGCCATCGCGTCGCTTATCGCGTCGCCTGCCGCCTTTGCCCAGGAGACGTCGTCGACGATCAGCGGCCGTGTCCTCGATAGCGCCGGCCAGCCCGTCGCCAACGCCACCGTCGTCATCGTCCACGAGCCGTCGGGCACCACCAAGACGACGACCACGGACGCCAGCGGCCGTTATTCGGCCCAGGGCCTGCGCCCGGGTGGCCCGTTCGACGTCACCGCGAACAAGGACGGCGCGCCGTCTGCCCGCCAGGACAATGTGTACCTGTCGCTCGGTGCCGATACCGCCGTGAACCTCACCTCGGGTGCCACCGCCAACGCTGCCGATGCCACCGCGCTCGGTGCCGTTACCGTGTCGGCTGTGTCGGGCCAGTTCTCGTCGGAGAACAAGGGCCTGGGCACCACCATCTCGCAGGCGCAGCTGAAGGCGACGCCGGCTCCCAGCGGCAACATCGCTGATATCGCCCGCCTCGACCCGCGCGTGAACGTCGATCACGGCACCGGCGCTATCTCGGCCAACGGCCAGAACGCTCGCATGAACACCATCAAGGTCGACGGCCTTGGCGTGGGCGACCCGTTCGGCCTGAACGGCACGGGCCTGCCGACCGTCGGCTCGCCGGTCTCGATGGATACCCTCGAGTCGTTCAACGTCTCGACTGCCAACTACGACGTCGGCTCCGACACGATCGGCGCGGACATCAACGCCGTGACCAAGTCGGGTACCAATGAGTTCCACGGCTCGGTGTACTACGGCTTCAAGAACGCCTCGAGCATGGTCGGCGACGCCGGCTGGATCAACAACGGCGCAGACCGCGAATACACCGAGTTCGACCGCAACTGGAAGGCCGGTGCCACCGTCGGCGGCCCGATCATCAAGGACAAGCTGTTCTTCTTCGCCGGTTACGAGAAGGAAGAAGTGACGGGCCTGAGCTCGGGCGCCGTGAACGGCCTCGATCCGTCGATCCCGAACTCGACCAACAACAAGGTCTCGTCGACGGATCTCCAGCGCACGATCGATGCCGCCCGTGGCCTGGGCCTCACCCCGGGTTCGCTCGGCGCCAACGGTGGCACGCTCACCGACAAGCGCTACATCGCCAAGATCGACTGGAACATCACCGACGGCCACCGCATGAACCTTGCGTACTCGCGTACCAAGGAAGTGAAGCCCAACCCGCAGGGTAATGGCGCTTCCACGATCGGCCTGTCCAGCTACTGGTACACCGTCAATTCCGATATCAAGAACTACACGCTGCAGTCGTTCGACGACTGGAACGACGTGTTCTCGTCGGAAACCAAGATCGGCTACAGCGACTACTCGCTGAACCGCTCGGTCGACACGCAGCAGCCGCAGATTGGCGTTCGCGTCAATAATGGTGCCGCTGCAAACCTGAACACCGGTCCGACGATCAACCTCGGCGAGGACCAGTTCTCGCACTACAACGCTGCGTCGGTGAAGACCCTGAACGCCATGTGGGCCGGCACGCTTTACCTCGATGAGCACACCATTAAGGGTGGCTTCGAGTGGGAGCGCAACCGCATCTACAATCTGTTTGGCCGCACGGAGTTCGGTGCGTATACCTTCGGCAATGGCATCGATAGCTTCGCCAGGGGCCTGTACAGCAACTACTCGCTCTACCAGCCGGCTCCGGGTTACAGCCTGAACGACATCGCCGCCCAGTGGGAACTGCGCCGCAATACGTTCTTCCTCCAGGATACCTGGCAGCCGACCGATAACCTGTCGGTGCAGTTCGGTTTCCGCGTCAACAAGTACCTGACCGACGACAAGCCGCTCTACAACGCGACGTTCGCGTCGAAGTACGGCTTCAGCAACGCAAACACGATCAACGGCAGCAAGCTGGTCGAGCCGCGTCTGTCGTTCAATTACACCTTCGACAGCGAGTACAAGACCCAGCTGCGCGGTGGCGTTGGCCTGTTCCAGTCCGATCCGCCGACCGTGTGGATGACGAACCCGTACCAGAACAACGGTATCAACATCGTCACGTACTCCTACGACCGCCAGCCGGACGGCGTGACCTGTAAGCTTGGCACCCAGTTCCTTCCGTGCCCGGCGTTCAGCGCAAATCCGCTCGATCAGAAGACCAGCGGCCCCGGAACGGTTCCGCAGCAGGCTGTCGATACCGTCGACAAGAACTTCAAGCTGCCGAGCGTGTGGAAGTCGTCGATCGCGTTTGATCGCGAGCTGCCGTGGCAGGGCATCATTGCCAGCCTTGAGTACCAGCACCTCGACGTGCAGGACGGCATCTTCTATCAGAACCTGAATATCGGTAACCCGACGGGTATCATGCCGGACGGTCGGTTCACGTATTACGGCTGCATTGGCGGGTCGACCCCGGTTGGCGGCAGCACGGGCGTGAACTGCACCGGCAATGCGAATCTGCGCAACGGTGCGTCGGTCACGGGTAATAACTCGCGTATTCGCGCCGATGGTCGCTTTGCCCAGGGCGTTACCTACCTCACCAACACCTCCAAGGGTGGTGCTGACACGGTCACGCTGTCGTTCTCGAAGCCGATGGAAAACGGCTGGTCGTGGAGTGTTGCCGCCACCGGCGGTCACGCCACCGAAGTGAACCCGGGTACCTCCAGCCAGGCGACGTCGAACTACTCGAACAATGCCTGGACCAACCCGAACGAAGACGTCGCTTCCACGTCGAACACCAACATCGCCAAGCGCCTTAACGCTTCGGTGACGTGGCAGCACAACTTCTTCGGTGATTACGCCACCACGATCAGCGCCTTCTACGATGGCCACTCGGGTGTGCCGTATAGCTGGGTGTTCGGTAACGACGCCAATGGTGACTCGTACTCGCGTGACCTGGCCTACATCCCGACCCGCAACGACGGCACGGTGTTCCGCACCACCGCCGGCGCCGCGGCTTCGGATGCGCTGGTTAACCAGTTCTACGATTACATCCAGGGCAACAGCAGCCTGCGCAAGAACCAGGGCAAGGTGGCTCGCCGCAACGATGCGACGTCGGCATGGGTGAACCAGATCGATCTGGGTCTTAGCCAGGAAATTCCGGGCATCTTCAAGGGCAACAAGGGTGAGATCCGTCTCGACGTCTACAACTTCCTGAACCTGCTCAACAAGGATTGGGGACAGCAGTCGTACGTCGGCTTCCCGTACACCCGTACGCTGGCCAACTTCGGCGGTGTGGATGCGAGCGGCAACTACATCTACCAGCTCCCGACCGACTCGCAGGGCAACTACGCCCCGGGTTCGAAGGCTGTGTACGATGCGCCGACCGACAACAGCGCGACCAAGCTGAACCCGGTCTCGCGTTGGTCCGCCACGCTGACGGTGCGCTACACGTTCTAAGCAGGGCTTAGGCCTTATGAGGAACCGAAACCGGCATCCGCAAGGGTGCCGGTTTTTTTGTGGTTCACGGATCGCGCGCGAGCACGCTCCTACAGGGCTCAGGCCTGCCTGGGCATGCGTTGGCCCTGTAGGAGCGTGCTTGCACGCGATCGGGGTTGCGGCGGACTTGACCCCCGCCGCGCCCCCGCGTGATCCTAGGCAGTCCGCTCCTGTTCCGGAGCGGGGTTCGCCGCTAATTCGCGGTCAGAAGGACATGTAAGTCAATGAATGCTCAACATTTCGGGGAGCCGATCACCGGCAAGACGGTCAGCGCCCGGGTCTCGCCCGCTGGCGGCCTCGATATCCTTTCCCGTAACGAAGTGGCGCGCCTGCGTGATGCCAGCGGGTCGGGCCTGCACCAGCTCCTGCGCCGTTGCGCGCTGGCGGTGCTCACCTCGGGCAACCTTTCCGACGATCCGGGCTCGATGTTCGAGCAGTACCCGGATTTCGACATCCAGGTGCTGCAGGAAGATCGCGGCATCAAGATCGAGCTGAAGAACGCCCCTGAGCAGGCCTTCGTCGACGGCCGCATCATCCGCGGCATTAACGAGCTGCTCGTCGCCGTCGTGCGCGATATCGTTTACGTCTCGACCCAGCTGGAAGCCGGCGCGTTCGATCTGGACGACAGCGTGGGCATTACCCACAGCGTGTTCGAGATCCTGCGCAATTCGCGCATCCTGCGCCCGCAGGTCGATCCGAACCTGGTGGTGTGCTGGGGTGGTCACTCGATCTCGCGCGACGAGTACGAGTACACCAAGCGCGTGGGATACCAGCTCGGCCTGCGTAGCCTCGATATCTGCACGGGCTGCGGCCCTGGCGCCATGAAGGGCCCGATGAAGGGCGCGACCATTGCCCACGCCAAGCAGCGCCGCAAGGGCAACCGCTACATCGGTGTGACCGAGCCGGGCATCATCGCGGCCGAGTCGCCCAACCCGATCGTGAACAACCTGGTGATCATGCCGGACATCGAAAAGCGCCTCGAGGCGTTTGTCCGCCTGGGCCACGGCATCATCGTGTTCCCCGGCGGCGTCGGTACGGCGGAAGAAATCCTGTACATGCTCGGCATCCTGCTGCTGCCGAAGAACAAGGGCATTCCGTTCCCGCTCATCTTTACCGGCCCGCGCAATTCGGCGCCGTACTTTGAGCAGATCGATCGCTTCCTGCGCCTGTGCCTGGGCGATTCGGTGGCCGAGCATTACAAGATCATCATCGATGATCCGGCGGCCGTGGCGCATGCGATGGTGTCGGGCATCGAGAAGGTGCGTAACCACCGCCTGGACAACAAGGATGCGTTCTTCTTCAACTGGGCGCTGGATATCCCGCTGCCGTTCCAGCAGCCGTTCCCGCCCACGCACAACGCCATGTCGGGCCTGGCATTGCACCGCGATCGCCCGCGCCACGAACTGGCGGCCGATCTGCGCCGTGCGTTCTCGGGCATCGTCGCTGGCAACGTCAAGCCGGAGGGCGTGCGCGCCATCGCAGAGCACGGCCCGTTCGTGATCGATGGCGAGCCGGAGATCATGCGTGCCCTGGACGACCTGCTGAAGGCGTTCGTGGAGCAGCACCGCATGAAGCTCCCGGGCGGCACCGCCTACGAGCCTTGCTACGTCGTTCGTACGTGATCCAAAGGGCAGGGCGGCGCCACGCCGCCCTGCCAGTCGCTGAACGTGACACGGGCGCCCGTGCGGGCGTCACGGGGCCTAGACGGGGCGGCGGGTGAGGATGCAGGCACCCAAGCTACCTGGACACGCCCATGCTCGTTACCGTCCTGCTCGTGATTCTGATTCTCGCCCTCATCGGTGGCCTGCCGACCTGGGGCTATTCGCGCTCGTGGGGCTACGGCCCGAGCGGCGGCATTGGCGTCATCCTCGCCATCATCCTGGTCTGCTGGTTGCTCGGCGTCTTCTGACGCGACCCTCACGTTGCCGCGCATCCTTGGGTAGCATGGCGGGATGCGCGGCGCCCTGGCGGCGGCGCGAGGAGGACCCCATGCCCCGACCCCATCGCCCCGTTCCCGATACCGACCTCCCACTGCCAGGTACCGCGCCGCCGCCGTATGACCACGAGCCGGTGGAGCGCCCAGGCCCCGAGCCTGATAGCGACGGCGAGGCGCGCGATCCCTGATGGCGCGTCGTCGAACGACCTGGCCCGGCGACATCCTTCCGCGATCCTTCTTCGAGCGCGATGCGCGTGAGGTGGGGCCACAGCTGTTGAACAAGGTGCTCGCCTGCGCGGACGGCCGCGCGGGGCGCATCGTCGAGGTCGAAGCCTACGTGGGTGCTATCGATCCGGCGGCCCATACGTATCGTGGGAAGACAAAACGAAACGCCGTGATGTTCGGCCCGGCCGGGCATATGTATGTGTACTTCACCTACGGCATGCACTGGTGCGCCAACACCGTGTGCGGCGACGAGGGCGAGGGGAATGGCGTACTCATTCGCGCGCTGGAACCAATAGCCGGTTTGGACCTGATGCGCGCGGCCCGGCCGAAAATCCGGCGTGATAAGGAGCTATGCAGCGGGCCGGCCAGGCTGACCCAGGCGCTGGGTATCACGGGCGAGCAGAACGGCATTGATCTGGTTCGCGCGCGCGACGGTTACACCGTGCTCGATGACGGAACACCGGCGCCGGAGAACGTTCCCGGCTCTGCGCGCATCGGCATCCGTGAGGGCACTGACTTGCTATGGCGTTGGTACATTGCCGGCAACCCGAACGTCTCGAAGCCCTGAGAGTCGCCTCAAGATGTGGCTAGGCGAGGCGATACACCGAGGAGTTTCTGAGGTCGGCTTCGCGTGTAGGCGGAGTCCTCGCTCTTACGGGGCGACGGCGAAATGCGCGTCGATCGCCAGTTTCTTGAGTGCGCCTTCCGTGCCCTTGCAGGTGTCGTTGGCAAGCAGTGCGAAGCCCTGGTTGCTGTGAGGGAACAGCACCATCTGGCTTGAGGTCCCGAAGCTGCCGCCGCCGTGGGAAATGATGGGCTCCCCTCGCGCCTGCTCAAGGTGCCAGGCCATGGCGATATCCTCGTCGGTGCCGTGCACAAGCGGCTTGTGGGACAGGGCGACCACCGGATTCGCGCTATCCAGTTGCCAGCGCACGTACCGGGCAAGGTCTTCAGGGGTTGACCAGATGCCCCAAGCCGCACCGGCGTTGGCCGGGTGATCGGGTGCCAGCTCGCCAAACATGTCGTAACCCGTCACCTGCCGCGCCTTCAATGCGGGGGTAAGTGCAAGCGTCGTGGAGGCCATGCGTAGTGGTTCAAGGATCTGCTTCTTGAGGAGGTCGGCATAGGGCACGCCATAGATGTGCTCGAGCCCGGCTCCGATCAGAAGGAACCCGGCATTTGAGTACTGCTCGACGGCGCCTGGGATGCTGCGTAACGGCGTGCTCTTCAGCGCGCTGAGAAACGTCTTTCCATTCTGGCCCTGTGCCAGCGCTATGAGACCCGCAGGAAGCGCGCGCGGATCCTGCGCGGCATAAACGGCATCGGTGTCGGGGATATCGCGCGGCATGCCTGAGCGGTGCGTAAGCAGGCCTGCAAGCGTTACGGGGTGGCCATCGCGCGTAAGGTTGGGGTAGGCGCCCGATAGATACCGTCGAAAGTCCCCGTCAAGCGACATCTTGCCGCTGTAAACGGCATAAGCGGCCAGTGCGGCGGTAAAGCTCTTGGTCACCGAGGCGATCTCGTACACGCTGTCGGGCCGCGGTGGCGCACCGGTTGCGCGGTTCGCAAGCCCGTAGTCGTATACGCGGCTTCCCTCGGGCGTCACGACGGCGACAGACAGGCCCGCGTGGCAGGTATTGCTGAAGAATGTGGTGGCAGCCACATCGAGCGCCTTGTCCATCGCCGTTAGCCGTGGGTTGTCGGTCGGCACGGTGGCTGCCGTCGCGATGCTTGCGCCGCACAGCAGGGCGGCGGCGCATGCTGACTTGCCAGGGCGGTGAAGCAGCATGCGGAGGCTCCGGCAAGGGATGTTGGCCCAATCTAGTTCCCTGCACATTAGGTCGGCATGTGCTGCAAGTGCTGGCGAGCGCCCTGAACGCCACCTGTGGGGCGTCACTTTCGCAACTTGTTGCTGCCGAACGGGCGGCGTAGGCTGCCCCACACCATGACAAGGAGATACGCATGAAGCGAGTCATCGTCGGGCTGTTCCTCGCAGCCCTTGCCGTGCCCGCCATCGCTTCCGATACCTGGCGCGTCAATTCCCAGGTGGTGAGTACGGGCGACAGTGAGGGGCGGTTGCGCCAGGTCGCTGGCAAGCCAGATCGTGAAACGCCCATCGAAACGTCGAGGGGCGGCTTGCAGGGTTACCGGCTGGAATACTTCCAGGGCGGAAAGAGTGTGCAGGTCGAGGTCGTCGGCGGAAAAGTGGTGTCAATTACGCAGATCGAGAGCTAGTGCCGGGCGTAACACGCACGTAACACCCGAGGTGGGACAAGTGTTCTTTCCGGCCGAGGCTAGGTTATGCCCGTCAAACTTGTCCCATCCCGGCCTGCCGACCTCGCGCGGGTCGATCTGGCCCGTCCGTCCGATGTGAATTATTGGACGCGGGTTCTCGGCGTTTCCGAGCTCGACCTGATCAGCGCCGTGCAGCTAGTTGGCGAAACCTCCTGGAATGTTCGCATGGAACTCCGCAGGCGCCGCAGCAAATGAATGACAAGATGGGCGTGCTGCCGGTGTTTATCTTTTTCCCGGCCATGAATGAGCGCATGTGGCGTGTGGTTGTACCCGGTGGCGAGCGCACCGAGTTTGCGCGTGAAGGGCAGGCGGTCGCGTTTGCCTTTTCATCAGCTACCGCGTTGAAGAACCGCGGCCGTGCTGTAAAAGTGTTCCGGGAGAGCCAGGCAGGTCACTGGATCCACATCCCGTTACCTGTTTCCTGAGCCAAAGAAAAAGGCCGCGCATCGCTGCACGGCCTTTTAAATTTGGCGCCCGAAGTTGGACTCGAACCAACGACCCCCTGATTAACAGTCAAGTGCTCTAACCGGCTGAGCTATTCGGGCGGGGAGCCACGTATTTTGTGGATCTTGCGGGGGGCTGTCAAGCGTTCTTAACGATTGTTTTCACCCGACCGCGCACAGGCGCCTGCCGCAGGCGCTTCAGCAGGCTCGGCGTGGATGCGGCCCGCCGCCGAATTGACTAAGGAAATGGCCGTGGCTGGCCGTTTACGGACGCACAGCGTGATCGTGGCATTGGTGCCAGGCGACCGGCCGCCCCCATCGAACGCGATGCGGTCGTGGCCCCCGGATGTGTGGCTCGCGAGCCGTCCCGGAAGGCGGTCATGCGCCGAAAGGACGACAACACCGTGGCGGATAATCCAGCCATGGTGCCAGCTTGCTCCTGGCGTGCACCGACGGCCGCCGCGGCTGGGGCAGATCGTGATGTCGCCCCCGCGCGTGATGGCGGCCCGCCTGGCCGAAGCCAGGTCATCAGCCAGTGTGTCGGCCACCGTGCGCAGGCGGGCCTGGGCTATCGCGTTGCCGAGCGCAGGCACGGAAAGGGCCGCTGCAAGGGCGAGAATCAGCGCGACCACGGCGAGCTCGGTGAGGGTGAAGGCACGCTGGTGGCGAGGCATGGCGATATCCGGGCAGGGCTCCCCAGCATCGCGCAGGTCAGGCCGCGCATCTGTCAGCCGCCTGCCTCACGCCGTGTAGGCGCAGCGCCTTTAAACTCAAGGCTTTCGCCAGCATATTGTCGGCCATGACTGACCGTTTCCAGCTCGTCTCACCGTACCAGCCCTCCGGTGACCAGCCCGAGGCCATTCGCCGCCTGACCGATGGTTTTGAAGCGGGGCTCGCCTCGCAGACGCTCCTTGGCGTGACCGGCTCGGGTAAGACCTTCACCATTGCCAATGTAATCGAGAAGGTCCAGAAGCCGACGATCGTGCTGGCGCCGAACAAGACCCTGGCAGCGCAGCTCTACGGCGAGTTCAAGGAGTTCTTTCCGAATAACGCAGTGGAGTATTTCGTCAGCTACTACGATTACTACCAGCCCGAAGCGTACGTGGTGGCATCGGATACCTTCATCGAGAAGGATTCGAGCATCAACGATCACATCGAGCAGATGCGACTGGCGGCGACCAAGGCCTTGCTCTCACGCAAGGATGCATTGATCGTGGCCACGGTATCGGCCATCTATGGCCTCGGTGATCCCGAGGATTACATGAGCCTCCGCCTTATCCTGTCCCGGGGCGATCACGTGGACCAGCGTGCACTGATCCGCCAGCTCACGGAATTGCAATATGTCCGCAACGAGATGGAATTGCGGCGCGGCACCTATCGCGTGCGCGGCGAAATCATCGATGTGTTCCCGGCGGAATCGGAAGCCGAAGCACTGCGTATTGAACTCTTCGACGGCGATGTGGAAAACCTGTCGTTGTTCGATCCGCTGACGGGCGAAGTGCTGCGCAAAGTGCCTCGCTGGACCGTGTATCCGAAAACGCATTACGCGACGACGCGGCAAAGCGTGCTCAATGCGATGGAAACCATCAAGGTCGAGCTTTCCGAGCGGCTGGAGCAGCTTTACCGGGATAACAAACTGGTCGAGGCCCAGCGCCTGGAGCAGCGCACTCGCTTCGATCTGGAAATGATGGCCGAGGTCGGGTTCTGCCAGGGCATCGAGAACTACTCGCGGCACATGACCAGGCGCGGGCCGGGCGAGCCGCCGCCCACGCTGTTCGATTACCTGCCGCCGGACGCCTTGATGGTGGTCGACGAGTCGCACGTGACCGTGCCGCAGCTTGGCGCCATGTACAAAGGTGACCGCTCGCGCAAGGAGACGCTGGTTGAGTTCGGGTTCCGCCTGCCATCGGCCATGGATAACCGTCCGCTCAAGTTCGACGAGTGGGAGCGCCGGGCGCCGCGCGCGATTTACGTGTCGGCCACGCCTGCCAAGTACGAACTGGAGCATTCGGATAACAACATCGTCGAGCTGGTGGTGCGCCCCACGGGCCTGATCGATCCGGAAGTGGAAGTGCGGCCGGTCCGGACCCAGGTGGACGACCTCCTTGGCGAAATCCGGAAGCGTATCGCCATGGGCGATCGCGTGCTGGTCACGACGCTTACCAAGCGCATGTCGGAAAACCTCACGGACTATTTGTCCGAGCACGATGTGAAGGTGCGCTACCTGCATTCCGATATCGAGACGGTGGAGCGTACGGAGATTATCCGTGACCTCCGCTTGGGCGAATTCGACGTGCTCGTGGGAATTAACCTGCTGCGCGAGGGCCTGGATATGCCCGAGGTATCGCTGGTGGCGGTGCTCGATGCTGACAAGGAGGGCTTCCTGCGTTCCACGCGGTCGCTGATCCAGACGATCGGCCGTGCGGCGCGAAACGTCCGCGGCAAGGCAATCCTTTATGCCGATGAGATCACCGGGTCCATGAAGGAGGCGATGGACGAGACGGCGCGTCGCCGTGAGCGTCAGGTTGCATACAACGAGGCCAATGGCATTACCCCCAAGACCGTGGTCCGGCGTATTGCCGATATCATGGAAGGCGCGCGCTCCGATTTTGGCTCGCGGGGCAAGGGCAAGAAGGGCAAGGAAGCGAAGAAGGTGGCCGAGGCGGCCGCCGACTACAGCGCCCTGAATCCGGAGCAGGTGGGCTCGATGATCAAGAAGCTGGAGGCGCGGATGTACAAGCACGCCCAGAATCTTGAATTCGAGGAGGCCGGCAAGGTCCGCGACGAAATCCACAGGCTGCGTGAGCGGGCGCTCCGCTGAGCCGGGCGGGCCGGACTCAATTTATCCGGCCCCTCTTGCGCCCGCCGCCGGGCATCGGTAAACTGCGCAGCTCTTCGGGCGGTTAGCTCAGCGGTAGAGCACTACCTTGACATGGTAGGGGTCACAAGTTCGATCCTTGTACCGCCCACCACTTTCCTCAATAGGAAATGTGGGACGAAGATGACGACTAAGGAGCCCCTGCGGCTCCTTTTTTCTTGCCTGGCCCCGGGGTCTCCCTGATGAACGAACCCATCCGCCTTGCCAAGCGCGTGGCCGCGCTGGCCCAGTGCTCGCGCCGCGATGCCGAAATGTATATCGAGGGCGGCTGGGTGCGCGTCGATGGCGTGGTCGTGGAGCAGCCGCAGTTCAAGGTGCTGGATGAGCGCATCGAGATTGATCCCAATGCGAAGCTGACGCCCCCCGAGCCCGCATCCATGGTGCTGAACAAGCCGGCAGGCATGAGCGCGGATGACGCGAGGGCGCTCGTGCGAGTCGAAAACCATATCGAGCACGACCCATCGGGGGTTCGGCTCCTGCACCGGCACTTCGCCCGGCTTGAGTCCGTATTGCCGTTGCCCGACATGGCCAGCGGGCTGGTGGTGTTCACCCAGGATTGGCGGGTGAAGCGGCGCCTGCAGGAAGACTTTGAGCGTATCGAGCAAGAGCTCGTCGTCGAAGTTTCCGGCCGCCTCGCGCCGAATGGCCTGGCGCTGCTTAACCATGGCCTGGTGTTTGATAACTATGCGCTACCGCCGATCAAGGTGAGTTGGCAGAACGAAACACACCTGCGCTTCGCACTGAAGCGTATTTCGCCAGAGACCGTGGTGCGCATGTGCGATGCGGTTGGGCTACAGGTCCTGGGGATCAAGCGGCTCCGCGCCGGGCGTATCTCCATGTCTCGCATGGAGCCCGGCCAGTGGCGCTACCTGGCCACCACGGACCGGTTCTGAGTCGTTGACGCGTTTGTCAGCGCTTTCCTACGTGTCCTGTCGAGCGCCGGCGCCTGTTCGTATCCCGCGCTGATGCGGATGCTTGTGGCTCCCCCCGCCTGGATGCCAAAGCCATGACCGAATGGGCCTTATCCGCCGCTGACTGGACCTGCCTGCAGGAGCGCATGGCGCGCTCCGATGCCCGCTTCGATGCGTTCCTCAGCCGGTTCGATGATCACGTACGCCGCACCAATGAGAACTTTCAGCGCCTGGATACCCGCCTTGACCGGGTGGAAGGTCGTCTGGAGCGGCTGGAAACTCGAGCAGGCGACATCGAGCAGGCCGTAGGTATCGTGAGCCACGACACCAAGGATATCGACCGGCGCCTTCGCGTCGTCGAGTGCGATGTCCAGGATCTCATCCGGTACCGGCACCGGTTGTGGGGCATGATCACGGCCATTGCCGCACTCGGCGGTACGCTTGGCTTCGCGGGTGCGCAGGCCATGTACCAGGTCATGCGCCTCCCATGAGGCTCCCTGCCGCACCTCGGTAAGCCGCCGGCGGGCTACACTCATGCCTTTCCAAGGGAGCGCCGCCGATGGCTTACCTGTTGATCAAATCCCTGCACATCGTCTTCGTCATCGCCTGGATGGCCACGGTGTTTTACCTGCCGCGCATCCTGGTGAACATCAAGGAGGCGGAAGGCGAGCCCGCGGCGGTCAAGGCGCGGCTGGAGCTCATGGGGCGCCGCTTGTACAAGTTCGGCCACAGCATGTTCGGCATGGCGCTCATTTTCGGATTAGCGCTATGGCTGTATTTCGGAATCGCGGGCGGCTGGTTGCACGCCAAGCTCGCGCTGGTTGTGCTCATGCTGGGGTACTTCATCTGGACGGGCAGGGCGCTCAAGCGCAGCATGGCGGGTGGCCCGCTGCCTTCGTCGAAGGCGCTGCGCATCGGCAACGAATTGCCGGTGCTTGTGCTACTTGCCATCGTGTACCTCGTGGTGGCGAAGCCGTTCTGAGGTCTCGTCACGTGAGATCTGTTTCAGCCACGATGGCCCGTGTTATCCACCCCGCCGACGGAGCTGGCACTTGAACGAAACGCACCCCGTCGAACCAGGCCTCATGGTCCTGCACGGCAATCGCCTCGAAGATCTGCGCGATATCCTGGTGGGCTGGCTCCGCCAGGCCCCGCTTCGTCCGCTGGAGGATGAACGCGTGCTGGTCCAGTCCAACGGTATCGCACAATGGTTTCGCCTTGCTCTGGCGCGGGCGGAGGCCGATGGCGGGCTGGGCATCGCCGCCGCGGTGCACGTGGAGCTGCCCGGACGGTTCCTTTGGGATGCGTACCGGGCCGTACTGGGCCGCGACGCGGTGCCGCCGGAATCGCCGTTCGACAAGTCCCGGCTTATCTGGCGCCTGATGCGGTTGCTGCCGGCGCTGGCGCGCGAATCGATATTCGAACCGCTTGCCGTATTCCTGGGCGACGGCGGCGATGCGCGCAAATGCCACCAACTGGCTGAGCGCCTCGCCGATCTCTACGACGGCTACCAGGTGTATCGCGCCGATTGGCTCGATGACTGGGCCGCCGGGCACGATGTCATGCGCGATGCGCGGGGTGGTCAAGCCCCGATGGCGGAGGGCGATCGCTGGCAGGCAGCGCTCTGGCGGCGGCTGCTCGAGGATGTCGGGCCGGCCGAGGCTGATGGACACCGCGCGGCCGTGCACGCCAGGTTCCTCGAAGCCGCGGCCACGGCCACCGTGCGGCCGGCGGCACTGGCGCGGCGCATCGTGGTGTTCGGAATGTCGTCGCTGCCACGCCAGACGCTCGAGGCGCTGTCGGCGTTGTCGCGCTGGTCGCAGGTCGTGCTGGTCGTATTGAACCCTTGCCGGCACTACTGGGCCGATATCGTCGACGATCGTGAGTTGCTTCGCGCGGAACGCCGCCGGCAGCAGGCCAAGCCAGGTGTCCCGGCCATGCCGGACGAGGGCGACCTGCACCTCTACGCCAATCCACTGCTCGCTGCATGGGGAAAGCAGGGGCGCGATTACATACGCATGCTCGATGAATTCGATCACCCGGAGACCTACCGCAAGCGGTTCACGGCGTGGGACGAGCGCATCGATTTCTTTGAGGATCCACCGTCGACGTCGCTGCTGGGCCAGGTGCAGGGCGCGATCCTTGATCTGGAGCCGTTGCCAGCTGACCCGGTCGAAGTGACCTCGGGTGATGATTCCATTGCCTTCCACGTTGCGCACGGCCCGCAGAGGGAGGTCGAAATTCTGCACGACCAGTTGCTGGCTCGCTTCGAGGCTTCGGCACGCGGCGGCGAACCGATCTTGCCGCGTGACGTCATCGTCATGGTGCCGGATATCGATACGTACGCACCGCACATCGATGCTGTCTTCGGCCGGGTGCCCCGGAACGACGCACGTTATGTGCCCTACAGCATTGCCGATCGCGCGTCACGCGGCACGGTCCCGATGGTGATGGCGCTGGATATGCTCATGGGCATGATCGAATCCCGCTTCGGCGCGGGCGATTTGGCGGACCTGCTCGATGTCCCGGCCCTGCGGCAGCGTTTCGGCCTCGGCGATGACGACTTGCCGCTACTCCATCGCTGGGTGGAGGGTGCGGGCATCCGCTGGGGGCTCGATGCGGAGCAGCGTGCTTCCCTGGGCCTGCCCGCCCTGGAACAGAACACCTGGCTGTTCGGCCTGCGCCGCATGCTGCTTGGGTACGCGGTAGGCCAGGGCGAGGCATGGGGCGACATCGAGCCTTATGGCGAAGTGGGTGGGCTCGATGCGCAGCTTGTCGGCCCGCTTGCCGATCTGGTGGAGCGGCTAGGGGCGCACTGGCGTGCCATGGCGCTGCCTGCGCCCGCGGCGGTCTGGGGCGAGCGGCTCCGAGCCTTGTTGCGTGATTTCTTCCGGCCTACCGATCCCGATGACCGCATGCGCGAGGAGCGTCTGCTCGATGCACTCGATGCGTGGGAGCGTGCCTGCCTGGAGGCTGGCTTCGATGAGCCCATTCCGGTCGATGTGGTTCGCGAGGCCTGGCTTGGCCAGCTCGATGACGGCGGGCTCTCCAAGCGTTTCCTCGCGGGCGCGGTGAGTTTTGGCACGCTCATGCCCATGCGTGCCATTCCTTTCCGCCTCGTGTGCCTGCTCGGTATGAACGACGGAGCGTACCCGCGAGCGCGGCCGCCCATGGATTTCGATCTCATGGCGCGGCCGGGCGCATGGCGGCCTGGTGATCGCTCGCGCCGCGAGGATGATCGTTACCTCTTCCTCGAGGCGCTCCTTTCCGCGCGTGATGCACTACATATCGGCTGGGTAGGGCGCAGTGCGCGCGACAACGCCGAGCGCGCACCCTCGGTGCTGGTGGGGCAGCTGCGCGATTACCTTGCCGCGGCATGGCGCGATGCGGAGGGTGGCAAACTCTTGCACCGGCTTACCGTTGAACATCCGTTGCAGCCATTCAGCCCGATGTATTTCCGTGCCGGCGACGACAGACTGTTTACTTATGCTAACGAGTGGCGCCACGTGCATGATGGCGCTGCGGCCACGGCGGGCGATAGCCTGCCGCCATGGTCAGCGGATCGTGCGATTGGCCTGGCAACGCTGCGTCGCTTCCTTCGCCATCCGGTCCGCGAATTTTTCCAGGCGCGCCTTGGCGTGCGCTTCGAGCTTCCGGATGTTGCCAGCGAGGCGCTGGAGCCGTTTGCGTTGGATGGCCTTGATCGGTACACCATGACCGACGCGGTCCTGCGTGCAGCCTTGCGTGAAACGCAATCATCGGGCACGGCCATCGCCGCGGCCACGGCCCGCCTGCAACGCAGTGGCATGCTGCCGATGGGCGGGTTTGCAGGGCCCGTGCGGCGCGAACTCGAAGAAGGCGCGGCTGCCGTTTATGGCCGATACGTGGCCGAGCGCCGGCGCTGGCCAGTAGAAGCGGAAAAGTGCGAGGTCCGTCTGTCGATCGATGGCATTCGCATCGAAGACTGGCTCGCGGGCTTGCGCGCGAACGCCGAAGGTGCGCTCGCCGCGCTGCTCGTCTCGCCGTCGGGCGTACTCGACACGGAAGGCCGTCCACTGGCGCACCGCGTGGTCATGCCGTGGGTTGATCACTTGGTGGCACAAGCCGCGGGGTTTGCGGTGGAGACGCGTTACATCGGCCCCGACGGAACGATCGTGATGGAACCCATGGAGCGCGATGCTGCGATTGAAGCGCTGGGTACGCTGTTGCGCGCGTGGCGCGCGGGCATGTCGCGGCCGCTTCCCGTCGCCATGAAGACGGCGCTTGCCTGGATCGCCGCGGGTGACGATGAGGCCGCCGAAGCCGCCGCGCGGCGCGCCTACGCCCCGGCCGATGAATTCGCCCGGGGCGAGGTGGATGGCGACCCCTACCTCGCACGTGCGTGGCCGGATTTCGACACCATGCTGGCCGCTGGCTTCGTGAACCAGCTTGGCATCTTCCGCACGTTCCGCAGCGCGCTGAAGGTGGAGCAGGCATGATGTTCGCCGTCGAACCACTGCAGCCACTGGCCTTGCCGCTCCATGGCGTGCGCCTTATCGAAGCCAGCGCCGGCACGGGCAAGACATGGACCATTGCGGCGCTTTACGTACGCGCGGTACTGGGCCATGGCTTGCCGCAGCCACTGCTGCCCCCGCAGATTCTCGTCGTGACATTCACCGAGGCGGCAACCCAGGAGTTGCGTGAGCGTATCCGCGCACGCCTGGTCGAGGCTGCCACAGGCTTTCGCGCCGGCGCGGCTGGCGAACCGCTGCTGGATGAGCTCATCGGTGCCTATGCGCCCGAACAGCGGCCGGCTTGCGCGCGCCGCCTTGAGCTGGCCGCGCAATGGATGGATGAAGCCGCGATCTTCACCATCCACGGCTGGAGCCAGCGCATGCTCACCCAGCATGCGTTCGGCAGCGGGCATGCCTTTGCGCAGACGCTGGAGCCTGACGAGAGCGAGCTCCTCGCGGAGTGCGTGCGCGATTACTGGCGGCAAACATTTTATCCGCTGGACGAAGCCACGCTCGCCGCTATCCAGTCCGAATGGCGTACACCCGACGACCTTCTGCGCTCGCTCAAGCCGCTGTTGGCTGGCGGCGAGGCGACGCTGCGCGTCGATGGTGCCGTTCTGGCCGTGGGTGAGGGGCTGGAAGCCTTACTGGCGGCTCGCCGTGCCTGGGATGATGAGGATCGCGAACGTATGGCGATCGCTGCGCGTGCGTGGGGTGGCGATGCCGATGCGATAAGCAAGCAGGTTACCGATGCCGTCGCTGGCAAGGTGTTGCACAACGGCTGGTACAAGCCCGATCGCATACCCGCGGACATGATGGCGATGCGCCGCTGGGCGGCGTCCGGAGACGCGGGCGGTTTCGATATCGCACGTTACGGCAGCGCCCGCCTGGGCAAGGCAACGGGCAAGGGCAAGACGCGCCCTGAACATCCGGCGTTCGCCGCCCTTGAACACTGGGCGGAATGGCAGGCGTCGCGCGTGGCCGTGCGGCACGTCATCCTGGCGGATGCGGTGGAGCGGGTGCGCGAACGGTTCGCAGCCCAAAAACGCCGGCGTGCGCAGATCGGATTCGACGACCTGCTGTCGCGACTGGACCGTGCGCTGGCCACGCCGGCAGGCACGGACCTCGCCGCGACCATCCGCCGCCAGTATCCACTCGCGCTCATCGATGAATTCCAGGATACCGATGCGCTGCAGTACCGCATTTTCCGCACGGTGTACCGCGCGGCCAGCGAGTCAGGGCTGTTGCTGATCGGCGATCCCAAACAAGCCATCTACGCGTTTCGCGGTGCGGATATCCATACCTACCTTGCGGCGCGCGCCGAAGCCGATGCGCCGCATTACAGCCTGGATACGAATTTCCGCTCCACGACGGGCATGGTCGATGCGGTCAATGCGCTGTTTTCGAATGGTGAACGGCATGCTACCGGCGCGTTCCATTTCGACGATCGCGGCCTCCCATTCGCGCCGGTACGCGCGCGCGGGCGTGGTGAGCGCTTCGTGCGCAACGGTGCCGCACAGGCCGCCTTGCACGTGTGGCTGCTTGATGACGAGCAACCCATCGGCGTGCGCTTCTACCGCATGGAGATGGCTGCGGCTTGCGCCAGCGAGATCGTGCGCCTGCTTGATGAGGCCGCCCGTGGCACAGCGGGCTTCCTGGGTGACGACGGTGAATTACGGGTGCTGCGTCCGGCCGATATCGCGGTGCTGGTCCGGAGTCATGCCGAGGCATCCGAGTTGCGCGCGGCGCTCGGCGAACGCCGCGTGCGCAGCGTGTTCCTGTCCGATCGCGACTCGGTGTGGGAAAGCGTGGAGGCGGGGGACCTGCTCTTCTGGCTACGCGCTGTCGCGGAGCCGTCGTCCGATACCGCCATGCGGGCGGCGCTAGCCACGCGCACGCTGCACCTTGGCTTTGCCGAACTGGAGCGCCTGAATACCGATGAGTTGCACTGGGAGGCGCGCGGCAGGGAGCTCATGGAGCTGCGCGAGACATGGCGCCATGCCGGCGTGCTAGCCATGCTTCACCGGCTGCTGCATGTCTTCGACCTGCCCGCGCGGTTGCTTGCCATGGAGCATGGCGAGCGTGCGTTGACCAACGTGCTGCACTTGGCCGAACTGCTACAGCAGGCGGCAGCGGCACTGGAAGGCGAACAGGCGCTGATCCGCTATCTCGCCGAGCGCATCACCGATACGGCGAGCCACCATGGCGACGACCAGATCGTGCGGCTCGAAAGCGACGATGACCTCGTTAAGGTCATCACCATCCACAAATCCAAGGGCCTGGAATACCCGCTGGTGTTCCTGCCGTTTGTCTGCGCCAGCGGCAGGTCGCGTTCGGGGCAGGGTTACCGCTATCACGATGGCGAGGGCATCTCGCTCGAACTGCTCAGTGAGAAGCAGGGTGGCCCGGCCGTGTCGGAGGCCAAGGAGGCCGCCGAGCGTGCGGCCTTGCAGGAGGACCTGCGCCTGCTCTACGTGGCGCTGACCCGCGCCCGTCACGCCTGCTGGCTCGGTGTGGCGCCCGTGGCGGCCGGCAACGCGAAGAAGCCGCAGGTGCACCGCAGCGCCTTCGGCCATTTGCTGACAGGCGGCGTGGAAATTGACAACGGAGCCCTCGCCGGGCTGCTGACATCCCTCGCCCAGGGGCAGCCTTCGGTGGCCGTCGATTACATGCCGGCGCCGGACGATCGCCGCTACCTGCCGCCCGTGCGCGACGACAAGCCGCTGCCTCCGCGAGAACCCAGGCTCGCCCGAGCCGAACCCTGGCGCATCGCCAGCTATAGCGGCCTCCGTTACGACGAGGCGGCGCCGGAATTTCCGGTGCCGGAAACCGCCAGCGATGATGTCATCGCCGAGTACGTCAGCGAGCCGGTCGCGACGGTGGCAGATCCCGATAGCATTCATGGCTTCCACCGAGGTGCAGACGCGGGCACGTTCCTGCATGACCTGCTCGAATGGATCGCCGAGGAGGGGTTTGCCATGGTCGCAGGCGACCCCGCGCGCCTGCGTGATACGGTTGCCCGCCGCTGCGAGCGCCGTGGTTGGCAGGGTGCGATCGATCTCCTCGCCGACTGGCTGCTCCAGCTGCTGCGCACGCCGATGCCACTGCCCGATGGCGGGGCCGTGGCGCTTGCCGAACTTGATGATCCGTCGCGTTACCGCGCCGAACTCGAGTTCCTGTTCGAGACGCGCCACGTGGATACGGTTGCGCTTGACCGCATCGTGCGCGAACACACCCTGGAGGGCCTATCACGCGTTGCGCTTACCAGCGATACGCTCAACGGCATGCTCAAGGGCTTCATCGACCTGATCATCGAACATGACGGGCGCTGGTACATCATCGATTACAAATCGAACTGGCTGGGCCCCGACCAGCATGCGTACACGGCCGAGGCCATGCGCGCTTCCATCCTGGATTCACGGTATGAGCTGCAGTACTCGCTGTATCTCCTCGCGCTGCATCGCCTGCTGCGTAGTCGCCTCGGGCCTGCCTACGATTACGACACGCATATCGGCGGTGCCGCCTACCTCTACCTGCGCGGCATGGATGGGCATGGCCATGGCGTACACGTCGAGCGGCCACCCAAGGCGATGATCGACGCCATGGATCAGCTGTTCCAGGGGGGGGCCGCATGATCACCGACATCCATGCGTGGCTCGATCGTGCCGCTGAGGAAGGAAGGCTCCGGGCCATGGACAGGGCGTTCGCGCGCTTCCTTGGTACGCTGGATCCCCAGGCTGATCCTCGCGTACTCGCATCGGCGGCTCTGCTCAGCCGTGAGCTTGCCGAAGGCCACATCTGCGTCGATGTCAGCACGTTGGGCGAGCGTGAGCCCGGCCTTTCCGGTGCATCCGGCTGGCTGGCCAGCTCGCCGCTCGTCGCCTTGCCCGGTGGCGAACCTGCATCACCCCTCGTGCTGGATGGTTCGCTGCTCTATCTCCGCCGGTTCTGGCGCGACGAGGCGCGTGTCGCCGCCGCCATCGTGGCGCGGCTTGCGCCAGTGGCCGTTCCCGCTGGCTTGCGCGAAGAGCTGGGACGGTTGTTCCCCGCTGCGGGCGCTGGCGAGGATATCGACTGGCAGAAGATCGCTTGCGCCATCGCTGCGCGTAGCGCGTTCGCCGTGATAACAGGTGGCCCCGGCACCGGCAAGACCACGACCGTCGTGCGCCTTCTCGGCCTGCTGCAGACGCTGGCCGTGGCAGCAGGCCAGCCGCGCTTGCGAATCCGGCTGGCGGCGCCTACCGGTAAGGCGGCCGCACGCCTGAATGCATCCATCGCCGCGCAGGTGGCGCAGCTGGATGTCGATGCCGCGGTACGCGAAGGCATACCGGCCGAAGTCACCACGCTGCATCGTCTGCTGGGTAGCCGCCCGGACACCCGTGCGTTCCTGCACAACGCCGATAACCCGCTGCACGTCGATGTTCTCGTCATCGACGAGGCATCGATGATCGACCTGGAAATGATGGCGGCCACTCTCGACGCGCTTCCGGCGGGCGCGCGGCTTTTCCTGCTGGGCGACAAGGACCAGCTTTCCTCCGTGGAGGCGGGCGCCGTCCTTGGCGACCTGTGCGCACGTGCCGAACCCGGCCATTACGATGAGGCCACGCGGACATGGCTGCTCGATGTGGCGGCCGCCGATGTGACGGCATGGACAGATGCAGCCAGCGCCTGGCCGCTCGACCAGCACATCACCATGCTCCGGCGAAGCCGCCGCTTCGGCAGCGAAAGCGGTATCGGCGCCTTGGCGGGCGCGATTAACCAGGGCGACGTGCCTGCCGTTGCGGCGGCGTTCGCCAGTGGCATGTTCGCCGATATCAGTCGCATGTCGGGTACGTCCGCCGGTGTCGCGGCGCTGTCGATCGATGGCCGTGGCGATGCTCCTGGGCACCGCCACTATCTCGAATGGATCGCTGCCCATCGCCCCGTTGCGGGCGCTGGCGATGACGCGCACATGGCGTGGGCGCGCGGCGCCCTTGTCGCCTACGGCCGTTTTCAGTTGTTATGCGCCACGCGCGCCGGCGATGCCGGTGTGGTGACTCAGAATGAGCGCATCGCGCAGGGGCTGTTCGATCGGGGGCTCATCCGCGCCACGACGGGCTGGTACGAAGGCCGGCCGGTGATGATCGTGCGCAATGACTACGCGCTTGGGCTGATGAATGGCGATATCGGCGTCACCCTTGCCATGCCGGATGGGCAGGGCGGTACTGTCCTGCGCGTGGCCTTCCTGGTCATGGATGAAGGTGATGGCGAACGTGTCCGCCTGGTGACGCCAAGCCGGCTGACCGCCGTGGAAACGGTTTACGCCATGACCGTGCACAAGTCGCAGGGCTCAGAGTTCGAGCACACGGCACTGGCATTGCCGCCTGAGCCATCCCCCGTACTCACCCGCGAACTCGTCTATACCGGGGTCACCCGCGCCCGCCGCCATTTCACCCTGCTGGCGGCGCCCGATGTCCTGGCCTATGCCGTGGCCCGCAAGACCCAGCGCGCCTCCGGTCTGTTGGGGCGCCTTGGCCCTGATTGACACCAACCCCCACAAGACTTAGCTTTAACGTAGTAACCCCAACGAAAAGGTGGCCCGCGGTAACGCCGGCCGAGTGTGCGACATGCGGACTACGCGCTTCCCAACCTGAGCCCCCCGCCACGTCTTCGTTGTTTCCCGAAGGGCGCCTGGCGCCCTTTTTGTTTGTCCGGAATTCACACCCCATGATCCAGATCACGCTACCCGACGGCAGCCAGCGCCCGTTCGACCACGCTGTTACCGTCCAGGATGTTGCCGCCTCCATTGGCGCCGGCCTGGCCAAAGCCACGCTGGCTGGCAAGGTCGACGGCAAGCTGGTGGATGCCAGCTTCCCTATCGATCACGATGCGAAGCTCGAGATCATCACTGAGAAGAGCCCCGAGGCGCTCGATATCCTGCGCCATTCGACGGCCCACCTGCTGGGCCAGGCCGTGCAGCGCCTTTTCCCCGGCGCGCAGGTCACGATCGGCCCGGTTATCGATAACGGCTTCTACTACGATTTCGCCTACGAGCGGCCTTTCACGCCCGATGACCTCGACGCCATCCAGGCCGAGATGGAGAAGATCGTGAAGGAACAGATCCCGGTCACGCGCTCGGTGAAGAGCCGCGACGAGGCGATTACGTTCTTTCGCGGCCTGGGCGAGGAATACAAGGCCCAGATCATCGAAAGCATCCCGGCGAACGAAGAGCTTTCGCTCTACACCCAGGGTGAGTTCACCGACCTGTGCCGTGGCCCGCACGTGGCCAACACCGGCAAGCTGCGCGCGTTCAAGCTCATGAAGGTGGCCGGCGCCTACTGGCGCGGCGATTCCAACAACGAGATGCTGACCCGCATCTACGGCACCTCGTGGCTGAACGACAAGGATCTCAAGGCCTACCTGCACCAGCTGGAAGAAGCCGAAAAGCGCGATCACCGCCGCATCGGCAAGCAGCTCGACCTGTTTCACATGCAGGAAGAAGCGCCGGGCATGATCTTCTGGCACCCCAAGGGCTGGGCGATCTGGCAGGCGGTGGAGCAGTACGTCCGCGGCGTCTACAAGAAGAGCGGTTACCAGGAAGTGCGCGGCCCGCAGATCATGGACGTGAGCCTGTGGAAGAAGTCCGGCCACTGGGACAACTACCACGAGAACATGTTCTTTACCGAATCGGAAAAGCGCACCTATGCGCTGAAGCCGATGAATTGCCCCGGCCACATCCAGATCTTCAACACCAACCTGCATAGCTACCGCGACCTGCCGATCCGCTACGGCGAGTTCGGTGGTTGCCACCGCAACGAGCCCTCCGGCGCGCTGCACGGCATCATGCGCGTGCGTGCGTTTACCCAGGACGATGGCCACATCTTCTGCACGCCGGCGCAGATCGAGGGCGAAGTCGCGGCGTTCCACGCCCAGGCCATGAAGGTCTACGAGGATTTTGGCTTCAACGACATCGCCATGAAGATTGCCCTGCGCCCGGAAAAGCGCATCGGCAAGGATGAGGTGTGGGACAAGGCCGAAGATGCACTGCGCAAGGCGCTCTCCGCCGCGGGCGTGGAATGGGAGGAGCTGCCGGGCGAGGGCGCCTTCTACGGCCCCAAGATCGAGTACCACATGAAGGATTCGATCGGCCGTGCCTGGCAGGTGGGCACCATGCAGGTCGATTTCATGATGCCCGAACGCCTGGGCGCCGAATATGTGGATGAAAACAGCCAGCGCCAGCACCCGGTCATGCTGCACCGGGCCATCGTGGGCTCGATGGAGCGGTTCATCGGCATCCTCATCGAGCATCACGCCGGGTTGCTTCCCACCTGGCTCGCCCCCATTCAGGCCGTGGTGTTCAGCATCACCGATGCACAGGCCGATTATGTGCAAGACGTGGCGCAAGCCCTTGGCGGACAAGGTTTCAGGGTGAACGCCGATTTGCGCAACGAAAAAGTCGGATATAAAATCCGCGAGCACACGCTGCAGAGGGTGCCGTATCTCATCGTGGTCGGCGATCGCGAGAAAGAAACGGGTACCATATCGGTACGCACCCGTGGCGGAGAGGACCTGGGCAACATGACCGTGGCCCAGTTCGCCGAACGTTTGGAAGCCGAGACCCGCCGCTAGGCCGCGGGTCCGGTACTTAGATAAATCTTCTGGAGGATAGCGGTATCGCTACGACCGATAACAAGGGCAATCGCAAGAACGCTGAGATCCGCGTGCCGAAGGTGCGCGTGCTGGGTGCCGAAGGCGAGCAGTTGGGCATCATGGACACCCGTGACGCCATCAAGGCTGCCGAAGAGCTAGGCATGGATCTCGTCGAAATCCAGCCGAACGGCGATCCGCCGGTCTGCAAGATCATGGATTACGGCAAGTTCAAGTTCGAAGCCCAGAAGAAGGCTTCTGCCGCCAAGAAGAAGCAGAAGCAGGTCGAAATCAAGGAAGTGAAGTTCCGCCCGGTCACCGATACGGGCGATTACGACATCAAGCTCCGCAAGATGCGCGAGTTCCTTGAGGAAGGCGACAAGGTCAAGGTAACGATCCGTTTCCGTGGCCGCGAAATGTCCCATCAGGATCTGGGCCAGAACCTGGCCAGGAAGATCCAGGCCGATATCGGCGAAGACGGCGTGGTGGAGTCCTTCCCCCGTCTCGAAGGCCGCCAGATGGTCATGATGATCGGCCCGAAGAAGAAGGTCTGATCCAGAAAAGGGCGCCCCGGCGCCCTTTTTTGTTGGGCGCGCGCCTACACAAACCCTTAATTCCTGTGTACAATCGCCGGCTCGGCCCGTATGGATGGGCCGTGAACCGTCCCCGGCAGGAAGGAAAGCGCAGGTCCCCAGGGCCCGCCGCCGGATCAGTCAGAAACCTGAAAAGGGAGCACTCCGATGCCCAAGATCAAGACCAACCGGGCGGCTGCGAAGCGTTTTCGCAAGACCGCATCCGGCAAGTTCAAGGCCGGTCACGCCTTCAAGTCGCACATCCTGACCAAGAAGTCGACCAAGCGTAAGCGCGGCCTGCGCGCTCCCAACCACGTCAAGCCGTGCGACACCAAGGGTGTGGCTCGGATGCTGCCGTATCTCTAAGGGAGACTAAGTCATGGCACGTGTTAAGCGCGGCGTAACCGCCCGTCGTCGTCACAAGAAGATCATTGGCCGTGCGAAGGGTTATTACAACGCCCGCCGCAAGGTTTTCCGCGTAGCTAACCAGGCCGTCATCAAGGCTGGCCAGTACGCCTACATCGGCCGCAAGCAGCGCAAGCGTCAGTTCCGCGCCCTGTGGATCGTCCGTATCAATGCCGCTGCCCGCCAGTTCGGCCTTTCGTACAGCCGCCTCATCAACGGCCTGGCGAAGGCGAACATCTCGGTCGACCGCAAGGTCCTCGCCGACCTCGCCGTGCACGACATCAAGGCGTTTGGCGCTATCGCAGAGAAGGCCAAGGCCAGTCTGGCTGCGTAATCCGCTTTACCACGCGCGGTAGTCTTATCGCGCGATGATGGATGACGTGGGGAGAAGGCCTTGCCTTCTCCCCATTTCTATTTCCACGTCAGGAAAACCGATGGAATCGATCGAGAACGTCGACGCCTCCCTGCGCGATATCGAATCGGCAGCCTCCCTGGAGGCGCTGGATAACGTGCGTGTCGCCCTGCTGGGCAAGAACGGTGCGGTAACCGCCGCCCTCAAGGCCCTGGGCCAGCTCACCGGTGACGAGCGCAAGGCGCGCGGCGCCGAGGTGAACCGGGTCAAGGAGCGCCTTACCGATGCCATTGGCGCCCGCAAGCAGGCGCTGGAGCAGGCTGAGCTTGACCGCCGCCTGGCCTCCGAACGCATCGACGTGACCCTGCCGGGCCGCGATGGCGAATACGGCGGCATCCACCCCATTACCCGTGCGCTCGAGCGCATTTCCGACATCTTTGGCCGCCTGGGTTACCAGCGCGCCGATGGCCCGGAAATCGAAGACGACTGGCACAACTTCGAAGCGCTCAACTTCCCGCCGCACCACCCGGCGCGCGCCATGCACGACACCTTCTACTTTGGTGACGGCCGCCTGCTGCGTACGCATACCTCGCCGGTGCAGATCCGTTCGATGCAGGGGCGCCAGCCGCCGATCCGCATCATCGCGCCGGGCAAGGTGTACCGCAGCGATTCCGACCAGACCCACTCGCCCATGTTCCACCAGATCGAGGGCCTGCTGGTCGATGAAACCTCCAGTTTCGCCGACCTGAAGGGCACGCTGGCCGAATTCATTCGTGCTTTCTTCGAGCGCGATTTCGAGATGCGTTTCCGCCCCAGCTACTTCCCCTTCACCGAGCCCTCGGCCGAAGTGGATATCCGCTGGGACGCCGAAGACGGCAGCACGCGCTGGCTCGAGGTGTTGGGCTGCGGCATGGTGCACCCCACCGTGCTGAAGAACTGCGGTATCGACCCGGAGCGTTACACCGGCTTCGCGTTTGGCCTGGGCGTGGAACGCTTCGCGATGCTCCGCTACGGCGTGAGCGATCTGCGCGCGTTCTTCGAAAACGACCTGCGCTTCCTGCGTCAGTTCGCCTGATCGAAAACCGCCCTTAACGCATACGAGTCGCTCCCATGAAATTCTCTGAAAACTGGCTGCGTGAACTGGTAAGCATCGACGCGGATCGCGCGGCGCTGGTGCACGCACTGACCATGTCGGGCCTGGAAGTCGAAGAGGTCACCGCCCTTGGTGATGGCCTGAACGGCGTTGTCGTGGCCGAGATCGTCGAAGCCGCCAAGCATCCCGAAGCCGACCGCCTGCAGGTGTGCAAGGTGGATGCGGGGCAGGGCGAGCTGCTGCAGATCGTCTGCGGTGCGCCGAACGCCCGTGTCGGTATCCGCGTGCCGCTGGCCACCGTCGGCGCCAGCCTGCCGGGTGGCATCGCCATCAAGGCGGCCAAGCTGCGTGGCGTGGAATCGTTTGGCATGCTTTGCTCCGCCAAGGAGCTGGGTATCGATGCCGATGCCTCCGGCCTGCTCGAGCTGCCCGCCGATGCGCCCGTGGGCAAGCCGCTCGCTGAGTACCTGGGCCTGCCCGATGCCAGCATCGAACTGAAGATCACCCCGAACCGCCCCGACGTGCTCGGCCTCAACGGCCTGGCTCATGACGTGGCCGCGCTGTTCGGCAGCCGTGTGCGTGGCACCGGCACCACCGAGATCGCCGCTACCACCGGTAGCACGCGTGGCGTCCGGCTGGAAGCCGGCGCCGATGCGCCGCGCTACCTCGGCCGCATCATCGAGGGTGTGGACACGACGGCCGCCACCCCGCTGTGGATGGCCGAGCGCCTGCGCCGTTCGGGCCTGCGCCCGATCAGCCCGGTGGTCGATGTCACCAACTACGTGATGATGGAGCTGGGCCAGCCCCTGCACGCGTTCGATAACGATCAGCTCAACGGCTCGATCGTGGTTCGCCACGCCGGCCAGAGCGAAACGCTCAAGCTGCTCGACGGCAGTGAGGCCAAGCTCGACTCGTCCTTCGTCGTTATCGCCGATGAAGCGAAGGCACTGGCCGTTGCCGGCGTCATGGGTGGTTTTGATTCGCGCGTCACCGACGCCACCCGCAACGTGTTCCTGGAAGCCGCGCACTTCGCGCCGGCCGCCATCATGGGCCGTGCCCGCAAGCTCGGCATGCACACCGACGCCTCGCACCGCTTTGAGCGCGGGGTGGATCCGGCGTTGCCCAAGCGCGCCATCGAGCGCGCCACCGAACTGTTGATCCAGATCGCCGGCGGCAACGCGGGCCCGGTCACCGTGGCCGAACGTAGCGAAGACCTGCGCGATCACGCGCCGGTGCTGCTGCGCCACGCCCGCCTGCGCCGCGTGCTCGGCATCGATGTGGCCGCCGCTGAAGTCACCCGCATCTTCACGGCGCTCGGCATGGGCGTGGAAGAAATCGTGGATGGCTGGAAGGTGACCCCGCCCAGCAGCCGCTTCGATATCGAGATCGAAGAAGACCTGATCGAGGAAGTCGCCCGCATCCACGGCTACGAGCGCATCCCGACCACCACCCCGGCCGGCAAGATCGCGCTGGAGCCGGTGGCCGAGGCGCGCCTGCCCGAGATGGCCCTGCGCGACCAGCTCGCGGCCCGCGGTTACTTCGAGGCCGTAACGCTCTCGTTTGTGAGTGCCGACCTGCTCAAGACCTGGCACTTGGCTGCCGGCTGGGTACCGTTGGCCAACCCGCTTTCGGCCGACCTGGCCGTGATGCGCACCTCGCTGCTGCCCGGCCTGATCGAGGCGCTGCGGCATAACCGCGCGCGCCAGCAGGATCGTGTGCGCCTGTTCGAGGTGGCCCGCAGCTTTCATGCGACCGGTGGCGCCCCGGATGAGATTGGCCGCGTGGCCGTCGTCGCCTCCGGCAATGCCCGCGGCGAGCAGTGGGGCGAGGCCTCGCGTCCGGTCGATTTCTTCGACCTGAAGGGTGACCTGGATGCGCTTATCGCCCATACCGGCGAAGCCCAGCTGTGGTCGGTCGACGCCGACGGCCTGCCGGCGTGGCTGCACCCGGGCCGCAGTGCCCGCGTGCTGCGCGATGGCCAGCCGGCCGGTTTCCTGGGTGCGCTGCACCCGGCGCTGGCCAAGGCACTCGACCTCGGCCCCGACGTGTATGTGATGGAGTTGGCACTCGCGCCGATCCTGTCGCGGCGCATGCCCAGCGCTTCGCGCGTGGCCCGTTTCCCGGCCGTTCGCCGCGATATCGCCATGGACCTGCCCGATGACGTGGCCTGGGCGAGCGTGGAGGGTGCCGTGCGCGCCGCCCTGGGCGCGGTGCTCAAGGAGGTCCGCCTGTTCGACCGCTATGTGGGCAAGGGCGTCGAGGAAGGGCGAAAGAGTCTCGCTATGGGCTTGATTTTACAGGACGCTTCACGCACCCTTACCGACGACGATGCCGACGCTTGCGTGGCAGACGCGGTGAAGGCATTGGAGCAGACATGCAAGGCGAGATTGCGAGGATAAGATGGCGCTGACCAAGGCGGAAATGGCCGAGCGGCTTTTCCTCGACGTGGGCCTCAATAAGCGTGAGGCCAAGGAATTCGTAGACGCCTATTTCGAGGTCGTCCGCGAGGCCCTCGAGAAAGGTGAACAGGTGAAGTTGTCGGGTTTCGGCAACTTCGATCTGCGGCAGAAGAATCAGCGGCCCGGTCGTAATCCGAAGACCGGCGAAGAAATCCCCATCTCGGCCCGGCGGGTTGTCACCTTCCGTCCTGGCCAGAAACTCAAGGTAAGAGTCGAGGGCTATGCTGGATCCAGGGAATAACACCGAACTCCCCGCCATTCCGGCGAAGCGCTACTTCACCATTGGTGAGGTCAGCGAGCTTTGCGGCGTCAAGCCGCACGTGCTTCGCTACTGGGAGCAGGAATTTCCCGCCCTCAAGCCCGTCAAGCGCCGCGGCAACCGTCGCTATTACCAGCGCCATGACGTGCTCATGATCCGCCAGATCCGCTCGTTGCTGTACGACGAAGGCTTCACCATCACGGGCGCCCGCGCCCGCCTTGAGGGCCCCCAGGCCCGCATGGAAGCCAGCATGTCGCACCAGATCGTGCGCCAGGTTCGCCTGGAACTGGAAGAGGTGCTTACGCTGCTCCGCCGCTGATCCTGCTTCCGCAGGGCAGGGCGAAGCTGCTACAATCGTTAGCTCGTCGGGGTGTAGCGCAGCCTGGTAGCGCACTACGCTGGGGGTGTAGTGGTCGCGAGTTCGAATCTCGCCACCCCGACCATTTATTCGAAAAGGCGTCCCAGTGGGGCGCCTTTTTCTTTGCCCGCGTTCCACCTATGCTGCGGTGGCTGGCGCCGCCACGGCGCCCAAGGGGGCAATCGGACACCACCTGGCGGCGCGCAATGCGCCGCTGCATGCGTCCGCACATGGATAGGGGGCAGCAAGGCATGGCACGCAAGACGGGAAACACGCATTACTGGCTTTCGGAACTCGGCAACCGCGCTGATGCGCAGCAAGCGATGAAGGGTGGGGCGTTCGCAGCGTGGCTCGTCGCCGCCATCAACATCGGTATTGGCGCCTTCATCATGTTCGCCGCTCCGGATGCCGCGCGGACGTTCGGTGTCACCGGCGCGGCCATGATCGATGGCATTATTTTCGGCGTCATCGGCATCAGCATCTGGCGTTACTCGACGATCGGCGCATGGATCGGGCTGGCCTTCTTCTCGCTGGAGAAGATCTACCAGTGGACCACCCAGCCGAAGAGCCTGGTGGGTCTCGCCCTCGCGGCCGCCATCTGGCTCGCGTTCGTCAACGCCGTTCGTGGTGCCAACGCGTTGCGCCGTTTCAAGCGCGAGGAAGCGGCGCCCGCCATTACCGAAGCGTCCTGACATCGACATCAGCCGCGCATCAGGCTAGGTACTTTTTCCGAACTGCCGCGTGTATCTCCAGGCGTATGCTCCCGGTCGAGGGTGCATACGCGCTGGGAGTATTGCGATGAAATCCATAAAAACGCACATACTGCATGGTGCGGGCATGCTCGGGATTGCGTGGTTCGCATTATGTAACGTGGCCGACGCCTGCACCCGCTTGGTCTACCTCGGCCAGAACGACGATGTCATCACCGCCCGGTCGATGGACTGGAAGGTCGACGTGGGCACGAACCTTTGGATCTTTCCCAGGGGCACGAAGCATAGCGGGGAAGCAGGCCCGGGCTCGATCACGTGGACGTCGAAGTACGGCAGCGTGATCGCCACCGGCTATGACGTCTCGACCACGGATGGCGCGAACGAAAAAGGCCTGATGGCCAATGTGCTGTGGCTGGTGGAATCGAGTTATCCCAAGCCGAAAGCCGGAGACCATACGCTGAGCATCGCGCTGTGGGCCCAGTACGTACTGGATAACTTCGCGAGCGTGGATGAAGCGGTCAAGGCGCTGGAGAAGGAACCCTTCGTCGTAGTCACCGATGAAGTGCCCGGCGAGCCACGCCTGGCGACGCTGCATCTTTCCATGTCCGATGCGAGCGGCGACAGCGCCATCGTCGAGTACATCGGCGGCAAACAGGTGATCCACCATGACCGCAAGTACCAGGTCATGACTAACTCACCCACGTTCGATGAGCAGCTGGCACTTAACACCTACTGGCAGGACATTGGCGGCATGGTGATGCTGCCAGGTACGAATCGCTCAGCGGACCGGTTCGCGCGCGCATCGTTCTACGTGAATGCGATCCCGAAAAACGATGATCCCGACCTTGCCCTGGCGAGCGTGTTCTCGGTGATACGCAATGCATCGGTGCCATTGGGTATCACCACGCCCGACCAGCCGAACATCTCATCAACGCGCTGGCGCACGGTGTTCGATCACAAGCGAAAGCTGTACCTGTTTGAATCGGCGATCACGCCGAACACGTTCTGGGTGGACCTGAAGAAGATCGATTTCGCGGAAAGCGCGGGTGTACGCAAGCTCGACCTGGGGCCGGACCAAAAGCATACCTACGCGGGCGAGGTCTCAGGCCAGTTCACTGCGGCCGCTCCGTTCCGCTTTGCGGGCCTGCATTAAACGACTTAGTGCGACGGGGGCGCTTTGGCCTTCTCAGCCATCCGGTTGAGCATGAAATGCTGGATTTCCTTCTCGGAAACCTTGCCGCGCTTGGTCGTATCGATCTGGTCGAAGTTCTTGGCAGTCGCGGGCATGTTCCCTGCCTCGGCCTCTTCCTTGGTAACGAAACCGTCCTTGTCCTTGTCGGCCAGGACGAACTTGTTATGTAGCTGCTTCGTGGCGTAATCGAGCCTTGCGCCGGCACCCGTCTGGGCCGTGGCGGCCAGGGGCGAAATGCACAGGGCGGCCACGAGGGCCAGAGCAAGGGTCCTGCCAAAAGCCATGACATCTCTCCACGCAGCCGGGGTCGGGATCAGCCGACGTTACCCCCGGCCCCACCCCCTGTAAATCAGTGAATTTTCTGCCCGTGGCGCGGTGGCGCCGCCCCGTTCAGTCCCGGACCCCGCAAGAAATGTGACCTGGTTCTCAAGACACCCCCATTCCGGCCGATAACCGAGGACGCAACTGGGCATGGCTACCGGCCATGGGGGTTTCACGATGTCAGGTACGGAAGCACGGCAACGCGCCCGCGAGGCGCTTGCCCAGGCCAAGGCCAGGGTGGCCGCGCTAAAGCAGGTCGATCCCTTCTTCCTGGACCTCTCCCTGGGTGAGGCCCCCGAGGGCGCGTGGGCCGAACCGGGCCACGCGGTGACCGCCGTGGGCCGCCTCGACGCTGCGGGGCTATACACCCCCAGCCCCTGCCAGGAAGCCCTGCGTGGCCTGGAAGTGCCCAGCATCGTGAAAGAGGTGTACCTTGCCGGAGCCGGGATGCGTGGCCGTTACGACCACGAGACCTTGCGCCGGAGCCTCCCCGAGAGCGTCATGTGGCTCATGGAGAATGTTCGCGGCGAGAAGGGCGGGGCACCCCGTATTTACATCCATGTACCCGATGGCAGTGCGGCCCTGGCGGAAGCGCCGGAGGAAACGCTGGCCATCCTCGAATTGCTGGCCGGGCTGCCGCTGGAAGGCGTGGCGCTGGCGGACGATGTACCAGACGCTGTCACCACGGGCACGAACATGAGCATTGACGACGCGATCCTTGCCGAGGACATCGGGGTCTACAAAACCCTGCTCGAATCGACCCGTGCCATCCCGTGGAAGATCGAGTGGGCGACGCTGCGCTTTGCCTATATCGGCCCGCAGATCGAAGAACTCCTTGGCTGGTCGCCGCAATCGTGGCAGACCGTGCAGGACTGGGCCGATCGCATGCACCCCGAAGACCGCGAGTGGGTGTTCAACTTCTGCGTTTCGCAATCCCAGGCCGGCATTGATCATGAGGCCGACTACCGCGCACTGCGCAAGGATGGCGAATTCGTTTGGATCCGCGATGTGGTGCACGTCGTGCGCAACGACGATGGCACGCCGAATGCGCTGATCGGTTTCATGTTCGATATCAGCGAGCGCAAGCGTACCGAGGAAAAATTGCTCGATATGCAGCGTGAGCTCGAAGAGCTCTCGTTCAAGGATGGCCTGACCGGTGTGGCCAATCGCCGCCGGTTCGATAACGTGGTGGAAGCTCGCTGGCGCGATGCACGCCAGAACCGCCAGCCGCTATCGGTGGTCGTGCTCGATATCGATTACTTCAAGCAGTACAACGATCACTACGGCCACCTGGAAGGCGATGAATGCCTGAAGCGCGTGGCCCGGGCGCTCTCCGGCAGTGCGCGCAACGCGGACGATCTGCTCTGCCGCTTCGGTGGCGAGGAATTCGTGCTGCTCCTGCCGAACACCGATGAAGCCGCCGCCATGGCCATGGCCTGGCGCTGCCTCGATCTGGTCGACAAGGCCCTGATCCCGCACGCCGGCGTTGGCCACGACAAGCGCCTGACGCTCAGCGCTGGTGTGAACACGTTGGTCCCGGGCGAGGGCGACAGCGTGCTCCCCTTCATCGGCGTCGCCGACAGTCGCCTGTACAAGGCGAAAGAGCGCGGGCGCCACCGCGTGGTAGCGGAAGGCTGACCCGCGCAAGCGCGCTTAAGGAGTGGCAGGCACCTTCGCGGCAGACGCCGTGACCGTGGCATCGCCCGCCGGTGATGCACCGGGCAGCAGCGTCCCGTGTACGACTTCCGCCAGGCGCTTCTGCATATCATCGTCAGCCGCCTTATCACGCACGGCGTAGCTCACCGTGTAGATGTAACTGGCGGTTTTCGGCTGGGCCGGGTCGTAGACTTTGCTGATCAGCCGCCACTCGTCGCTTTCGAACGGTTTGCCGTCGCGTGGGTGGGCATGTTTGCCCAACTCGTCCCACAGGTTGTTCGCATCCTGCGACGAATCGGCGAACGGGCGCTGGAAGCGATCGATGTAGACCATGGCATTCGGCGCTTCCTGCTGGCTGAGGCTCAGGTGCAGCAGGCGCACGACCGGCTTGCCATCTTCGACCGTCCAGCCGCCCGCCACGAACACTTCCGAGCGGCCACCATGCGGCACGATGCTGCTGGGCCAGCCTGCCTTCACGCCATCGACGGAAAGCGTGGCGCCCTTGGCGTCCTGGCCAAACGCGGCATCGCGCAGAACCATCGGCCGCGTGCCATTGGCAAGGAATGCCTGCCACTGCGCGAGCGTGCCGGTGTACGCGATGTCCTCCATATCGGCCATCATGCGCATCTTCAGGGTTTCCTCGAAGATATCGCCCGCACCCGCCATGCGGATCATGCCCACTGCGCCATCGGGCGTCGGCGTGGTCGCCGTCAGCAGCGACATATCGAAGAAGGGGATGGTGAAGGCATCCACGCGCCACGCGCGGCCCTGTCGGTCGGTGAAGGATTCGGTCGATGCGGGCTCACCCAGCGAGGTGATCTTGATGCTCTCGCGGCCGACCTTGCGAGTAATGAAGCCCAGCGTCAGCAGCGCATCGCCCACCGCGCGGCCGCCGGTCAGGGCCGGCTTGTCCGCTTCAGAATGGATATGCCACAGCGCCGTGTCGTTCAGTGTCGAGCGATCGATATAGCCCTTGTTCGGCAACTGCGAGCGCTGGGATTCATCCTTGTCGGTGCGCATCCACACGCCACCGTTGTCCTGCACCACCAGGGCAGGCACGCCGCCGCTCCACGGGCTGTGGGTCAGCAGCTCGTGGGATTTGTCGCCCTGTGGCCACAGCGAATCAGCGCGCTCCTTGAGCCATGCCTGCGCTTCCTTTGCCAGCGCGTTATCGGAGACCGCCGCGATGCGCGTGTAGAACTCCGCCTGGCTCAGCGGCAGGGGCATCTGCTCGCGCAGGCGGCTGTGCCGGGTCTGCGGGCTGTAGGTGGTGCCGAAATCCATGGAGAGGTCGATGCTGGCGACCTTGTCCGAAGCATCCAGCACGGCACTGATCGGCAGGGCGAAATTGAGGTTCTCGCTGGGCGACTTGCGCAGCACCACGCCGATCACCTTGCCCTTGTCATCGATCAGCGGGCCGCCGCTGTTGCCGGGCGAGGCGGGCGCGGAGAAGCGCATCCACTTCCAGCGGCCATCGACTTCTTCGGGGGTATCGGAGGTGTAGAGGCCATCGCGCAGCACCACGCCGGTGCCCAGGGCATTGCCCACCGCAATGACGTTCTCGTTGATCGACGGCGTGCGCTCGACCTCGAGCGGCTGCACCGAAGGCGCCTGCTTCAGGCTGAACTCCACGAAATCCTGCTGCGGCGAGAACTTCACCACCTTGTCCACGGCAAACACGTGGCCTTGCTCGTCGCGCAGGGAGAGCGGGCCGCGCACGCTACCCACGCCGCTGGCGAAGACGTGCCAGGCGGTAACGAAGCGGTTATCGCCAATGGCGAAGGCGGTGCCGATCGACTGGTATTTGTCGGTCCGTTCCTGGTACGGCATCTGGTCGAGGGGCAGGGGCTTCTCGTAAACCACCTTGCCATCATCGGCCTTGGCCGCGACGACCTCGAAGGTGGCGGCCTTTACCCTGGGCAGCAGGGCCGCATCCAGTGTGGCCGCGTGGGCCGCGGTGCCGGCACAAGCCAGCGCCATCGCGGCGGCGATCATCCGTTTCCTCAGAACTGCCATGTTCAATTCCCCTGGTTGGTCGCTACAGCGTACGCGACCCATGGGGGCGATTTGAAGACGGGTTGCGGGCGCCGCGAGGGCGCCCTGGGTGGCCGGGGTTCCGTTACGGTGCCGAAGGCTTCCTGTCCGGCACGTCCACGCCTGCCGCCGCCTGCTTCAGCCGCGCCCGCATGTCATCGTCGCTCACCTTGCCGCCCACGGCGTAGGTCACCCCGAAGGCGTGCTTTGCGCGGTCCGGATGGGCCGGGTCGTATACCTCGGCGATGCTGCGCCGGTCATCCTTGTCCACAGGCTGCCCGTCGCGTGGGTGCGCGTGGGTCATCAAGTCGTGCCAGAAACTCTGCGCCTGGGGTTGGGAATCCTCGAAATAGCGTTCGTAGCGGTCCAGCCGGACCAGCGGCTCGGGCGTATCGCGCTGCTGCAGCACGATGGTGCGTACATGCAGGGCCGCCTTCCCGTCCTCGTCGGTCCAACTGGGTTCCACCGCCACTTCGGCGCGGCCTTCCAGGGGCACGAGATCGCCTGGCCAGTTGGCCTTCATGCCATCGACTGCCACGGTCACGACGTTACCCTCCCGACGTACCGTTGCATCGCGTAGCACCGTAGCCGGCGTGCCGTTGGCGAGGAAGGCCTGCCACTGGGGCAGGCTCCCGTGGTACGCGATGTCCTCCATGTCCGCCATCAGGCGCAGCTGCAGGGCGATTTGCCGTGCATCCCGCGCCAGCGCGAAGCGGAACATGCCTACGGCACCATCCGGGGTCGGCGTGGTGGCCAACACCACGGCCCCATCGTTGAACGACAGGGCGAAGGTCTGCAGCGTCCAGTTGCGGCCCTGGCGGTCGGTGACGGTTTCCGAGGCCACCGGCGCGCCCAGCGACGTGATCCGGATTTTGTCCTGGCCCATGTCGCGCATGATCATGCCCTGGGTGAGCAGCAGGTCCATGACCTTGCGGCCACCATTCCCCAGGGCGGGCTTATCGTCATCGGCGTGGATATGCCACACCATGGTCTGGCCGTAGGCGGTCTGTTCGATGAAGCCCTTGGCCATGGGCGTGCGCTTGCGCTGGGGCTGGCGGCGCACCCAGTTACCATCGCTGTCCTGGCTCACCATGATCGGCAGGCTATCGGTCCACGGGCCGCGCGTCAGCAGGTCGTGTGATGCCTTGCCCTCGGGGAAGAGCGTGGCCTGGTGGGCGCTCATCCAGACCTGGGCTTCGTCGTGCGCCCAGTGGTCGAAGATGTCGCCGAAGCGCTTGTTGAATTCCGCATAGGCCATGGGTAGCGGCAGCGTGGCCTTCAGACGGCTGTTGCGGGTTTCCTGGCTGAACGGCACGGTGAAATGCTCGGGGGCATCGATATTCGCCGTCTTGTCGGACGCATCGAGCACCCGATCGATCGGCAAGGCGAAGTTCAGATTTTCACTCGGCGATTTACGCAGCACCACGCCGATGACCTTGCCCTTCTCATCCACGAGCGGGCCGCCGCTGTTGCCAGGCGAGGCCGGGGCCGAGAAACGCAGCCATTTCCAGCGGCCATCCACTTCTTCGGGCGTCTGCGATGTGTACAGGCCATCGCGCAGCACGATGCCGGTACCCAGTGCGTTGCCCACCGCGAAGACGGCCTCATTCAACGCAGGTGAACGTTCGACCGGTAGCGGCGCGACGGAGGGCGGGTTCGTCAGGCTGAACACCACGAAGTCTTCCTGCGGCGACGTGCGCAGTACCTTGTCGATCGCGAACACATGGCCTTGCTCATCGCGGAGCATCAAAGGCCCCTGCAAGCTGTTCACGCCATCAAGGAAAACGTGGAAGGCGGTAACGAAGCGCCCCTCGCCGATCGCAAAGGCCGTGCCGATCGAACGGTAGTGGTCGTTGCGTTCCTGGTACGGCAACTGGTCGAGCGGCAAGGGTCGCTCATAGGTCACGTTGCTGTCATCGGCCTTGGCCGCCACGACTTCAAACGTTGCCGCTCGCACGGTGGGCAGCAACGCCGGATCAAGCGTGGCCGCCGCAGCGGCCGATGCGAATGCGCTACCGATGGCGAGCGCGAGCGACCACTTCAACAGAACCGCCATGTTCATCTTCCCTGGGGATTTTCCGCAGGGTAATGCAGGCAAAGGCCTGAATTGAACTGGCAAGTTCCTGCGATGAAGCCTCAGTAAAGTGCGCGGGCTTTCAACGTGCCTTCAATCGCCGCAAGCTCATTACGCAAGGCGGCCGCGTGTTCTTCGCTGGTACTGACATCGATCACCACATAGCCCACCTGGCCCGAGGTCTGCAGGTACTGGCCATCGATGTTCACCGCGGCGCGCGAGAACACCTCGTTCACCTTCGACAGCACGCCCGGGATATTGCGGTGAATGTGCAACAGGCGGCGGCTGGTCGGGTGGCCGGGCAGCGATACCTCGGGGAAGTTCACCGCCGAGAGCGTGCTGCCGTTATCGCTGTAGCGCACCAGCTTGGAAGCGACTTCGATACCGATGTTTTCCTGCGCCTCGCCGGTGCTGCCACCGACGTGCGGGGTAAGGATCACGTTATCCATGCCCACCAGCGGCGAGACGAAGGGATCGTCGTTGCCTTTGGGTTCAACCGGGAACACGTCGATGGCCGCACCGGCCAGGTGCTTTGCGTGCAACGCCGCCGCCAGCGCATCGATATCGACCACCGTGCCGCGCGAGGCGTTGATCAGCATGCTGCCCGGGCGCATCCGCGCGATCTCTTCCGCGCCGATCATCAGCTTGGTTTGCGGGGTTTCCGGCACGTGCAGCGTCACGACGTCGGCGCGTTCGAGCAGGTCGTCCAGGTCAGCCGCCGGGCGCGCGTTGCCCAGCGAAAGCTTCGCTTCCACATCGTGGAAGATCACCCGCATGCCCAACGATTCGGCGAGCACGCCGACCTGGGTACCGATATGGCCATAGCCGACGATGCCGAGCACCTTGTCGCGCACTTCGAAGCTGCCCGCGGCCGACTTGGACCAGCCGCCGCGATGGCACTGCGCGTTCTTTTCCGGGATGCGGCGCATCAGCATGATCGCTTCGGCGATCACCAGCTCGGCTACGCTGCGGGTGTTGGAGTAGGGCGCATTGAACACCGGCACGCCCAGGCGTTCGGCTTCGGCCGTATCGACCTGGTTGGTGCCAATGCAGAAGCAACCCACGGCGATAAGGCGGCGCGCCTCGGCAAGCACCTCGGCGGTGAGGTGGGTGCGCGAACGGATGCCCACGATGTGCGCATCGGCGATGCGTTCGCGGAGTTCATCCTCGGGCAGGGACTTCTCGTGGAACTCGATCTGGGTGTAGCCGGCCTGGCGGAAGGTATCCAGCGCGCTGCGGCTGACGCCCTCCAGGAGTAGAACCTTGATGTCCTCTTTGGGGTACGACGTGCGCTTCATGGTCAGCCCGGTCTGTCAATTCAACGAACCCCCACTATGCCAGAACGTGGCGGGGATGTTGCAGTGCAGTGGACGGCTGGCGGCCGCGCTGGCACCCTCGGGTGGCCCCTTATCCGAGAGCCCCATGAGCGATCCGCGCCTCACCGACCTTGCCAGCCAGTTGCCTGGCCTGAAGCTTTCCACCGAACCAGGCGACCTGGAGCACCATGGCCGTGACTGGACCCGGCGCTGGACCCCGGCGCCGCTGGCCATCGCGTTTCCCGGCGATATCGCCGAGGTACAGGGCATCGTCCGCTGGGCCAACGAAAATGGCGTGGCGGTGGTGCCTTCCGGCGGCCGTACCGGCCTCTCGGGCGGCGCCGTGGCCGCCCACGGCGAGCTGGTGGTGAGCCTGGACCGGATGAACAAGGTGCTGGCGTTCAACGAGGTGGACCGCACGTTGACCGTGCAGCCGGGCATCGCGCTGGAGGCAGTGCACAACGCTGCCCGTGAGCACGGCCTGATCTACCCGGTGGATTTCGCCGCGCGCGGCTCGTGCCAGATCGGCGGCAACATCGCCACGAACGCGGGCGGCATTCGGGTCATCCGCTACGGCAACACGCGGCAATGGGTCGCAGGGCTGAAGGTGGTCACGGGCAGCGGCGAGCTGCTGGATCTCAACAAGGGCCTGATCAAGAACGCCTCGGGTTACGACCTGCGCCATCTGATGATCGGCTCGGAGGGCACGCTGGGCATCGTGGTCGAGGCCACCCTGGCGCTCACCTCCCCGCCGCCGGCTTCGCAGGTGATGGTGCTGGCGGTACCGGCGATGGATGCGCTGATGAAGGTATTCGCCGAGGCCCAGCGCACGCTGCGCCTGGAGGCGTTCGAGTTCTTCACCGATCGCGCCTTGCACCACGTGCTGGCGCATGGGGCGCAGGCGCCGTTTGACGAGACCTACCCGTTCTACGTGGTGACCGAGTTCGATGCGGCAGATGAGGCGGCGGAGGCGAGCGCCCTGGCGTTCTTCGAGGCCTGCCTGGAGCAGGGTTGGGTGGTGGATGGCGTGATCTCGTCATCCGATGCCCAGGCCGCCGCGCTGTGGCGCCTGCGCGAGGGCATCACCGAGAGCCTGGCGAAGTACAAGCCGTACAAGAACGACGTCTCCGTGCGCATTTCCCGCGTGCCGGCGTTCATGGCGGAGATGCAGGCGCTGCTGGAGGAGGGCTATCCGGATGTCGATGTGGTGTGGTTCGGCCACATCGGCGATGGCAACCTGCACATCAACGTGCTGAAGCCAGAGGGGCTGGATTACCCGGCGTTCGTGGAGCAGTGCGAGCACGTGACCACCTTGCTGGTGGAAACGCTGGAACGGCACGCGGGCAGCATTTCCGCGGAGCACGGCATCGGGCTGGTGAAGAAGCCATGGCTGGGGAGCGTCCGGTCCGCGGAGGAGATCGCGTTGATGCGGGGGATCAAGGCGGTGCTCGATCCCCATGGGGTCATGAACCCTGGGAAGTTGCTCTAGCCTCGGGGGCTTGGGGCGCCCCGGCTCGCAACAGCCTTCCCTCAGGCGTTACCCTTATCGTCCCCCTTTCCCCCAAGGCACCACCCCACCATGGCCCAGGAATCCCCCGACCTGTACCCCGCGATCGAGCCGTACGAGACCGGCTCGCTCCAGGTTTCCGACCTGCACATCCTGTACTACGAGCAGAGCGGCAACCCGAACGGCAAGCCGGTGGTATTCCTGCATGGCGGCCCGGGCGGCGGCACCAACCCGCGCTGCCGCCGGTTCTTCGATCCGAAGAAGTACCGCATCGTGCTGTTCGATCAGCGCGGCTGCGGCAAGTCCACGCCGCATGCCGAGCTCACCGACAACACCACGTGGGATCTGGTCGAAGATATCGAGCGCCTGCGCAAGCACCTGGGCATCGATAAGTGGCAGGTCTTCGGTGGCTCGTGGGGTTCCACACTGGCGTTGGCCTATGCCCAGACGCATCCCGAACAGGTGAGTGAGCTGGTGCTGCGCGGCATCTTCATGCTCCGCCGCAGCGAGCTGGAATGGTTCTACCAGGGCGGTTGCGACCAGCTCTATCCGGATGCGTGGGAAACCTACCTCTCGGCCATTCCGCAGGCCGAGCATGGCGACCTGATCAGTGCCTACCACCGCCGCCTCACCAGCGCGGATGCCGCCACGCGCGTCGCTGCGGCCCGTGCATGGTCGGTGTGGGAGGCTGCGACCAGCTATCTCTACCAGGATGAAGGCCACATGGCCTCCAGCGGTGAAGATGAGTTTGCGCTCGCGTTCGCCCGCATCGAATGCCATTACTTCGTCAACGCCGGTTTCTTCGAGGTCGATGGCCAGCTGCTGCGTGACGTGGGCAAGATCCGGCACATCCCCACGGTGATCGTGCAGGGCCGCTATGACGTGGTCTGCCCCATGCGTAGTGCGTGGGATCTGCATCGTGCGTTCCCGGAAGCCGAGCTGCGCGTGGTGCAGGATGCCGGCCATTCGGCATTCGAGCCGGGGATTACGCGCGAGCTCGTCCGCGCCACCGATCAGTTCGCCCGGTAGTACCGCGTCCTTGTAGGAGCGGGGGGGGGGGGGGGGGGGGCGGGGGGGGGGGGGGCCCCCCCACCCCCCCCCCCCCCCCCCCCCCCCCGCTCCTACACAGAGCCATCGCACACAAAAAAAAGGCGCCCGGGGTTACCCGGGCGCCCTTTTTGTTTCTCGCTTAGAACAGGATCGACGGCAGCGTCAGCAGGTCCACCACGAAACCATCGTGGTCGGACGAACCCAGCGCCTTCTTCACGCCGGTTTCCTTGGCCGCATCATCCAGCGTCTGCACCGGGGCATCCAGGTTGCCGCGGCCGTATTCCATCTGCAGGAACAGGCCACGGGCCACGGTGTTCAGCAGCGCGTGGTCCAGCACCTGGTGCGTCGGCACCGAGCGCGGGGCCTGGCCCTGGATGTTGCCGAAGTTCTCGGTGAACAGGAACGAGTAGCGATCCTGGGCGGGCACCGAATCCACGGCGTTCCACAGGGCCGGCTTCACGATGTTCTTGCCGAGCTTCAGCAGGTTCTGGCTATCGTCGTACTTGCCCGAGACCAGGCCCACCACATCGGTGAAGCCATCGCTGAACTGGTACGAGTTGAAGTCACCCACCACCATGATCGGGGTGAGCAGGTTCTTCCGGTCGGTCTGCAGCGCCTGCACCTGCTTCGCGAGCGACTGGGCCTGGAGGAAACGCTTCTGGCGGTCGCGATCGGCGGTCGTGCCGGTCTTGTCCACGTTCTGGCGTGCCTTCGGGTGCACCGAGATCACGTTGATGCGCATGCGGCCGATGATCGACGGCACATCGGCCGTGAGCAGCAGCGGCGGGTGGTCATGCAGGAACGATTGCGTGCCGCCGTCATCCCATGTGGCGTCCGCATCGAGCTGGCGCACATCCACCACGCGGACGCGGTCGGTGCGGACGAGGAAGCCCACGTTGATGCCGCTCGGGTCGTGGCCCGGCTGCAGGAACGCTTCGTACTGCGCCGGGTAATCGTCACCCAGCTGCTTGGCCAGGCCCTGCAGCACGGCCAGGCTCTTCACTTCTTCCACCGAAAGGATATCCGGCAGCTTCAGCACGCTACCGACATACGCGGAGAGGCGCTGCGTCTTCAGCTTCACTTCGTCCGGCGTCGGCTCGGTGCTGCCGCCGCTGCAGGTGAAGGTGGTGTTGAAGTCCGAATCGCAGAAACGCTCCATGTTGAACGCGCCGACGCGCACCGCGTAGAACGGCTTGTTGTCGACCGGGCGCGGAAGCGGGTTGGCCTTGGTGATGGTGATCTTGCTGGGGATGAAGGTGTACGCACCGAACGCGTACGAGATCACGCCTTCGGCCTTGAACGTGGTGCCGGCGTTGAACGGCGTGTTCGCGGCCACGGCGCCGAAGTCGGCCGTGTTCATCTTCAGCACTTCGGGGTTACCCGACCAGTTCGGCAGGTTCACGCCATCGGGCACCGGCACGGTGTAACGCACGCCCGGCTTGCGCAGCGAGCGCTGGCCGTTGGCGGTGATGTACACCTCGGCGAACGGCTCGTTGCTGAAGCGCAGGTTGCCGGTGGTGATCATGCCGGTGTTGATCGAGACGCGCATGCCCACGAAGCACTGGAAGTTCGTCGTGCCGCAGGAGAGGGCGTTCGGATCGTTGGACGGCACCTTGTCGTTGAACACCACGGCGGTCGGCAGGCGTGCGCCGTGCATGGTGGTGGTGATGGTGGCGTTCTTCAGTTCCGGCAGGTTGAAGTAGTTGTCGACGGTCGCTTCGACATTCACCTGGTCGCCGGCCTTCACCGTCGGCGCCGTGCTGGTGAACACGTAGATGCCGTTCGAGGTGAGCGGATCGTTGTCGGCGCGGCTATCCGGGGTCTGGATGGTGAAGCCAGCCGGGCCCACCGCCGTGACGATGTTGCCGGTGGTGGAAACGCGCTTGCCGAGCAGCGGCGAGACCTGGTCGTGGCCGGTGATCTGCCAGATTTCGGCGGCGACCGGGATCTCGTTGAGGATGGCGCCCACGGCGGTGGGCTTGGCCAGGGCAACGTCGCCCGAGGCGTTGGTCAGGTTGACCTTGAACGCCTTGTCCGGGCCGGCCGCCTTGGCGCCGTGCACGTTCACCGTCACGGTGGCCGTGGTCTGGCCGGCCGGGATGGTGACATCGGTGTTCACCGCGTCGTAGTCGCCCGCGGCCACGGTGGCCGTATCGTCGGCCGTGGCCGCATGCACGGTCACGTCCGCCGCGCCGGCCTGGCTCAGCGTCACGGTGAACGGCATCGGCACGTCATCGGCGTTGCGCAGGCTGACCGAGGCATCGGCGATCGACAGGCTCGGGCCCTGCGCGACGCAGGTGCTGGCGCTGTTGTGCGGGGTGGTCGGCGCGACCTTCACCCAGTCGGCGGAGTTATCACCGGTGGACTGCGGGAAGCCGGCGGCGTTGGTCTTGCGGCCGTAGCCCTGGTCGCCGTTGGTGCTGCCCAGGCTCGCCAGCGGCGTGCCCAGCTTATAGGCCGAGCCGGCGCTCAGGCCGACCTGGTCGATCACCGTGCCCGAGGCATCCAGCAGCGCGAGGCCGCCGTCATCGGTCACGCCGGTCGAATACTTCTGATCGAACGCCACGCTGCCGGAGTAGCCCGCGCTTGCCGTATTTGCCAGCAGCAAATAGCAGCCCGGGGCGATGGTGATGCCGGCGGGGAAGGTGAAACGGGTGCCGGTCGTGCCCGCGTTGTTGGAGGCGTTGAGCTTGTAGCCCGACACATCCAGCGGCGCGGTGCCGCTGTTCTGGACTTCGACGAATTCGTCGTTGCCGCCAGCGGGGCCGCGGACGCGGAACTGGGTGATGGAAAGATCCGCCGCCTGGAGCGACGAGGCGGCCATAAGGCCGGCAAGCGCCGCCCACAGGGCGCGCTGCTGTTTGGTCGAACGCATTCGAAAATCCCCTCGAGTCGTTGAGTTGTACGCGACCCAAGACGCCCGCAATCCCCTGCGGCGGCGCTCCCCCTGTCAGGTCCGCCGCAGGATTCTGCCGCAAGTTTGTGACAGCCGGTGTGACGAACCCCGCTCCTGCAGGGGGTTATTCGGGTTTCTGCTTGGTGCCGAAGATCTTGTCACCTGCATCGCCCAGCCCCGGCAGGATGTAGCCCAGTTCGTTCAGGTGATCGTCGATCGAGGCCACGTAGATCTCGATATCCGGGTGCGCCGCTTCGATCCGCTTCAGGCCCTCCGGCGCGGCGACCAGGAACAAACCCTTGATCCGCTTGGCGCCCGCGGCTTTCAGCATGTCGACGGTAGCGACCAGGGTGCCGGCGGTGGCGAGCATCGGGTCGACGATGATGGCGGTGCGCTCATCCATGCGGCCGCTGAGCTTTTCGTAGTACGCCACCGGTTGCAGGGTTTCTTCATCGCGCTGCAGACCCACCACGCTCACCTTGGCTGCGGGGATCATTTCCAGCACGCCGCTTAGCATGCCCAGGCCCGCGCGCAGGATGGGCACGATGGTGACCTTCTTGCCCTTGATATGCGTGACTTCGACCGGGCCCGCCCAGCCCTGGATTGTCTTGCACTCGGTTTCCATATCCGCCGTGGCCTCGTAGGTGAGCAGGGCGGCGACTTCGGAGGCGAGTTCGCGGAACTCCTTGGTGCTGATGCCGGCGGCGCGCATCAGGCCAAGCTTGTGCTGGATGAGGGGGTGGCGGACTTCGACGATTTTCATGGGCAGCTGGGTGGCGTTGGTTTCGATGCGGCATTTTCGCACGATCGGGCGTTGGCGCATGCGTGGATCGCGTGCAAGCACGCTCCTACAAAAGCGCGCAGCGCAGGTACTGGCTGGCGTTTGTAGGAGCGTGCTTGCACGCGATGGGTGCTCGCCTAAACGAATCAGCCCTTAAGGCACGAACTCATGAACGCCTTCCGCTCATCACCCTTCAGGGTTTTGGCCTTCGGATCGGCGTTACACGCTTTCATCTTGTCCTGCTGGGTCATCTTGGCCGGAGCCGCTGGCTGCTCGCCTTTCAGGCAGCTGGACATGAAGGCTTTGCGCTCATCACCCTTTTTGCCGGTGGCCTGGGTGTTGCAGGTGGACATCCGCTGTTGCTGCGGCGTCAGGTCTTTCTTTGCCTGGCCTGCCGCGAAGGCGGAGCCGGCGAAAACGAAGAGGGCGGAAACGGCAAGGACACGAAACTGCACGCGCATGGCGAACCCCTACGTGACGCCGGCCAACCCGGCGTGGGGCAGCTTACGCCTTTTCTCAACCGCCGGGATGTCGCAGGTCGCTGGCGCTGGGCGACTGTCGTGCATAGACCTTGTAGGAGCGTGCTTGCGCGCGATGGGTGCTTGCGGCAAGACCCGATCGCGCACAAGCGCGCTCCTACACAGAACCTTGGCGTTACGCGGCCTTTTCTTCGGAGCGGCGCGGGCCTTCCTTCAACGCGTGGCGCACCTCGTCGATGATCAGGTCCACCTCGGCGCTGGTGACGCGGAAGTGCGGGGTGAAGCGCAGCGAGTTCGCGCCGCCGTGGATCACGCCGATGCCGCGCTCACGCATGTATTCCTCGGTGGAGCCTTCGCCGTAGCACTTGAACTCCGGGGCCAGCTCGCAGGAGAACAGCAGGCCGGTACCCTGCACCTTGGTGATCAGGCCGCCGAGCTCGGACTTCAGGCCTTCGAGCTTCTGCAAAAATTCCTTGCCGCGCTCACGGATGTTCTTCCGCACGGCGTCGGTGAGCTCGGCCATGGTCGCCACGGCCACATCCAGCGCGCGCGGGTTGGCGGTCATGGTGTTGCCGTAGATGCCCTTGCGGTACAGCCCGGCCACGCGCTCGGAAACGGCGAGCACGGACAGCGGGTACTGGCCAGCGTTCAGCGCCTTGGAGAAGGTCTCCAGGTCCGGCGCATCGAGGTTCTCGAAGCCCGGGTAATCGATGATCGACAGCACGCCGTGGGCACGCAGGCCGGCCTGGATCGAATCGACCAGGAGCAACGTGCCGTGTTCGCGGGTGAGCTCGCGGGCGGCGGCGTAGAACTCCGGCGTCACCGCGCGGCCCGGGTCGCCTTCGCCCATCACCGGCTCGAGGAACATGGCTTCGATGAACCAGCCGTTGCGGTCAGCTTCGGCGAAGGCCGCCTTCAGCGAGGCGACGTTGTACGGCTCGACCGTGATCAGCGTGTCCTCGTTACGGAAGCTGGCCAGGTGCTGCTGGTAGTTACGGCGGGAGGAATCCGAATAAATGGCCGGACGCTCGGTGCGGCCGTGGAAGGCGCCCTTCACGGCCAGGCGCTTGATGGTGCGGCCGGCGTGGCGCGCACCCGGGTCGGTCATCAGGCGCGCATTGACGTCGGCGATGCGGCCGGCGAGCGTCACCGATTCCGAACCGGAATTCAGGCAGAGGAAATGCGAGTAGGGGCTGCCGCCACGGGTGTGGCCCAGTTCCTTGCGCAGCGCTTCGCACAGGCGCAGCTGCGAGACGTTGGCCGTCATGACGTTGGCCATGACCTGCGGGCGCGACATGGCCTCGATGATGTGTTCCGGATTGTGGCCGAAGCCGAGCATGCCGTAGCCACCATCGTCGTGCAGCACCGCACCCTTCAGCGTCACCACCCACGGGCCCCGCGCGGCGGCCGGCACGTACGGGTTCACGCCGTCATCGGGGTAGAAGTTCACCAGGCCGCACTGCAGGTGGTGGATCTGCGCGTCTTCATCCATGCGCAGGAAATCGCCCATCTCAGCCTGCAGGCCCTTGTGGTAAGCGGCAGCATCTTCGATGGCGCGGCGCAGGCTGGCGTCATGGGCGGCAAAGCGCTCGATGGTGGCATCGGGCAGACCGGTGGTGCGGGCCTTGCCGCCGAAGTCGCGCATCTCGCGCAGGGTACCGATGACGTGCATAAAGCTTCCTCGCCCTTACAGTGGTAGCGGCATTGCCGCCGTATATTCCTGGAGCGCGCGTGGGCGCGATCCGACGTGGCCCATATCCTTCGATATATCCCTAACTATCTATCTTTAAAGGGATTATTGGCCGAGCATAACATGCGCATTTTGGCCCCGTAACCCCCGGGTGACGCTTGTCACATCCGCACAATGACGCAAACGACTGCCGCCAAGGGGTTGCGCCCGTTTATGTTGCGACGCAAGGGAGGACACCATGAGCCAAGACACCTGCATCGCCCGCCTTGAAGGCGTTCACAAGCGTTATGGCGCGGTTACCGCGCTGGACGGCATTAACCTCACCATCCACCGCGGCGAGCTGCTGGCGCTGCTGGGGCCGAACGGCGCCGGCAAGACCACCAGCATCAGCCTGCTGCTTGGGCTGCACCGCGCCGACCAGGGAACCGTTTCCCTGTTCGGCAAGGATCCGCAGGACATCGAAGCGCGCCGTCGTATCGGCGTGATGCTGCAATCGGCCAACCTGCCGCCTACGCTGAAGGTGCGTGAGTTGGTTCGCGTCACCGCCAGCTACTATCCGAACCCGCGGTCCGTCGCCGAGTGCGCGACGATCGCCGGCATCACCGATCTGCTCGATCGCCGTTATGTGGCACTTTCCGGCGGTCAACAGCGCCGCGTGCAGTTCGCCATGGCGCTGGCGGGCAACCCGGAACTCCTGTTTCTTGATGAGCCGACGGTCGGGCTCGATCTTTCCGCACGTCAGGCGCTCTGGGCGTCGATTCGCAGCCTGGTGGCCAGCGGGTCGTCGGTGGTGCTCACCACGCATTACCTCGAAGAAGCCGAAGCCCTGGCCGATCGCGTCTGTGTGATTGCGCGCGGGCGTGTCATCTCCGAGGGCACGGTGGATGCCTTGCGTGCCCATGTCTCCGTGCGACGGATCCGCTGCCTGACGAGCGTGCCGGCGGAAACCATCGCAGCATGGCCGGAAGTGGACACGGCGTCCCAGCAGCAGGGCCATATGGTCATCGCCACGCAGCATGCTGAAGCGGTGGTGCGCCGCCTGCTTGCGATCGATGCCGACCTGGCCGAACTGGAAGTGCAGCGTGCCGGCCTGGCCGAAGCCTTCACCGAAATCACCCGCGACAGCGAAGCGGCCAATGCCGCGCAGGAGGCCGCATGAACATCATCGAGAGCACCGCCACGCCGGTTATGAGCACGGGCCAGGTGTTCAATGCCTACGTGCAGGAAGCACGTGCGGAAGTGCTGCGTTACCTGCGCCTGCCGGGCTTCCTGTTGCCGACCATGTTGTTCCCGTCGGTGTTCTACCTCATGTTCGGCATCATCCTTGCGCACCAGAACTCGCCGGATGGGGCTCGCTTCCTGCTGGCGTCGTACGGCACGTTCGGGGTCATGGCGCCTGGCCTGTTCGGTTTCGGTGTGTCGCTGGCCATCGATCGTGAGCATGGGTTGCTCACGCTGAAGCGCGCGCTGCCGATGCCGCCCGGCGCCTACCTTGTCGGCAAGATGTGCATGGCGCTGATGATGGCCGCGGTCGTCACCACGCTCATGCTCTGCCTCGCCCGCTTCGGTGGTGGTGTGCAACTCACCGCGGGCCAGGCGGCCACGTTCTTCGTGACCGAGGTGCTGGGCGTGCTCGCGTTCTGCTCGCTGGGCCTGCTGCTGGGTACGCTGGCCAAGGGCCAGTCGGCGCCGGGCCTGGTGAACCTGGTGTACCTGCCCATGGCCTTCCTCTCCGGTCTCTGGTTCCCGCTCTCGGTCATGCCAAAGTTCATCCAGGCCATCGCACCGCTGTGGCCGGCCTACCACCTGGATCAGTTGGCGCTCTCGGCGATCGGCATGGGGCAGGGCGGGGAGTGGATCCACGTGGTGGCACTGGCGGCATTCACGGCGGGGTTCCTCACCCTGGCCGCCCGTCGTCTGGCCCGGCACGGTTGAAGTAGCATGGCAGCCAGCCTTTCCACGGAACTGCCCATGCCTGCGTCGTCGTGGTTCAAGCCTGCCCCCGATTCGCTGTGGGTTCGCCTTGCGAACCGTGGCAAGGCGCGCGTGGCATCCATGTTCAATCTGGTCTGGGTGGTCTGGGCGTTCGCCGATGTCGCCTTCAACGGCACGGTCACCGACGACTGGTGGTGGGTGACGGCGCTGTCCTTCGTCACGTTCCTTGCCCTGTATGCGCTGGCCTACATCCGGCCGTGCCGGGATACCCCGTGGTACGGCCTGGCCATGGCGCTGCTGGGCTTTGCCACTCTGGGCGTCAATTCGGCCGGCGGCACGTCCTATGTGATCTTCGCCGGCTCGTTCATGGCGTACACCGGCTCGGTCCGCGTCTGCATCGCGCGCATCGTGGCGGTACTGGCGGGCTACATCATTGTTGCGGATGTCGTGCGCGCCTGGGGCTGGCAGCCGACGCTCATCCTGGGCATGGTCTACCTGTTCGTCGCCATCGCGAATGTGCTCTGGCGCATCAACGGGCAAAAAGAATGGGAGCTGAAACTCTCCCACGACGAAGTGCGCCGCCTGGCCGCCACCGCCGAGCGCGAACGCATTGGCCGCGACCTGCATGACCTGCTGGGTCACACGCTGTCGCTCATCACGCTGAAGCTGGAGCTCTCGCGCCGCCTGCTCGATCGCGATACGGAAGCCGCGCGGCGCGAAATGGAAGAGGCCGAACGGGTGGCCCGGCATGCGCTGGCTGAAGTGCGTTCCGCTGTCACTGGCATCCGCGCCACGGGCCTGGCTGCTGAACTGGCCTCGGCGCGATTGCTGCTGGGCTCGTCATCGGTGGCATTCGATTACATCACCGAAGTGCCCGATCTTCCCGCACGCATGGAAAGCGAACTGGCCCTGGTCTTGCGCGAGGCCGTGGTGAACATCCACCGCCATGCGCAGGCGTCGGCCGCGGAAGCCAAGGTACAGGTCGTCGGCAACGAGCTGGTGCTGTGCATTTCCGACAACGGACGCGGTGCGGGCGGCTCGGAAGGCAACGGCGTGTGCGGCATGCGCGAGCGCGTACGGGCACTCGGCGGCAGCATGTCGTTCGAATCCACCAAGGGGAAGGGCACGCGGGTCGTGATCCGCGTACCGCTCACGGCGGGTGAACGCCGAGACCTGCCCGCTGAGCCAAAGAGGCTTGCCTCGTGAACTGGTGGAAACACCCGCGGCCCGATTCCCTCATGGGCACGCTGAATTCGCCGGTGTACCTGCGCTGGACCTGCATCCTGCAGATGTTCTGGCTGTACGCGCTTATCTCGGCCACCTGGCTGGCCAAGGGGTTCCATTGGGATTGGTTCATTCCCACGGTCCTCTCCATGGTCGTGTACGTCACCTGCTACATGCAGGTGTTCTTCGGCCCGATCCGCCATATGGTGCGCAACTGCGTAACCATCATGGTCATGGGTTTCGCACTGTGGATCGTGAACCCGGTTTCCATCGGCTATGTGGTGATCTCGCTCTCCATGCTGGCGTTTGGGCAGAGCCCAAAACCATGGCTCGTGGCCACCGCGGCGTGCAGCTTGCTCACCATCCTTTGGGTGAACCTGTTCAACATCCCGACGATCCATGCGTGGATCCTGCCGTTCGTCGGTGTCGCCACGGGGTACGGCAATTACCTCTACGCCCGCGGTATTCGTCGCGATGTGCTGCTCCGCCTTTCGCAGGACGAAATCAGCCGGCTGGCCACGCTGGCCGAGCGGGAGCGCATCGGTCGCGACCTGCACGATCTGCTGGGCCACACGCTCTCACTGATCACACTGAAATCGGAGCTGGCGCGGCGCCTCGCCATTGCGGACCCTCCGCGCGCGCAGCAAGAAATGGAAGAGGTGGAACGCGTCGCCCGGCACACCCTGGCCGAAGTGCGCAACGCCGTGACCGGCATGCGCGCGGGCGACCTCGGTTGCGAACTCGTCTCCGCCCGGCTCATGCTCGAGGCCTCGGGTATCGCGCTTTCCATCGATAAGCCCGCCGATCTCGCGTTACCCACGCAGGCCGAGGCGGCGCTCTCGCTCGTCCTGCGCGAAGCCATCACCAATATCCACCGACACTCCCGCGCCACCGAGGCGCGGGTCACCATCACCCGGGAAGGACAGGCGTTTTCGATGCGAATTACGGATAACGGATGCGGCGGCCTCGCCGCGCATGGCAACGGCATCTCGGGCATGCGCGAACGCATCCGCCAGATCGGCGGCCGCCTGGCGATCGATTCGCCGCTGAAGCAGGGCACCGAACTGGCCATTGAGCTTTCGCCCGTGGCCTTGCAGGAGCGCGTGGCATGATTCGTGTCCTTCTCGCCGAAGACCAGGCCATGGTGCGCGGTGCACTCTCCGCGCTGCTCAACCTGGAGTCCGATATCGAAGTGCTGGGCTCTGCCGCCGATGGCGAATCGGCCTGGCGCGAACTGCAACGCCTGAAGCCGGACGTGCTGGTTACCGATATCGAAATGCCGGGCCTTACCGGCCTGGAGATCGCCCAGCGCGTGCATCGCCACGAGCTGCCGATCAAGGTAGTGATCGTGACGACGTTCGCGCGCCCCGGTTTCCTTCGCCGTGCGCTCGATGCGGGTGTCAGCGGCTACCTGCTCAAGGATGCCCCAGCCGAAAACCTTGCTGAATCGCTGCGCCTGGTCCACCGCGGTGGCCGCGCCATCGATCCGCAGCTGGCCCTGGAAGCCTGGTCCGAAGCCGATCCCTTGAACGACCGGGAGCGCCAGGTGCTGCGGCTTGCCGGGGAAGGGCAGTCGGCCAGCGATATCGGCACCCAGCTCAACCTCTCGCATGGCACGGTGCGCAATTACCTCTCCGAGGCGATCGGCAAGCTCGGCGCCGCCAACCGCATTGAAGCCTACCGCCTGGCCCGGCAGAAAGGCTGGCTATAATCGCGCCACCACGCACCGCGCCCCTGTAGGAGCGCGCTCGCGCGCGATGCTCCCCGCGATCACCGACACCCAGGGGCCACCGGATTGGCGCACGTGTTCCGCTCTCTATCGCTGGCGTTTGCCACCGCATTGCTCATGGCGTGCGGCGGCGCACCCGCGCCCCTTTCCCACGATGCCTACATCTGGCAACGGCAGTGGACGCCGTCGCTGCGCAGCGCGATCGGCGCCTCCGGTGATGTCGTCCGCGACTGGCGCGTGTTAGTGGCGCAGGCGTCCCGTGATGGGCGTTTCCAGGTGTTCATGCCCGACCGAGCAACGCTCGCTGCCAGCCACCGCCCGGTGGTGCTGGTGGTGCGCATCGACGGGCGCCTGGCGACGTTCGACGCGGAAGTGCTGCGCGAGCGCATCGCGCGGATCGCGGCCGGCTGGCCGAACGCCGCGGGCGTGGAGATCGACTATGACTGTCCAACCGCACGCCTACCGGCGTATGCCGCGTTTCTGCGTGAGCTGAAGCCTGCGCTTGGCGCCACGCCGCTGTCGATCACGGCATTGCCCACCTGGATCGGCGCGCCCGAACTCGATGCCGTGCTCGCGATCCCCGATGAATCGGTCTTGCAGGTGCATGCGGTGCAGGCGCCGCAAGCCGGCCTGTTCAATCCGGTTATCGCGGCGGAGTGGGTGAAGAACTATGCGAAGCACACACACAAGCCGTTTCGCGTGGCCTTGCCCACGTACGGCTCGCGGGTAAGCTGGAACGACGACGGTACGTTGCTTGCCGTCGAGAGCGAACAGGCCGCGCTGGCGGCGGGCGCCGTGTCGTCCGAGCTGTATGCCTCCGCCGATACCGTGCTCGCCTTCGTCCAGCAGCTTTCGGCCGACCGGCCGCGCGGCCTCGCCGGCATCGTGTGGTTCCGCCTGCCGACCACCGACGATACGCGCGCCTGGAGCCTTGCCACGTGGCGCGGCGTGATCACCAACCAGCTGGACCGCGCACCGTTGCGCCTGCACCTGCGCGACGCGGGCAACGGCGCGAGCGATGTACTGCTCGAGAACCCGGCCTCCGCCGATGCCTCTGCGCCAGAACGCGTGGCGCTACCGGCGGGCTGCGAGCTCGCCGACGGCATCGATGGCTACCGTCTCGAACCGAATGGCCCAACGCCCACCCTGGTTGCCGCGCTGGCCCGGCCGTTGCGCGCGCATACCACGCGCGCCATCGGCTGGGCCCGCTGCCGCCCCGGCACCCTCACCACGCTCACTTTGCAGGGAACCCCCGTTTCATGATGAAGCACAACGCGCTTGCCGCCGGCCTTGCCCTGGCCGCCATCGGTGCCGTGGCCTGGGCCTGTGGCCCGGATTTCCCCACGCAGTTGCTCGATGATCGCGCCGGCACGCTCAAGGCCGCGCCGCAGAACACCTTCGACTTCGAGGCGCAGCACCTTCTGCCGAGCTCGGATGCGCTGGAAGCCGTGGAAACGCCGCGTTGGGGCGATGCGCCGGAGAGGCCGGACCTGTCAGCTGAACTGGCCGCCAAGGTGAAGACCGCGATGGGCGCCGCCACCGGTAATGCGGCGTATGTGGCCGCTGATGGCTTGCCCGAGGATGTTCGTCGCTACGTCGCGGGGGCGGTGGATTACCGCCGGGCCACGGCCGATTGCCCACCCGCAGCGGAAAGCGATACGGGTGAGGCGACAGAACGCCCGGTCTGCACGACGTTTGATGCGTCCGCACTCGATGCGGCACAGGCGAGCTTTGAGCAGGTACTTGCGTTGCCCGTGGAGCAGGCGAAGGCCCGTGGCGCGTGGGCGGCCTACATGCTCGGCGAAGTGCAGGCGTTGCGTGCGGCAAAGGCGGCAGGCACGCCGGCGTTCGCCGCACCGCGCGATGCCGCGGCGAAAGCATTCCAGCTGACCCGCGCTCGCGTTCTTGCGGGCGCATCGGATGCGCAAGGGTTGGGTGTTGCCAGCTTCGGCGAGGAAGCCCGGCTCAGCCTGTTTGTCGATAAGACCTTGTGCGGGTGGGCGGCCTTCACGCGCAACGATGAATGCGCGAGTGAAGTGACACCCGCCGATTTGAAGCACGCCATCGCGCTGTACGCCGCGCAGGCCGGCCACGGCTCCGGCCAGGCGGTCGATTCGCTTGCGGCCATCGCGGCCGCCGTGCTGTCCAACGATGGCCAGGCTGCGGCGATCATCGATGGCCCCGTATCGCAGCGCCTTTTGGTGGCCTACGCGCTTGCCCGCGTTGCGCCGCAGACAAGCGACGGCAAGCCGTTGCCGGCGTTGGCTCAACTGGTCGACGCGATCCTGGCCAACGGACCCGACAAGGTCGCATCCGCCGATCGTCTCGCTTCGCTCGCGTACGAACTCGGCCGTTACGACGATGCCGAGAAGCTGTTGGCCAAGACCGACGGCCCGCTGGCCAGCTGGGTACGCGCCAAGCTGGCCCTGCGCAAGGGCGACCGTGCTGCCGCAGCCAATGCGTACGCCGAAGCCGCCAAGGCGTTCCCGAAGGCAGACGACCCGAAGGCGTCGCTCGAAGCTGGCAATATCCATCTTCTGATGGGCGAGCGTGGCGTGCTGGCGTTGTCCCGCGGCGAGTACGTGGAAGCGATGACGCGCCTGTACGAAGCGGCGAAAGCCGTAGGTGGCGATGGCAACACGTATGAAGAACTCAGTGGGTCGGGCATCGGCTATGGCAACGATGCGGCTTACGTGGCCGAGCGCGTGCTCACCGTGGATGAGCTGAAGACCTTCGTCGATGAGCACGCCCCGGCGTACTCACCCGCGCCGGCCGCGAAGGATGATCGCTCCGCGTATGCGACGACCGGCGTGGACGATCACCTGCGCTACCTGCTCGCCCGCCGGCTCATGCGCGCCGGTCGCTACGACGATGCCTACCGCTATTTCCCCGCCGCGGGCGACAAGCGCTTCGGCGACGTGGACCTCGCCGCCAGGGCGAAAGCCTATGCCGATGCCGTGCACGAAGGCGACAGCGCGTGGACCGACATCGGCAAGGCCCAGGCACGCTACGCCGCCGCGAAGATCGCCCGTGAAGACGGCATGGAGATCCTGGGTTACGAGCAGAGCCCCGACTACTTCGACAACGGTGGCAGCTATCAGGGCGGCAGCGGCCAGAGTGCGGAATCCTTGAAGGGCCCCGAGGTCACCGATGGCGAGCGCCAGCGCTTCAAGGACAGCGTGGCCCAGCCGGATTACCGGCTGCACTACCGCTACCTCGCCGCCGACCGCGCCGCCGCCGCCGCGGACCTGCTGCCGCCGCGCTCGCAGGCCTTCGCCGCCACGCTGTGCCAGGCCACCCACTGGATGCTGGAAGGCCCGCCGGACTACAACCAGGCCGCCGATGGGGAGGAGGGCAAGGCGCCCAACGAGCGCCAGCGCCGGGCCCGGCAGTACTACAACCGCTATGTGAAGCAGGGCCCGTACGTCGAGTGGGCCGATGATTTCGGCTGGAGCTGCGAGGAGCCGGACTTCGACCGGGCCCGGACCCTGAAGCGGGCCCAGCAGGTGGCGGCCGTGAAGCACGTGATTCGCCGCTGGCTGCCGCTCGAGATCGGCGTGGCCCTGGTCGCCCTGGGCGGGCTGGCCTGGCTGCTGGTCAGGCGCCGACGCCGCCGGATTGCGCCATAATCCCAGGCCCCCGTCTGTTCCCCCGGCCAGTTACGTGAAGAAATCCGATTTTGACTTCGATCTCCCACCCGACCTGATCGCCCAGGCGCCGCTCGAGCGGCGCTCGGGCAGCCGGCTGCTGGTGGTGGATGTGACGGCCCGCTCGAAGGCAAACCGGAAGTTCTACGACCTGCCGGACCTGATCCAGCCCGGTGACCTGCTGGTGTTCAACGACACCCGCGTGCTGCCGGCCCGCCTGTATGGCCGCAAGGACACCGGCGGCGCGGTCGAGATCCTGATCGAGCGCGTCACCGGCGCCCGCGAGGCCCGCGCCCAGCTGGGCGTGAGCAAGAAGCCGAAGGAGGGCGGCATCATTGAGCTGGCCGACGGCACCCACATCACCGTGATGGGCCGCGACGGCGAATTCTTCCTGCTGCGCTTTGAGATCGACGAACCGCTGGAACGCCTGCTCAGCCGCCTGGGCGAGATGCCGCTGCCGCCGTATATCGAGCGCACCGCCGATGCCTCGGACATGGAGCGCTACCAGACCGTGTTTGCCCGCGAGCCCGGCGCCGTCGCGGCGCCCACCGCCGGCCTGCACTTCGATGAAGCGCTGCTGGAAAAGCTGCGCAACAAGGGCGTGGATTTCGGCTACGTCACGCTGCATGTCGGCGCAGGGACCTTCCAGCCCATGCGCGCGGAGAACGTGCAGGACCACGTGATGCACCGCGAGTGGCTGAACGTGGGTGCGGAGCTGGTTGAAAAGATCCGCGCGACGCGCGCCGCGGGCCACCGCGTCATCGCAGTGGGCACCACCGTCGTGCGCGCGCTGGAAAGCGCCACCGTCGAAGGCGTGCTGCGCCCGTTCGCGGGCGAAACCCAGATCTTCATCTTCCCCGGCTACAAGATCACCAGCGTCGATGCGCTGGTCACCAACTTCCACCTGCCGCAATCGACCCTGCTCATGCTGGTCTCCGCGCTGGCCGGCAAGGAAGTGATCCTGGATGCGTACCGCTACGCGGTGCTGCAGCGGTATCGCTTCTTTAGTTATGGCGATGCGATGTTGATCTTGCCGCCGCAAGTTAATCACGCCGTTTGATACGCTCGCGCAGCCGGTGCCCCCGGCTCACGGCGCCCCGTGCGATAGCTCCCGCGAAATATCCCCCGCCGCCGTTGCCAGCAGGTGGGCGGTGGCCTTCATGTCAATCTTCGCGCCGCGCCGTTCGATGAACGGCACGGTGAGCGCGCAGACGGCGTGGTTGCCCTCGATGATCGGTGCGGAGAGATCGGTGACGCCGTCGACGACTTCGCTGGGGATGGTCGCTACGCCGGCTTCGCGCACCTTCTTGATCGTGGTTTCCACGCCCGCGCGCTTCAGGCCCGGCTCGTGTTCCAACATGGTGCGAAACCAGCGCTCGCGGGTGTCGTCGGTCTGCCAGGCAAGCAGCACGTAGCCCGACGCGGAATGCGAAATCGGGCGGCGGTGGCCGACGCGGACGACCAGGCCGGTTTCGCCCGGCGGGTCGACGCGTGCGATGACGACGATCTGTTCCTGCGATGGCACTACGAGGTGGCACGACTGGTCGATCTCGTCGGCCAGGCGGTGCATCACCGGCATGGCGGTCTCCACCAGGTTCTTTACCGGCGGCTGCTCCATGCCTAGCCGGAACAGGCGTGGCGTGAGCGAGTACGCGCCTTCGCCATCGGGGCGGGCGATATAGTCACGCTCTTCCAGCACCTGGAGCATGCGGAAGATTTCGCCGCGGGAGCGGCCAACGCCATCGGAGATATCGGCGATGGACAAGGGCTGCGTCGCCTTGGCGAGCAGTTCGAGGATATCGAGGCCCTTGTCGAGGGCGGGGGCGCGATACTTCGGCGAGTCTGTGGGCATGGCGTTCCGTGGCGTGACCGAGCGTTGCGCGGCAAGTCTAGCCTGCGCCCATGCACAGTCACACAGCGCGCGCCGGACAAGCTATGCTGCAACGCAGCTTGTTATGCAGGTGAATTATAAGTTCATATTTGCACAAGCTGGGGGCTGGGTCACGCAACGGGAGGAATGCATGCAGCAACACACGCCGTTCAAGGTGCCCGATACCCGGGCGCTGGCCCGGACGCCGCTCTTTCCCCTTGCGCTCATCGTCAGCCTGTTCTTCCTCTGGGGCGTGGCCAACAACCTCAACGATGTGCTCGTTGCGCAGTTCAAGAAGGCCTTTACGCTTTCAGACTTTGAGGCCGGCCTCGTCCAGAGCGCTTTCTACCTCGGCTACTTCTTCGTCGCCATTCCCGCAGGCGTCTTCATGCGCCGGTTTGGCTACAAGGCGGCGGTGGTGTTTGGCCTGGGCCTGTACGCTGCCGGTGCGTTGCTGTTCTGGCCGGCCGCCGCGACGGCGACCTATGCCACCTTCCTCTTCGGGCTGTTCGTGATCGCGGCCGGGCTCGCGTTCCTCGAGACCTCGGCCAACCCGTACGTCACGCTGCTCGGCCCGCGCGAATCCGCGGCATCGCGCCTGAACCTCGCGCAGGCCTTTAATCCGCTCGGCTCGATCACCGGCGTGCTGATCGGCCAGCATTTCATCTTCACCGGCGTGGAACGCACGCCGGCGGAGCTGGCGGCGATGGATGCCGCATCGCGCACCGCTTACATGCATAGCGAGGCGGCGGCGGTGCAGATGCCGTACCTGGCCATTGGCCTGGGTGTCATCGCCTGGGCGGTGATCATCGGCGTGACCCGCTTCCCGCGTACGACAGCGGCCGATGATGGCGCACCCGCGGAACGTGGCGTGCTGGGCCGGCTGCTCCGCGAAGGTCGCTTCATGTCGGCCGTGGTCGCGCAGTTCTTCTACGTGGGCGCACAGGTCGCCGTCTTCAGCTACATGATCCGCTACGCGCAGGCCACCATGCCCGGCACGCCGGACAAGGTGGCCGCCAACTACATCACTGCCGGGTTGCTGTGCTTCATGGCCGGGCGCTTCGCGGGCGCGGTGCTGATGAAGTACCTGCGCCCGGCGCGCGTACTCGCTACGTTCGCCTTCATCAACGTGGTGCTGGCCGCCTTCGCCGCGTTCGTCCCGGGGCATCTCGGCATCTACGCCCTCGTCGCGTCGAGTTTCTTCATGTCGATTATGTATCCCACCATTTTCGCCCTGGGTGTCGAAGGGCGGGGCGATACGGAGCGCAAGTTCGGTGCCTCGCTGCTGGTCATGGCGATCGTCGGCGGTGCGGTGGTGACCGCGGCGATGGGTGCCACCTCCGATCATTTTGGTATTGCCCTTGCCATGCTGGTGCCCATGGTCTGTTTCGCGGCCATCCTGCTGTTCGCGTGGCGCCGCATCGTGGGCGCAGGGGTGCACGCATGAGCTGGCAGTGCCTTGCGCTGGACCTGCGCGACGATCCCGCGCTGATTGCCGAATACGAACGCTGGCACCGTGCCGAATTCATCTGGCCCGAGGTCGTCGATTCGATCCGCGCCGCCGGTATCCTGGATATGCAGATCTTCCGCACGGGCAACCGGCTGGTGATGCTGATGCGGGCGGGGCCGGCGTTTGATCCTGCCGCGAAAGCCGCGGCGGATGCCGCAAGCGCGCGCGTGCAAGCATGGGAAACGTTGATGTCGACGTTCCAGCAGCCGCTGCCGTGGGCGGGGGATGGGCAAAAGTGGGTGCCGATGCAGCGGATTTTTGATCTGGCGGGGTGTTGAGCGGATCGCGCGAACGCCGTCACCGCTGCCAGAGAATATCCCTGCTGACATGGCTCGCATCCAGCGCACCGGTTAGCGCCATGCTCACGCTCAGTTCCTTGCGGATAAGCTCGATCGCCTGTGTCACGCCCGCCTCGCCACCGGCGCCCAGGCCGTAAAGAAACGCCTTACCGATCAGCCCGGCCCGCGCTCCCAGCGCCAGCGCCTTCAGCACGTCCTGGCCACTGGTGATGCCGCTGTCGAGCAGCACTTCGGTGCCGCCTTGCACGGCATCCACGATGGAAGGCAACACATCGATCGCTGCTGGCGCGCCATCGAGCTGGCGGCCGCCGTGGTTGGAAACGACGATCGCATCGACGCCGTGCTGCACGGCAAGCTTCGCATCCTCGGCATCCAAAATGCCCTTGATGATGAGCTTGCCCGGCCAGAGCTCGCGGATCCATTCGAGATCATCCCAGTTCAACGTGGGATCGAACTGGCTGGCGATCCACTGGGCCAGCGTGGTGAGGCTATCGGCGCCGCCGATGCGGCCTTCCAGGTTGCCGAACGAGCGGCTGGGCGCTTGCAGCACGTTCCATGCCCAGCGCGGCTTGCTGGCGATATCGAACAGGTTGCGCAGGGTGACCTTGGGCGGCACGGAGAGGCCGTTCTTGATCTCGCGATGGCGCTGGCCCTGCACCGTCAGGTCGGCGGTGAGCATCAGCGCTGAACAATCCGCGGCACGGGCACGCTGGATGAGCTCGCGGGTAAAGCCGCGATCGCGCATGACGTACACCTGGAACCAGAACGGGGCATCCGTCGCCGCGCGCACCTGCTCGATCGAGCAGATCGACATGGTGCTCAGGCAGAACGGAATACCCGCCCTGGCGGCAGCGCGCGCCCCGTGGATCTCGCCGCTGCCGTGCTGTAAGCCGGTAAGCCCGGTGGGCGCGATGGCCAGCGGCATGCTGATCGGCTGGCCCACCACCGTGGTGGCGAGCGAGCGGTGGTCCACATCGGACATGACCCGCTGGCGGAAGCGCAGGCGATCGAACGCGGCGCGGTTCTCGCGCAGCGTCGATTCATCGTAGGAGCCCCGGTCGGCGTACTCAAAGAAGGCGCGCGGGACGCGCTTGCGGGCGAGTTCGCGCAGGTCGGCGATATTCGTGACCGGGGTTTTCATGGGCTTAGCCCTCAGCCGCGAGCGGGAGGTCCCGCCAGACTACGCCGTCCGGGAACAGGTGGTCACGGACCGAGGCCGCGTGCATCTGGGCGGAGAAACCCGGCGCCGTGGGCACCATGTAACGGCCGTGGTCGATGCGGACGGGGTCCACGAAGTGTTCGTGCAGATGGTCCACGAACTCGATGGCGCGGTCGTCCTTCTTGCCGGTGATGGCGACGAAATCGGCCATGGCCAGGTGCTGCACCAGCTCGCACAGGCCGACGCCGCCGGCGTGGGGGAAAACGCGCACGCCGAAGTGCGCGGCCAGCAGCAGGATGGCGAGGTTATCGTTCACGCCGCCAACGCGCGCGGCATCGATCTGGATCAGGTCCACCGCCTGGGCTTGCAGCAGCTGCTTGAACAGCACGCGGTTCTGCCCGTGCTCACCCGTGGAAATCGGGGTGGGGGCGACGGCGCGCCGGATCGCGGCATGGCCGAGTACATCGTCCGGGCTGGTCGGTTCTTCCACCCAGGCCAGGCCGACGCTTTCCAGTGGCTTCAGCCATTCAATCGCGGTGCCCACGTCCCAGCGCTGGTTCGCGTCCACGGCGATCGCAATATCGGGGCCGACCGTTTCGCGAGCGAGCTGGCAGCGGCGGATATCGTCCTCCAGGCGCAGGCCCACTTTCAGCTTGATGGTGCGGAAGCCATCGGCGACGGCTTGCCGGGCCAGGCGCTGCATCTTGTCGTCGGTGTAGCCCAGCCAGCCGGGCGAGGTGGTGTAGGCGGGGTAGCCTTCCGCTTCGAGCTGCGCGATGCGCGCCTGCTTGTGCGGCTCCGCCTCGCGCAGGATCGCCAGCGCCTGCGCCGGAGTCATGGCATCGGTGAGGTAGCGGAAATCGATCTGCGCGAGGATCTGCTCGGGCGCCATGTCGGCGATGAAACGCCACAACGGCTTGCCCGCACGGCGTGCGGCCAGGTCCCACGCGGCGTTGATGACGGCACCGATGGCCATGTGCATCACGCCCTTCTCGGGGCCGAGCCAGCGCAGCTGGGAATCGCCGTTGAGTTCGCGCGCGAAGTCGCCGAGGTGGTCGACGATGGATTCCACCGAGCGGCCCACGACCATGTGCTCAAGCGCGGCCAGCGCAGCGGTCTGCACGTCGTTGCCGCGGCCGATGGTGAAGACCAGGCCGTAGCCGGCAAGCCCCTCCGGGCTATCGGTGCGTATCACCACATAGGCCGCGGAGTAATCCGGGTCCGGGTTCATCGCATCGGAGCCATCGTGGTCGCGCGAGGTAGGGAAGCGGACGTCGTACGTGTCCAGCGCCGTGATAGTCACCATGCAGTCCGGCCTCCCGAGCCGTACGCCACCACATCCTGGCGCTGGCGGCCCAGGCCTTCGATGCCCAGTTCGATCACGTCGCCGGGTTTCAGGTAGGTCGGCGGCTTCAGCCCAAGGCCCACGCCCGCAGGCGTGCCGGTGCTGATCACGTCGCCCGGCATCAGGGTCATGTAGCGGCTGATGTAACTCACCAGGTGCGCTACGCCGAATACCATGGTGCGCGTGTTGCCATCCTGGTAGCGGTGGCCGTTCACCTCCAGCCAAAGCGCGAGGTTCTGCGGGTCGGCCACGTCATCGCGGGTCACCAGCCACGGGCCGATCGGCCCGAATGTATCGCAGCTCTTGCCTTTCACCCACTGGCCGCCGTGCTCCAGCTGGAACTCGCGTTCGGAAAGGTCGTTGATGACGGCATAGCCGGCGACATGCGCCATGGCCTCGTCAATCGTTACATCGCGAGTGATCTCGCCGATGATGACGCCGAGCTCCACTTCCCAATCGGTTTTGACCGAGCCGCGCGGAATCACCACGGTATCGTTCGGGCCACCGATGGCCGTGGTGGCCTTCATGAACAGCACGGGCTGCTCCGGCACCGGTGCGTTGGTTTCGGCGGCGTGGTCGGCGTAATTCATGCCCACGCAGATCATCTTGCCGACCTGCGCGACAGGGCAGCCAAGGCGCGGATGGCCTTCCACACGCGGCAGCGAGGCCGGATCGATCGCGGCTAGCCGCTGCATCGCGGCGTTGCCGAGCGTGGCGCCCGAGAAATCGGCAAGCACGCTGGAAAGATCGCGCAACTGGCCTTCGGCATCGACGATGCCTGGCTTTTCCTGCCCGGGGGCGCCGTAGCGTACGAGTTTCATGGCGTGTGTTCCTTAGTTCGACCAGCCGCCATCCACCACGTGGATGGTGCCGGTGGTAAACGACGATTCGTCAGAAGCGAGATACAGCGCGAGCGCGGCGATTTCGCGCGGATCACCCAGGCGGCCCATGGGCTGGCGCTCGGCGAAACCGCGCCATGCCGCTTCTTCATCGCCGCCCAGCGCACGCACGCGATCACCCAGCGACGGTGTCTTCACGGTGCCGGGGCAGATCGCGTTGCAGCGCACGCCGCGGGCGACGTAATCCGCCGCGATGGAACGGGTGAGGCCGATGACGGCCGCCTTGGTGGTGCCGTAGGCGAAGCGGTTAGGCACGCCCTTGATGCTTGATGCCACCGACGACATGTTGATGATGCTGCCGGTGCCGCGCTCAATCATCCCCGGCAACACGGCACGGCAGGTATGGAACATGCTATCCACGTTGATCGCGAACGAGCGTCGCCAGCTGGCATCGTCGGTATCCAGCAACGTGCCCGCGTGAACAAACCCCGCGCAATTAAACAGCACGTCGATCACGCCCAGCTCCGCCACCACTGCCGCAATCGCCCCCGGATCCGTTACATCCAGCTGCAATCCCGTCACGCTCCCCACCGCTGAGGCCGTGAGCTCATCCAGGCCAGCGGTACGGATATCGGTCGCGAACACCTCCGCACCCTCAGCGGCAAACGCCAGCGCCGTAGCCCGGCCAATCCCCGCACCCGCAGCTGTCACCAGCGCCCGCTTACCGGCAAGCCGGCCCGACGAAAAAGATTGCGTCATGGATCGTTCCTTACACGAAGGGAATACACATCAACCGCATTGCCGCCGAAGACAGCAGCCTCTGCGCCCGGCGCATGGCGCTGCACGAGTTGTCGCGCGCAAGCCTTCCACGCGTCGTACGTGGCATGCGTGGTCACCACCGGCCAGTCGCTGCCCCAGATCAGGCGCGATGTGCCGAACACGTCGAATAGATGGGCGGCATACGGATCCAGTGCGACCACATCGGCGCCGCCTGCCGTGAGCGTGGGAAGCCCGGAGAACTTGCAGTACACATCCGGCATCTGTGCGAGCCGAGCGATGGCCGTGGCCCACGCGGCGTAGCCGCCGGTATCGATATCCGGCTTGGCCGCATGATCGATCACGGTGCGCAGCCCCGGGTGCTTTGCCAGCCGCTCAAGCAGTGGGCGCAGGTGGCGTCCGTCCACCAGGGCATCGAAAACCAGACCACGCTTGCGCAAGTGATCGAACGCGTCATCGAGTGTGGGCGAGCGCAGCCATTCCGGATCGGGAATGTCCTGAACCATGGGGCGGATACCGCGCAGCAGCCCACCACCGTCAGCACTAAGCTGGTCAAGCCGTGCGGCAATATCCGGCGCTTCCATATCCACCCAGCCCACCACGCCGAGCGTGCCGGGTGTGGCGCGGGCAATATCGAAAAGGAAGCGGGTTTCGGCTTCGTCCGGCGCCGCCTGCACCAGCAGGCTGGCATCGCCGTCGGCCGCCAAGTCGGCCGGCAGGAAGGCACGCTGCAGCGAAGCGGGCGCGCCGGCAAGCCACGCGTAGCTAAGACGCGAAGGGTCCCAGTAGTGGCGGTGTGCGTCGATGATCACGGCGTGGGCACGCCCGTCGCGATGATTCCTTCGGCACGTAGCGCTGCCCACGTACTGGCCGGCACGGGTGCTTTCTGGCGGGCGAGGGCGGTTTCCACTTCCGCGACGGAACGCAGGCCGCAGACCACGCTGGCGACGGCCGGGTGGGCGAGGGGGAACTGCAAGGCGGCGGCGCCCACATCAGCCCCGGTGCGGTGGCACGCGTCGTACAGCCGCCCCGCGCGTTCGCGCACGGCGGGAGTTGCGGGTGCGTAGTTATAGGTGTTGCCCGGGCGGTCCGGGTCGCCAAGCAAACCCGAGTTGTACGGGCCAGCGACCAGTACCGAGACCCCCTGGGAAGCCGCGAGCGCCATCACGTGTTCGCTCTCGGCCTGTTCGAACAGGGTATAGCGGCCGGCCAGCATGAGCGCATCGAGCGGGAAACGCGGCATGACTTCCAGGCAGATGGCTTCCTCGTTCACGCCGATGCCGATAGCACCCACGAGCCCCTCATCGCGCAGGCGCGTCATCTCGGGCAGCGCTTCGTCCAGGGCCTGGGCGAGCACCGCGGCATGGCGATCGCCGTGGGTGAGGGCGCCAATGTCGTGCAGGAACAGGATATCGATACGGTCGGTACGCAGGCGGCGCAGGCTTGCCTCGAGGCTGCGCCGAACGCCGGCGCGGCTGTAATCAAAGCGGGCAACGCGCCCATCCACCGCAAAGCCATCGCCCGCACCGCTGCGGCCGTCGGCATCCTCGACCAGGCGGCCCACCTTGGTGGAGAGGGTGTAGCTGGCGCGCGGCACGCCGGCCAGTGCCTCGCCGATCCGCTGCTCGCTGAGGCCAAAACCGTAATAGGGCGCGGTATCCACATGGCGTATACCCCCATCCCACGCGCGGCGGATCGCCGCGAACGCCTCGGCCTCGCTCACCTCTGTATAGAGGTTACCGACCGGGGCCCCACCGAAGGCCAGCGGTGACAGGGCCACGCGCTTGCGGGCGGGCGGCGGTGCGGGATGGGGGCTCGCGGACGGTGACGGCATGCGTACTCCTGGCGTTCGCGCCGGCCGTTAACGGACTGCGCATTTATAAATACTACGTTTATAGGTGAACTTGTCTAGGGGGTATCGGCGCAACGTGATGGTGCGGCGCAGCTTGAATCGATCAGACCATATCTGAATACTCAGTTTGCCAGTGAACGCAAACGCAGGTAACTTGCGGCTTGTGAATGACAACGTTGTCGGCGAGGGGCCGGCCCCGGGTCATCACAGGTGAACAGGGTCCAGTCACCCGGGTCGCTGCCAACGGTCCGGCCCATGCAGAAAAAAATCACGCACTGCCCCAGCGGGGCCGGTGGCGTGCACCCAAAAAAAACCTCGGGGGAGGAACCGCATGACGATCAGCAAGACGTTGCTATGTGCAAGCATCCTGTGTGCGTTGGCCACGGTGGCACACGCGCAGGACGCGGCGCCAGCCAGCACGGATACCCAGGCCGCGACCACGCCCAAGACGGCCCAGCAGAAGGCGGCGGAGAAGCAGGCGCAGGAACTGCAGGCCGTGACCGTGACCGGCTATCGCGGCAGCCTGGAAAAGGCGATCGACGTAAAGCGCAACGCGAACGCCGTGGTGGATGCGATCAGCGCCACCGATATCGGTAAGTTCCCGGACACGAATGCCGCCGAATCACTCTCGCACCTGCCGGGCATCACGGTGGACCGGCAATTCGGTGAAGGCGAGAAGATCAGTGTGAACGGCACCGATGCCGCGCTGAACCGCGTGTTGTTGAATGGCCAGACCATCGCTTCCGGCGACTGGGGTGGCAACCCGACCGATACCAGCGGCCGCACGTTCAACTATTCGCTGCTGTCGCCCGAGATCATCGGCCTCATGGAGGTCTACAAATCGCCCGAGGCCCGTATCGACGAGGGCAGCATCGGCGGCACGGTGATCATCCACACACGCAAGCCGCTGGACCTGCCGGCGAATACGTTGCGCGGCTCGCTGGGTTACAACTACAACGATCGCTCCGAGCAGGGCAATCCGCGGGCTTCTGCGCTGTGGAGCTGGAAAAACGCAGACGATACGTTTGGGTTCCTGACCAGCGTGACGCACGACAAGGAAACCCTGTCGCGCGCGGGCATCGAGTTCTTCGGCTACACCACGGGCGCGAACATCACCGGCAACCCGGCCGTCACCGGCGACCCGAATTACGCGAACGCGAAGATCCCGGTGGGCATCAATAGTGCGTACTTCCAGCAGGACCGTGAGCGCAACGGCATCCAGTCCGCCCTGCAATGGCGCCCGGATGAGCACAACGAGTTCAACCTCACCGGCCTGTACGTCAAGGGCAAGTACGACAACTTCAGCGAATCGCGCTATGTCTGCCCTGGTTGCGGTGACCTGAACAAGCTCACCAACATCAACGTCGCCAACGGTTACATCACCTCGGGGACGGTGTCCGCCGATACCGGCAACGGCCAGCCGTACGCCGAGCTCGATGCCAATTACCGCAAGACCGAGGTCTCGACCAAAAGCATCAACCTGCGCCACGACTTCAATGGCGATGAGTGGGTGTTCACCAGCCAGGTGGGCTACACCAGCGCGAGCGGCGGCAAGGATCCCGAGTACCTCATGAAGTACCTGCTGCAGAACGGCGGGTACGATTTCGGCTACGACGGCCGCAACACCAGCGTGAACTACCAGAACGGCTCGGCCGCTAACTGGGGCTTGCCGGCATCGCCGGCCGGTTCGCCGCCAGGCGATACCTCACTGGGCGGCCAGTACCAGGCCGGTGGCATCTACTACGAGCAGACCACCGACCGCGAGCGCTACGCACAGTTCGATGCCTCGCGTGACCTGGAGTGGGGCCCGATCAACAAGATCGAAATGGGCGTGAAGTACACCAACCACTTCAATGGCACCCAGTCGCGCGGCAACCGTATCAACACGACCGATGCGATCTCGTTGCTCGATTTCGACCCGGGCTCCACGCCGAGCGGCCTGTTCGATGGCCTGCACGCCAGCGGTGACCTGACCGATTGGCCGACGGCCAGCAAGGGCGCGGTCATCGATTACCTCAACTCCCTGCCGCAGGGCGCTTACACCCTGAACTACCCGGCCATGTTCGGCGTGGCCGAAGTCACCAAGGACGCGTACCTGCAGGTGAACTACGAATCGGGCAAGTGGCGCGGCAATGTGGGCGTTCGCTATGTCGATACCAAGGACACCTCGAACTACTACGTGAACGTAGATGGCGGCGCATATAACCGCGTTTCCAACACCACGCACTACTACAAGCCGCTGCCCTCGGTGAACGTTGCTTACGACATCGACGAGGACAAGGTGCTACGCCTGTCGGTCGCCAAGGTGATCGCCCGGCCGCGCTACTCCGACCTGGCCGGCGCCACCTCGTTGAACGGTGCCGCCACCGGCAACTTCACCGCCAGCGCGGGCAACCCGGACCTGAAGCCGTACCAGTCCACTAACTTCGACCTGTCCGCGGAATGGTATTTCGCCCCGGCCAGCTTGCTGTCGGTGGAAGGCTTCGTGCGCAAGATCGATAGCTATATCGTCACGACCACGACGGACCGGGCGCTCACCGACCCGACCACCGGCCAGACCAACGTGTACTCGGTAACCTCGCCGGTGAACGCGTCCAACGCCAAGGTCAGCGGCCTGTCTTTCATCTACCAGCAGGATATCGGTGCCGGCTTCGGCATCCAGACCAACTACACGTACAGCAAGGCCACCACGCATGCCGATAGCAACGGCGACACGCTGAACCTGCCGTACCTGTCGAAGAATACGATCAATATCATCCCGTACTACGAGCATGGCCCATGGTCGGCGCGCATCAACTACAGTCGCCGCTCCCCGTACTTCACCCAGGTGGGCCGCCTGAACTCCAATGTGTTCTCCGATGCGTACAAGGAACTGGATCTCAGCGCCTCGTACCAGATCAACGAGTGGATGGGCGTGACCCTCAGCGCGACCAACCTGCTCGATTCGACCTATTACCAGTACGCTGATATCAAGTACGCGCCCATCGGGGAATACAAAAGCGGCCGTACGTACTCCATGACCCTTAACTTCAAGCTTTAGCGCGCACCGGCGGTGGTCGTTTCCCTGCGGCGCCGCCGGTTCTTTTTCGCTAACAAGGAATACCCCATGCTGCGACGGCTAGTCCCCCTCCTTGCCCTGGCATGCCTGACGATCCCCTGCAGGAGCGCGCTCGCGCGCGACACGCCCCCCAAGGCCGCGACAGCCCCCACGGCTACGACGCTATCCCCCGAAGCCCAGGACGCCGCCTGGCAAAACGCCTCGGCCAAATTCGCCACCGCCCGCAACGCCATCCTGGCTAACGTGGCAGCCAACGTCGCCGATGGCCCGTTCCGCCCTGACTGGGCCTCCCTGAAGGCCTACCAGTCACCGTCGTGGTACGACGACGCCAAGTTCGGCATCTTTATCCACTGGGGTGTGTACTCGGTGCCCGCGTTTGGCAGCGAGTGGTACTCGCGCAACATGTACCAGCAGGGCACCAAGGAGTTTGCCCATCACGTGGCCACCTATGGGCCGCAGGCACGATTCGGGTACAAGGATTTCGTGCCGATGTTCAAGGCTGAACACTTCGATGCCGATGCCTGGGCGGCACTGTTCCGCGAGGCGGGCGCCCGCTACGTGGTGCCGGTGGCCGAGCACCACGATGGGTTCGCCATGTACGACTCCAGGCTGTCCGACTGGACGGCAGTGAAGAAGGGGCCGAAGCGCGACGTGATCGGCCTGCTGGCCAAGGCGATACGCGGGCAGGGCATGCACTTTGGCGTGTCGTCCCATCGCGCTGAGCACGACTGGTTCTTCGATGGCGGCCGCCACTTCGATTCGGATGTGAATGACCCGGCCAATGCCGAGCTGTATGGCCCGGCTGTCGATCACCTCAGCAAGCACGACGAAAACCTGGCCGATGACTGGACCTTTACGTCGCAGGCCTGGCTGGACGACTGGCTGGCACGCACGGCGGAGATTATCGACGACTACCACCCGGATCTCATTTACTTCGATTGGTGGATCGGCCACCCCACGTTCCGCAACACGCTGCCGACGCTGCTCTCGTACTACTACAACGATGGTGCGAAGCGCGACGGCGTGGTGGTGAACTACAAGCTGGGTGACTTCCCGGAAGGCGCGGGCACGCTGGATATCGAGCGCGGCCAGCTCACCGGCATCCACACGACCCACTGGCAGACCGATACCTCGATCAGCAACGATTCGTGGGGCTACGTCGATAACGATACCTACAAGTCGCCCACGGTCATCATCCACCTGCTGGTCGATGTGGTCAGCAAGAACGGCAACCTCATGCTCAATATCGGCCCACGTGCCGACGGCACCATCCCGCAGGGCGCGCAGGATACCTTGCGCAGCATCGGCCGCTGGCTGAAAGCCAACGGCGAGGCGATCTACGCGAGCACGCCGTGGCGCGTGTATGGCGAAGGCCCGACCGAGGTGGTGGGCGGTACGTTCCAGGATACGAAGACCAAGCCGTACACCGCCGAGGATTTCCGCTTCACCGCGGGTAACGGCAAGCTCTACGCCATCGAGCTGGGCTGGCCGGCCCACGGCAAGGCCACGGTGCACGCGATCAAGCCGGCCGACAAGGTCACCCGTGTCGAGCTGCTGGCCGATGGCAGCAACGTCCCCTTCACGCAGGACAGTGCTGGCCTGCATCTCACGCTTCCTTCCCACCCCGTTGGCAGCGATGCGTACGTGTACCGCATCACGCTGGCGGCCCCGATCAAGGCGTCCCCATGAAACGTTGGCTTTACCCGCTCATCGCGTGTTTGCTCTGGATGCCGTTCGCGGCGTTCGCGAAGAACCCGGTCGCGCTCTTCTACATGATGGAGTCGCAGAAATCGATCGCCTCGTTCGAGGCCCATGTCGACAAGATCGATCTTCTCGTGCCCACCTGGTACGGCGTGGACGAGAACGGCCTGGTGTCGGGTGGCCCGGACGAATACGTACTGAAGATTGCCCAGGCGCACAAGCTGCCGGTGATGCCCATCCTTTCCGCCGGCGGTGACCGGGATAAGTTCCATAAGCTGCTCGGTAACGAAGCGGCGAAGAAGGTGATGATCGCCAGCCTTATCGAGCAGGCGAAGCTGCATGGCTTCAGCGGCTACCAGTTCGATTTCGAAAACATCGCCTGGACCGACCGCGATGCACTCACCTTGCTGACGAAGCAGACCTACGAGGCGCTGCACAAGCACGGCCTGCAGCTGACCATGGCGGTGGTGCCTAACGCGCCGGGCTATGCCGGCCACGGTGCCTTCGGCAAGTGGATGTGGGAGTACTGGCGGGGTGCGTACGATCTGGAGGCGCTGTCCAAGGTGCTCGACCTGGTCTGCCTGATGACCTACGACCAGCACACCCGCTGGACCACGCCGGGCCCGGTGGCCGGCATGCCGTGGGTCATGGAACACCTGCAGTATGCGTTGAAGGTGGTGCCCAAGGAAAAGCTCTCGCTCGGCATCGGCCTGTACGGCTACCACTGGTACGCCGGCAACCCGGTGGGTGCGGATGGCAAGGAGAACTCGAACATCGCCGCCAAGTACATCGATGCGGATGAATCGTTCCCGCTGGCGAAGGAGATGGGCGCCACCATGCAGTGGGACCCGGTGGAACATGAGTCGTGGTTTTACTTCTACCGCGACCAGATGCGTGAGTGGGTGTTCCTGCCCGACGCGCGCGCCTTCCGCGACCGTTACGACGTCGCAAAGCAGTACGGCCTGCAGGGCTTCTGCGCCTGGGTGCTAGGTGCGGAAGACCCGAAAATCTGGGACGACCTGCCCGACGCCAAAAGATAAATGCAGGAGCGCGCTTGCGCGCGATCGCGCGCAGCGCGCTCTTAAAGGGCCATCACATTCATCGATGAAAGCGCGCGAGACGAAGCTCGCGCTTCGCCGGCTCAATGACCCACGTTAAACAGCTTGAACTCACGGATGCGCGCGGTGCCAACCGCGGACTGGATGTTCAGGCGCACGCGCTGGGCGGTGACCGGCGCGAAGTGGTCGATCTTCATGTGGCCGATGGCCTGGGCCTGGGCGATCGTCTTCCATGCCTTGCCGTCCCAGTACTGGATGGCATAGCCGTGTACATGCTGGCCGCCATCGAGCCACTCCATGCTCATGGCGTGATCGAAGGTCGCAACGCGGCCCAGGTCGACTTCCAGCGTGGCGTTGGCGGAGCCGTTGGGCGCAGACCAGAAGGTCGCTGGGTCGTTGTCGAGCGCAGCGGCTACGTTGTCATCTGCATTGACATGCTTCGCGGCCAGGTTAGCCGCATCGCCATAGCGGGCCTTCAACGCGGTGCCGAACTCGGCCAGCCGGCGCACATCGGCTTCCGGGAGCAGGCCGTGGGTATCCGGCGCCACGCCCAGCATCAGCTGGCCGCCATGGCCCACGCTGCTTTCCCAGTTGGCCATGAGCTCATCGACCGTCTTCAGCGATTTGGCGAACTCCGGTTTCGAGCTGTAGAACCAGTGATCCTTGTGCAGTGGGGTATCCACCTCCAGCGGACGCCAGCGCAGCTGGCCGTGGCGGTCAATCACGTTCCAGTTCTCGCCCTGCACGATGCCTTGCTCGTTGCCTACCCAACGGATATCGCCGTAATCGAACAGCGCGACGTCGGCGAAGATCATGGCGTTGGTCTGGTAAGTGCGCAGCGTCTCCACGTACTTCGCAAAGTCGTACACGTGGCCACCGCTTCCAGCCCCATCGAGCCACCATTCGGTGAGCGGGCCGTAGTTCTGCACCAGTTCTTCGAGTTCGGCGAGGTAGTACTTGTCGTAGGCGGCGGAATCCTTGTAGCGCGGATCGTGCCGGTCCCACGGGGAAAGGTAGATGCCGAAGCCCAGGCCGTTCTTTTTCGCCGCCTCCGACGCCATGCGCACCAGGTCACCCTTGCCACCCTTCCACGGGCTGGCCTTCACCGAGTAATCGGTCTGGCCGGTGGGCCACAGCGCGAAGCCATCGTGGTGTTTGGCCACCAGCACCATGTACCGCACGCCAGCGGCTTTTACCGCGCGTGCCCACTGGTCCGGGTCGACCTTGTCGGGGTTGAACACGGAAGGGGAGGCGGTGCCATCACCCCATTCACGGTCAAGGAACGTGTTGGTGCCAAAGTGCACGATCACGCCGAACTCGAGATCCTGCCAGGCCACCTGTTGCGGCGATGGCTTCACATCGGTAAACGACTCCGCCTGCGACACGGCCGGCAGCGCGACTAGCAGCGCGGCGGCAAGGCAGGTCTTCAGGCGGCGGAACGGGGATTGCTGCGACATCGAGAGGAGCTCCTTGGGGAGGGGCACGAAGGCGATCAGGGGGATGGGGCCGGAGCGGACCACAGGCGCTGGTCCACTCCGCGCATGGCGGGCTTGTCGCGTGTTTCAAGATCGAACACCACGACGTCGTTCTCGCCCTTGCGGAACCACGGGCCCGGTGCGTACAGATCGTGCTGCGGGCCGATCGACCAGATGCGACCCAGGTTCACGCCGTTGAGCCACGCGGCGCCTTTGCCGAACGCGCGGGTATCCAGGAAGGTATCGGCGAGGGTATCTACCGTGATCTTGCCGCGATGGAAGGCCGGACCCTCCACCTTGGCCGTGGTCCAGCCGTGCAGCGAGGCGGGCGCAGTCATGGGCAGCGGGAACGCCTGCCAGCCATGTAGCACCTTGTCGCCAAGCATCACAGTATCGACCAGGCCGGCGCGACCATCTTCCATGCGTGGGCCGTAGTTAACGCGGCCGGTGTTTTCTACCAGCACGTCCAGCGTGTGGTCTCCGGCAGGGATGTCGAGGTCGATGGACATCTGTTTCAGGCGGCGATCGACGGTACCGCGTGTTTGCTTGTCGAGATACACGGCAGCGTAATCACGCACCTCGCCCAGATAGAGCGAGCCCTTGAATGGACCATGCACCGTGGTGCGGTAGAGGATGTAGCCATAGCCCTGCCCGTAGGCCTCCATGGACCTAGGCAGGTCGGATGCCTGCGGCGCAGGCAGGTTGTCCCACAGCGACGCGGATTCGTCCAGGGTGAAGGCGGGCAGTGTGCGAACGGGGGGTGAGTCCGGGACAGGCGGTAGCTTCTCGCCCGTTGCCTTCGCAATGATGTCGCGGAACTGCGTGTACTTGGCAGTGGGGCGCCCCGCTTCATCCAGCGCCGCGTCGTAGTCGTAGCTGGTGGTCTGCGGCGCGTAGTGGTCGGCCGGGCCGCCCTGGAAGTTCGCACCATTCATAAAGCCGAAGCTTGTGCCGCCATGCACGAGATACACGCTCACGGAGTAGCCTTGCTTTAGCATCCACGCGAGTTCGTCGGCTTGCTGCCTGGCGTTCGTGGCGGCGTGCTTGCCGCCCCACTGGTCGAACCAGCCAGCCCACCATTCGCCGGCCATAAGCGGACCGCTGGGCCGGAACGCTTTCAGCAACTCGAAGCTCTTCTTCGCCTCGCCCGGCGAGAAGTCGATCACCGCGGTGACATCCGGCAGCGTGCCGTTGGCGAGCAGATCGGGGCCGTCGTAGGTAAGCAGCATGTCATCGGCAAGGCCCGAGCGTTTCAGCATCGCGCGGATCGCTTCCAGGTAGGTTTTGTCGTTGTTATATGAGCCGTACTCGTTCTCGAGTTCCGTGGCGATGATGGGGCCGCCATGGCTGGCGAGCAGCGGCGCGAGTTCCTTGCCCAGGCGCTGCAGGTAGCGATCGGAGGCGGCGAGGAAGCGCGGATCGCGCGTGCGCACGCGCATGCCAGGCTCGGCGAACAGCCACGCGGGAAAGCCGCCGGCATCCCATTCGCCGCAAATGTATGGGCCCGGGCGGAGGATCACGTTCAGGCCTTCGGCCTGCGCCGCTTTCACGAACGCCGCCACATCGTTGTTGCCGCTGAAATCGAACGTACCAGGCGAGGGCTCCAGCAGGTTCCAGAACACGTACGTGGTGATGGTGTTCAGCCCCATCGCACGTGCCTTGCGCAGGCGATCCTGCCAGTAGGCGCGTGGCACGCGCTGGAAATGCATATCGCCGGAGATGATCTGGTACGGCTTGCCTTCGCGCAGGAAGTGCGGCCCCGAGACGGTGACGGGCGGGTTCGCGACGGCGGCCGGCGCGGCGACAGCCAGCGCGACGGCACAGGCGAGGGCGGAAAGGGTGGAACGCTTCATGCGGTCTCCTGGCGGGCGTCCATGGCGAAGGACGGCGGGCGGTCGGCGCGATCGGCGCCATACCGCGGGTTGGGCGCAGCGCCCATGTGGAAGACGAGGTGGCCGCCGGCGGCAAGGTCGGCGTGGGCGAGCCAGGTCCGTGTATACGGTTTGCCGTTCCACGTCGCGGACTGGATATAGGGTGTGTCGGGGCCGTTGTTCACGGCTTCGATCGTGAGCGTGCGGCCACCGCCCAGGTCGATCTCGGCGCGATCGAACAGCGGGCTGCCGATCACGTAGGTGGCACTGACCGGATCCACCGCATAGAAGCCCAGCGCGCTCATCACGTACCACGCGCTCATCTGCCCGCAATCCTCGTTGCCAATCAGGCCATCGGGTGTGTCCTGGTACATCGTGGCCAGCAGCGAGCGCACGCGTGCCTGGGTCTTATGGTGCTGCCCGGCGTAGGCGTACAGGTAGGCCACATGGTGGCTGGGCTCGTTGCCGTGCGCGTACTGGCCTACCAGCCCTGAGATATCGGGTGGTGCGCCTGGGAGCTGCTCGGAGCTCGCGGCGAACAGGGCATCGAGCTTGCGCGCGAAGGCATCCTCGCCACCGAACAAGGCCATGTAGCCATACAGGTCGTGCTGGTTGAGGAAGGTGGCCTGCCACGCGTTGGATTCGGTGAAATCGTGCCATGGGGCACCGTGGCCGAGTTCGCGCGGATCGAACGGCGTGGCCCAGCTGCCATCGGCAAGGCGCGGCTGCACGAACCCGCTGTCGCGATTGAACACGTTGCGGTAGTTACGCGAGCGATCACGCAGCCGTCGGTAGTCGTCGCCTGCACCGGCGGCTTTTGCCAGGTGGGCGACGGCCCAGTCGTCATACGCGTATTCGAGCGTCTTGCTGGTGGCCTCCCACTCCTTGTCGGCCGGGATATAGCCAAGCCGGCGGTAATCGGCGAGACCGCGGTAATCGTCGTCCATCGCACGCTGGCGGAACAGTGGCCACGCGCGGGCATAGTCGATGCCGGTGAATCCCTTCGCCTGCGCCTCGGCGATGACGACGGCGGAGTGGTAGCCGATCATGCAACCGGTCTCCACGCCTTGCAGCGGCCACACGGGCACGCCCTCGGGGCTCTCGGCAGCCATGCGCACGAGGCTATTGACGAGCCCGGGCACACGCTTCGGCTGCACCAGGGTAAGCAGCGGGTGGACGGCGCGGTAGGTGTCCCAAAGGGAGTAGGTAGTGAAGGTGTGTTGGCCGCGCGGGAGCGTGCGGATCGCGTCATCCATGCCGCGGTAGCGGCCATCGATGTCGCTGGTGAGGGTGGGGGCGACGAGGGAGTGGTAGAGGGCGGTGTAGAAGGTACGCTTTTGGGCCACCGTGCGGGGATCGCGCGCCAGCGCGCTGCTACAGGGGAGCTGCACCTTGCCTAGCTCCTGCTCCCATTGGGACTCGGCGCTGGCACGGGTGTGTTCGAAATCGAAGCCGGGTTGCTCGGCATCGAGGTTGCGCAGGGCGGCTGCGGCGTCGATCGTGGAGAGGCCCACTTTCACCAGGAGTGGGGTGGTGCCCGCATCCGGGTAGTGCAGCACGGCTTTCAGGTGCGCGCCGGCGGTGTCTTTCGCATCGGCTTGCGGCTGGTTCTCGTTGTACAGCGTGGCCTGGGCGAAAGGCCGCGACAGGCGCATGGCGAAGTAGATATGCCGCCCCTTGGCCCATTGGTGGACGCGGCGGCCGCCCAGCAGCGTGCGGTTGTCGACCACGCGTAATGTCGCCTCGCTCACGCGCGTGGGTGTATGCGCGTTGTCCTGCATGCCGTGGCACAGGTCGAGCACCAGGTGGCCGGCACTGCCAGCAGGGAAGGTGTAGCGGTGCAGCCCGGTGCGTGCCGTGGCGGTGAGCTCGGCGCGAATGCCATGGTCTTTCAGCAGCACGCTGTAGAAGCCGGGCGAGGCGCTCTCATCCGCATGATCGAAGCGCGAGCGGTAACCCGTGCCGGGTTCTTCGGGATCGCCCGGCACTAGCGTCACGTCGCCCGTGGCCGGCATCAGCAATACATCCATCATGTCGCCGATGCCCGTCCCGGAAAGGTGGGTGTGCGAGAAACCCATGATCGAGCGGTATCGCTGGTGGTAACCCGAGCACACATCCCAGTCGGCGTTGTAGGTATCCGGGCTGAGCTGGACCATGCCGAACGGCGTGGTGGCGCCGGGGTAGGTATGGCCGTGGCCGCCGGTGCCGATGAACGGATCGACGTACTGGCGTACCGGCTCACGCGCTGCACCGTGCTTTTCCAGCGCTGCCAGGGCGCGTGTCGTGCCTTGCCCCGCGAGCAGGGCCGCGCCGAGCGAGCCCTGCAGGAAGTCGCGTCGCGTCAACCTCATCGCGGCAGGGCCTGGCGGCCGTGAATCGCGAAGCCCAGCGCCTGGCCGGGTGCATCGCCGGGTTGGCCGCCGCCGAGATAGAGGCCATACGTACCCGCTTCCACCGTGCGATGGCCTGCCGCATCGACGGAGCTGAGCGTGCGCGGATCCAGGGTGAACGTGATGCGGCGGCTTTCGCCAGGCTTGAGGCTCACGCGCTGGAAACCGACCAGGGCGCGCTGCGGCGCGAGTTTGTCGGCCGCCGGGTAACTCAGGTAAGCCTGCACGACTTCATCGCCCACACGCTCGCCGTCATTGCGCACGGTGATGCTGGCCGTTAGTGGCTTGCCGGCATCGACGGTCGCCTCCGCGGCCTGTGCATCCGTGTACGCGAAATGCGTGTAGCTCAGCCCGTGGCCGAACGCGTACAACGGTGTGCCCTTGAAGTAACGGTACGTGCGGCCTTTCATCTGGTAACTCGTGAAGGGCGGCAGGTCACGCACGGAGCGGTAGAAGGTGACCGGCAAGCGGCCGGCCGGATTGTAGTCACCGGCCAGCACCTGCGCGATCGCCGTGCCGCCACGTTCACCGGGGTACCACGCGGCGACGATCGCCGAGGCATGGCCCTTCGCCCATTCGAGCGCGACCGCGCTGCCGGACATCAGCACGACGACCAGCGGCTTACCTGCCGCAGCGGCACGCTCAAGCAGCGCCCGTTGCGTAGCTGGCAGGCCGATATCGGTGCGGTCACCGCCATCGAAACCCGGCACGTCGACGTGCAGCTCCTCGCCTTCTACATCGGGGGAGAGGCCCACGAAAGCGACGGTCACATCCGATGCGGCTACAGCCCGCTCCGCTTCGGCAAGCTGGGCCTCGGCGGGTGGCAGCCATTGCAGGCGTACGCCCTGGTCCTCGCCGCTGTGCACGTATTCCAAACGCACGGCGTGTGGCTGGGCATCGGCAAAGTGTAGAGTGGCCTGCGTGTGCTGGTCGTCGCCCGCATCATCGATCACGGGCGTGCCATCGACGAACAGGCGCACCGGATCGTGGCCAGCGCAATCGAAGCAGCGCTCGACGTGCACGGCCAGCGTGTAGTCGCCCGGGCCGGGTGGCACCAGCGTGCCGGTCCAACGCACCGCGTAGTGGCCGTTCGGCAGGCCGGCCGGCGAGACGTGGTCCCAGTCGAAATCGATGCTCCGATCCGTGCGTGTGGCGCGCGGCTTGCCACTGAAATCCGTATTGTCGAAATAGGCGCCGGTCAGGCCGGTTGCCGCCTGGGCGTCAGCACCCGTACGCCATGCGGTCTCGGGCACGGGGATGGGCACGCCTGCCGCCACTGGCGAACCTTGCGCGTAGGCCACCCGGTCAGCACCGAAACGCGCGCGCAGGCCTTGCAACGGCGTCACCGGTGCGCGTGGTGTCGCGTGGTAGTTCGCTTCCAGCGCCTCAACCGTATCGGCGTTCGGGCCAATCACCGCGATACGCGGCGTGCCCTTGAGCGGCAGCGCGGCGTTGTCGTTCTTCAGCAATACCACCGATTCCAGTGCGGCCTGCAGGGCCAGGGCGCCGTTGGCCTTTGCATCGATGGTGGCGGGCCTGGCGGCAGGCGCACCCAGCTCGCCCAGCCGGTAACGCGCCGCGAACAGGCGTACCAGCGAGGTATCAAGGACGGATTCCGTCACCTCGCCGCGTCGCACCGCCTCGCCGAGGTCGGCATAGGCGAAGCCGCAATCCAGGTCGGTGCCCGCGCGAATCGCGGCCGCGGACGCGCCGGCGTTGTCGGGGCGGTAATAATGGAACTTGGTCATATCGTCGACCGCATCGCAATCGGAGACGACAAAGCCCTTGAAGCCCCAGTCCTTGCGCAGCGTATCGTCGAGCAGGCCCGCATCGGCGCACACGGGCGTGCCATGCAGCGCGTTGTACGCACACATCACCGAGCCGGCATGCCCCTCGGTGACGGCCGCGCGGAAGGCGGGAAGGAACGTGGCTTCCAGGTCGTGCGGGGATACATCCACGTCGAAACCATGTCGTCCTGCCTCCGGTCCACTGTGCACGGCGAAGTGCTTGGGCGTGGCGATGGCGCGCGGGTGGGCCGGATCCGGGCCCTGGATGCCTTGCACGAAGCTGACGGCGAGCCGGCCGGTGAGGTAAGGATCCTCGCCGTAGGTTTCCTGGCCGCGGCCCCAGCGGGGGTCGCGGAAGATGTTGACGTTGGGCGACCAGATAGTGAGCCCTTCGTAACGGCCATGGTCGTGCCCCGCGCCGATCGCATCAAAACGGGCACGCTGCTCCTGCGAGACCACATTGCCGACCTGGTGCATCAGCGCCGGATGCCAGCTTGCCGCCAGGCCAATGGCCTGCGGGAACACCGTCGCATAGCCCGAGCGCGCCGCGCCATGCAGGCCTTCGTTCCACCACTCGTACGCCGGGATGCCCAGCCGGGGCAGGGCGGGCGCGGCACTCTGCAACTGCGCCACCTTCTCCTCGAGGCTCATGCGCCCGACCAGTTCGCTTGCCCGCTGCTCCGGCGTCGCCGGTGCCGCAGCCCAGGCGCCGGTCGCGAGGGCCACGGCGCCCGCGAGGGCGAGCACGCGAACGGCACGCGGGCGCAAGGTCATCGTTGGCCTCCCATCAATTGCACGGACTGCAGGCCATACAAGGGACCGGTGATCGGCGCGGTAATACGCAGGCACAGATCGTGCTCGCCACCTGTGGCCGGCAGCTTGCCCTGGAGGAAGATCTTCTCGCCCAGCGCCTTGCCATCGGGCAGGGGCAGGCTGGCCAGCAGCGGACCGGCGCAGGTGTCCTGGTGGACCTCCAGCTCACCGTTCTTCGTTTTCGCCGGATATGAGACAACCTTCGACTGGTCATGCGCGAGCCCGTAGTTCCGGGCCAGCCGCGCCGCTTCAACGCGAACGCCGGTGATGCCGTCCAGCGGCGCCTTCGGGTACAGCCAGCACGAGTGGAACAGATCCACGTCGTACACCGGCGTATCCATCGCACCAAGGTCCGGCAACAGCGGCATGCGCAGGCCAAGGCCACCATCCGGGCACTTGGTGAACTCGCCATTGCGCCGCGTAAGCAATGCATCGCGATCGATCAGGCGGCTGCGCGCGGCAGCGATCTGCATGCCATCCGGGGCAAACGTGGCGGCGCGTACCGTGACCGGCAGCGTGACCGGGAACGGTGCGCTGTAAACCGTGGCCGAGGCCCCCGGTGTGCTGCCATCGGTGGTGTAGCGCAGCGTGCCAAAGCCGGTCTGGTTATCCAGGCTCACCGTGGCCTTGCCATCGCGGAGCACGGCGGGAACCTCTTCGTTAACGTGGATCGCGGGGGCGAAGGCGGTATCGGAAGGCACGATATCCAGCGCTGCGTAGCGGCGGAACTGCGCCGGCAGGCGCTGCTGGAAGCTATCCCAGTTCCGGGCTTCGCGCGGCGACCACGCGATTTCCGACATGGCATCGACACGTGGGAACAGGGCGTGCTGTACGTGGCGCTGCGACGGGATGAACTCAGCCCATAGCGTGGCCTCGGTGCCCAGCACATGCTTCGCCTGTTCCGGCGTGAGCGAGGCATCCACGGGCTCGAAGCCATACACGCGCTTCAGCTCAAGCACCGAGAGGCGACCGTTCGGCTCGTCGGCACGGTTGCTCTGGTGGTTGTCGAAATACATCCAGCCCGCAGGGGCGAGCACCACATCGTGGTCCTGCTTCGCCGCATCGATCGCGCCTTCCACGCCACGCCAGGACATCACCGAGGCGGTACGGGGCAGGCCGCCCTCGAGAATTTCATCCCAGCCGATCAGGCGGCGGCCATGCTTGCCGAGATAATCGCCCAGCCGATCGGTGAACCAGCTTTGCAGCGCGTTCTCATCCTTGATACCCAGCGATGTCATCTTCGCCTGCACCGCTGGCGAGTTCTTCCACTGATCCTTGACCGCCTCATCGCCGCCGATATGGATATAGGTCGACGGGAACAGCGCCATCACCTCATCGAGGACGTTCTGGATGAAGGTGAAACTCTTGTCGTCCACGTTGTAAAGGTAAGGATTCACGCCCCAGTCGACGGAGACCGCAGGGCGTTCTCCGGTGACGCCGACAATCTCCGGGTAGGCGGCCACCGCGGCCTGCGCGTGGCCTGGCATATCCAGTTCAGGCACCACGGTGATATGGCGGGCCGCGGCATACGCCACGACATCGCGGATCTGCGCCTGGGTATAGAAGCCGCCGTACTTCAGCGGTTCGCCATGCGTGCCCGCGCCGGGCGGGGTACGCCAGCCGCCGATGCTGGTGAGCTTCGGGTAACGCTTGATCTCGATGCGCCAGCCCTGGTCATCACTCAGGTGCCAGTGGAACGTGTTGAGCTTGTGCTCGGCCATGGTGTCGAGCACCTCCTTCACTTCCGCTACCGTGCGGAAGTGGCGGACCACATCGAGCATGAGCCCGCGCCATGCGAAGCGTGGCCAGTCACGGATCGCGACGTCCGGGACCTGGGTGGGACCTTGCGTGCCATCGGTGGTGGCCAGCTGCCACAAGGTCACCGCACCGTAGAACAGGCCGGCATCACCACGCGAGCTGATGCGCACGCCGCTGGCATCGATATCGAGCGTGTAGCCATCCGGCTTGTCGACGGAAGCCTTGGGGTCGGTACGCAGCATGATCGCGCCGCTAACCGGCGTGGCTGTCGCGACCAGGGCGAGGTCGAGGCCACGGCTGCGTTTCAGCTCGGCCGCGAGGTAATGCGCGGCCGCCTCGGCGCCCTTGTCGCCGGGGGCGAAGGCGATCGGCGTGTGCGCATCGATCGCCAACTGGCCGGCGGCGGGTTTGACCTCCGCCGGCATCGGGATCAGCGGCGGCAGTGCCTGTGCGTGGATGATCCCGCTGCTGCAGAGCAAGGCGGCCACCAGTGCCGAACGGAGGCCCCGGCGTCGTGCCGGGGCGTGCCTCTTCATGCCATCAGTCATCAAACCAGCCTTTACTGGAACGTATAGCGGAGTGCCAGGGTCGTGGTGCGTGGGGTCTGCCAGGTGGCTGCGCCGTAGTTCACGCTCTCGATCGAGCTGGCGTCAGCGTTCAGGGTACCGGTATCGTAGACCTGGTTGACGTCGATGGTGCCCTGGCGATTCGTGACGTTGCTCACGCGTAGCTGCAGGCTCAGGTCGTTGGAAGCGTTGATCTTCCACGCGTAGGTCGCCGAAAGGTCGAGCTGCCAGAAGAAGGGCAGTCGGTTACCCGTACCCTGCTTTTCAAGTTGCCCGTCACAGAAGTGTGACTGGGCGCCGAGGTGCGTGTAGGCCGGATCTTCCGTATTCGGGTAACTGCCAATGCAACTCGTCGGTGCGCCGGTGTGTGCGGTAAACACCCCGCCCAGTGAGAAACCGTTGGCGAAATCGTAAGTACCCGTGGCGGTAAGACTATGCCGGATATCGCCGGCCAGGTTGCCGTTGCTCCCCACCATGACGCCCGGGTAGTTGAAGGCGGTGGTCTGCCCGATCCACCCGGCATTGCGGCGCTCTTCGTCGATCAGGCCGTTGGTATTGCCGTACTCGCGAGCGTAGGTATAGCTGAGGTTGAGGAAGTACGGTTCGGCGGGTGACGATGCGTGCGTCAGGCCGAGCTTGAGGTTGTAGTACTTGTGCTTCGGCTTGGGCAGGCCGAGTGCCGCGCCCGGGATCGAAAGCGGTTCAACCTCACCATCGCCGTCGTAGTCGCGCTTCAGCGTGAAGCGTTCGCCAGGGTTGAGCAGCCAGCAGGTCGAATTGTCCTGCGTGTAGTCAGCATAACCCTGGGACTGGGCGTAAGCCTGCACGCCGCCGCCGTAGCAGGTGTCCTCGACGATTCGGCGCAGGTCCACCCAACCCAACTGCACGAGGCCTGACCATTCCGGCGTCAGCTGCTTCTGCACATAGAGCTGTGCTTCGTACTGGTACGGCGCCTTGATATTGGTCGCTGCGATCTGCGCCGGCGTGGGCACGCCCTGGTTCGTGATGTACGAGTTGCCGATCTGGGTAAGGCCCTGCGGGGCCAGCGTATTCGGGTCGATGCTCGTATAGGTGTAATAGTTCGTGTATGTCGTACGTGGCTCGGCGACGCCGAAGCTGAAGGACGAGGGCAGGGGAATCGAGTACTTGCCCAGGCTGCCGCCGATCTTCATGGAACTGTCGCCATATACGTCCCACGAGACGCCGAGGCGTGGCGAGGTGATCGGCAAGCGCATGAACTGATTGCCCAGGCCATCCTTGTAGATGTAGTTGTCCCAGCGCACCGCGCCGTATATAAGTACACGTTCGGCGGCCTGCCAATAGTCCTCGACGTAGGCGCCCTTATTGATCGTCTGGAACGAGCCGCCCTCCAGGTCAACGTACTGGGTGACGTACTTGCCATCCGCAGGTGACACGGAGCCATTCTGCAGTGCGACGTTGGCCTGGTCGTAGTAGGTGAACCAGCCCGCCGGCACCGAATCGGTCGTGCTGGCCAGCGAGTGTTTGTAATACTCGCCACCGAATACGAGCTTGTGATCGCCAAGCTGCCAGGTGAAGTCGCCCTTGTACCCACGGCGCCAGTAGTCCGATGGCGAATAGCTAAACGGATTGTTGTTGTGGCCGATGTTCGTCTGGGTCTGCGTCGCGGAGTTGTACGAGGTGACGTAGGGAAACTCGGTGTTCTCGTCGCTCGAATTGGGCGAGTAAACGATGGAGCCCAGGTAACCACCCATCAGGCGCAGCGACATGTCGTCGTTGATCTGCCAATGGTAGTTACCAATCAGGAACCGCGTATCCGTGCGGGTCTGGCTCCACGACAACCAGTCACCCACGGACTTCGGGTTGTAGTTCTCGTTGAGCTGGTAGAAGTTGTTGAACGACTGGCTGTAATCGCGGTGGGCCAGGATGTTCAGTGACTGGTCGTTGCTGATGTTCCAGGTCAGGTTCAGCAGGTAGTTCTTGTCGCGGCTGCTGGTTTCCTGCTTCTGGGTCTGGCCGTAGGCCTGCGAGCGCGATGCCGGGTCGTTACCGAGCAGCGCGTAGAAGAACACCTTGTCCTTCACGATGGCGCCGGAGGCCCACAGGTACTGCTGGGCGATGCTGTCGTGGTTATTGGCCGACGAGTAGCTGTAGTAATCGCCGATGCTGTTCAGTGTGTTGTGGCCGCGCGGGTTGAGCAGGCGCGATGTGGGCGGCGTGAAGTACAGCGAGTAGCCGGCGTGGAAATCGTTGGTACCCTGCTTGATCGTCGATGACATGACGCCACCGGTCGCATTGGTCCACGAGGCGCTGGCGCCGTTCGTGATCAGCTGTGTATCGCTGATGGCTTCGGCGGGCAGGGCCGTGGAGCCCAGCGAGTTCTTGTCGTTGGTGACATCGAACTCGTTGTAGTAGTAGCGGTTTTCCGCCGGGCTGGCGCCACCGATGGAGACATAGCCCGTGTTGTGCTGGTCGAAACGCACGCTGGAATCCAGCCGCGCCACGCTTTCCGGGCTGCGGTCGACGGGCAGGGCATCGATCAGCTTGTAGTTGTAGCTGGTGGTGAGCTCCGGCGTGCTCACGTCGATCGGGGTGACGTTGGTCGTCATCGTCGTGGCCTGCACGGTCACGGCGCCCAGGTCGCTGGCGTTCACCGTAGAAGCCGCCGCGGCGGCCGCTCCGCCAAGTTCCGGCACGGGCGCATTGCGGTTCGGGTTCACCACCACCGTGGATTGGCCAAGCGCCTGGCCATCGCGTACCAGGCTTACCTGGTACTCACCGGGGTTCAGGCCGGTAAGGCTGTAGCGGCCATCCGCATCGGGCGTAATGTCCTTGCTGAAACCGGTGGCGCGGCTGGCCACGTTCACCGTAACGCCGCTGCCTGCGCCCTCGTGGCCGTAGAGGCCACCCGTAAGCGACTGGGCCATGGTGCCTTGCGCGCAGGCCAGCATGACCGAAGCCGCGAGCATGCGGCGAACAAAGCGACCTGCAACCATACCCTTCCCCGTGCCGTGCGTTTCCGCACGACAGTTACCGTTGGTGCTGCTCATCTGGTTTGACTCCCCGCTAAGGCCCGGTCGGCGGTTCGCTGCGCTGGGCCCGGCTGCAACGAATAGAAAGGGCGGACAGGCCGTTTGGCCGCCGCCATCGGCGTGTTCAGTGGGCGGAACCCACCCTGGCACCGGCATGGAGCGTGGCGGCACCCACGACACCCAGTTGCCCGTGTTCCACCAGCCGCACCGGTACGCGCTCCAGGAAAGGGCGCATCACACCCTTGTTGAAGAAGCGCTCGCGGAAATGGCTGGCAAGAAGAAAGTCGCGAAGTTGCGGCAGGATGCCGCCGGCAAGGAACACACCCCCGTGTGCGCCATACAACATGGCCAGGTCAGCGGTGAAACCACCGAGCACGGCGCAGAACACATCCAGCGCTTCGCGCGCGTTGGCATCCGCTCCCGCTATGCCCGCCGCACTCACCGCATCCGGTGTCAGGCATACCGCTTCACTGCCGTTGAGCTCGGCCAGTGCGCGGTAAGTGGCAAGCAAGCCGGGCCCGGAGACGATGGATTCGACGGAAACATAAGAGCGGGTGCGCGCAAGGATGCGCATGATCGCGATCTCGCGCTCGTCACCCGGTGCCAGGGCGATCTGTCCTGCTTCCGTGGAGAGCACCTGCGCATGGGTGGCGCCCGGCAGGAGCACGGCCGAGCCGAGTCCCGTCCCCGGGCCCATCACCACGACCGGGCCCTTCGCATGCGTCGGGGCACCCGGCAGGATCGTGGTCGTCGTTTCGCGGTCCACGAACTGGCTGGCAAAGGCCACCGCTTCGAAATCGTTGACCACATCGAGCACCTCCGCACCCGTGGCGGCCCGGATGCTCGACAGGGAAACGCGCCAGGGCAGGTTGCTGTTGGCCACTTCATCGTCCAGCACGTAGCCGGCGATGGCGATGGCACAACGCTCGATGCCCAGCGGCGCGGCGTCGGCCTGCGCGGTTAAGAAGTCCTTGAGGATGGCATCGAGGCTGGGCCACTCGGCCCCGGCGTAGCGGCCCTGGGCCAGCACCTGCACCGGCTGGCGCGGATCGGCATGGCGGATGACCAGCGCGACACGCGCGTGTGTCCCGCCGACATCCGCGGCCAGGATTGGCCTGGCGACCGCGGCGATCTGCGCTACCACCGGCTGGTTGACCCACTTTCCCATCACCCACCCCACCCTTGGAAAGCTATCGCGCGGGGGACGAAAACCACCGTCAGGGCGCGACAAGATGACGTGAGTCTTTCCCGCCCGTGACAACGTTGTCAATGAAAATGATGTTCACCAGTGAATAAACACGAAATATCACAATCCATTTCTGTGAAAAGCATAACTCCATGTAGGAGCGCGCTTGCGCGCGATGGGGCCTGGCGCGAGCACCCATCGCGCGCAAGCGCGCTCCTACATGATTCGGCCACCCATTTTTCGCCGAACCCATCGCCTAAAGCTTTCCCCCGCAGCGCCGATAAGCCTTTCGAACGACCCCCCGGGCACGGTAAAACCATGGCGAAGAAATCCACCCAAGACGCAACCCCGGCGCCCCTCGCGCTGGAAGCGGACCTGCGTATCGGCGCGGCTCCGGCCTTGCGCGATACCTTGCTGGCGGCCCTTGAGGCTGGCAAAGCGGTGCAGCTCGATGGCGCCGCCGTTGCCCAGGTGGATGCCGCCGCCCTGCAGGTGCTCGCGGCATTCAGCCGGGATGCCCGCGCGGCCAGCGTGCCGGTGGCCTGGCTGGGGGCCAGCGATACCCTTCGCCGTGGCGTCACGGTGCTGGGGCTTAATGCATTGATTGAACTGCCGGCGCCAGCCGGCGTGAACTGAAGGTAGAGCAGACCGATGGCTAAGATTCTTGCGGTAGACGACTCGGCTTCCATGCGCAGCATGGTGGCTTTCACCCTGCGTGGCGCCGGCCATGACGTGGACGAGGCCGATAACGGCCAGAACGCGCTCGATACCGCCGCCGCGAACAAGTACGACCTGATCCTGGCCGACGTGAACATGCCGGTGATGGATGGCATCACCATGGTCCGCGAAATCCGCACCCGTGCGGGCTACAGCGGCGTGCCCATCCTCATGCTCACCACCGAGTCGGACACGAACAAGAAGATGGAAGGCAAGGCCGCTGGCGCAACCGGCTGGCTGGTGAAGCCGTTCGATCCCGACCAGCTGCTGGCCACCGTCGCCCGCGTGCTCGGTTAATCCACTGATCCAAGCGTTCCGTTTTATTCCAGGGTTCTCCCATGTCCAAAGTCGATCTGGCGCAATTCCACAAGGCGTTCCACGAGGAGAGCCTCGATGGCCTCGACGCCATGGAGCAGGCGCTCCTCGCGCTGGATGAGGGCGCGGAAGATCCGGAACTGATCAACGTCGTGTTCCGTGCCGCCCATTCGATCAAGGGCGGCGCGGCCACGTTCGGCTTCACCGATGTAGCTGCGTTCACGCATGTGGCCGAAAACCTGATGGACGAGGTCCGTAGCGGCCGCCGCCCCATGGAAAAGGCCGTGGTGGAACTGCTGCTGCGCTCGGGCGACATCATCCGCGACATGCTCTCGTTGCAGATGGCTGGCCAGCCCGGCGCCACGGCGGAAAGCCAGGCGCTGCTCGCCGAACTCTCGGCCATGGTGTCGGGCGGCTCTGCCGCACCGGCCGCTGCTGCCGCCAAGGCCGCCGCGCCGGTGGAAACCATCGAAGGCTGGGATATTGCCTTCCGCCCGTTCGATTACCTGCTGAAGACCGGCAACGATCCGGCGCGCATGTTCCGCGAGCTCGAGGCCATGGGCCCGCTCACGGTCAGCGCCGATGTCTCGAAGCTGCCTTCGCTGAAGGACATGGATCCGTCGTCGTCCTACCTTGCCTATACGCTGGGCCTGGCCGCCGGTGCCAAGCGCGCCGCGGTGGAAGGCGTGTTCGATTGGGTAGATGGCGATTGCGATCTCACGATTACCCCGCGCATCGCGGCGGCGCCTGCGCCGGCCGTGGCCGCACCCGCAGCCCCGGCTGCCGCCGCACCGCGCGCCGTGCGCGATGTGGCAACCAACAGCGAGGCCAGCTCGGTCCGCGTTGGCATTGAAAAGATCGATACGCTGATCAACCTGGTCGGCGAGCTGGTGATCACCCAGTCCATGCTCAGCCAGTTCCACGATGGCGTTTCCGACGCACAGCTGGAAATGCTCCGCCAGGGCCTGGCCCAGCTGGGCCGCCACACGCGCGAGCTGCAGGAAAGCGTGATGAGCATCCGCATGCTGCCGATCAGCACGGTGTTCAACCGCTTCCCGCGCCTGGTGCGCGACCTGGCCCAGAAGCTGGACAAGAAGGTGGTGCTCGACCTGCGTGGCGAAGGCACCGAACTGGACAAGACCGTGCTCGAGAAGATCGGCGATCCGCTGGTCCACCTCGTGCGCAACGCGATCGACCACGGCCTGGAAGTGCCGGCCAAGCGCCTGGCCGCAGGCAAGGGCGATACCGGCACGCTGCGCATGGAGGCCTTCCACCGCGGCGGCTCCATCGTGGTGGAAGTGGGCGACGATGGCGCGGGCCTGAACCGCGATGCCATTGTGGCGAAGGCCGTGCAGCGCGGCATCATCGCCTCGGGCGATGGCATGAGCGATGACCAGGTCGCCGAACTCATTTTCGAAGCAGGCTTCTCCACCGCTGCCGCCACCACCGATCTGTCGGGCCGTGGCGTGGGCATGGATGTGGTCCGCCGTAACGTCATGGACCTGGGCGGTACCGTTGCCATTTCCAGCAAGCACGGCAAGGGCACCACGTTCACCATTACGCTGCCGCTCACGCTGGCCATCATCGATGGCCTCACCGCCGCGGTGGGCGAGGAAACCTACATCGTGCCGCTGGTTTCCATCGTGGAATCGGTGCAGGTGAAGCCCGATGCGCTGCGCAGCGTGGTCGGTGGCGGCGAGCTGTTCCGCTTCCGCGACGAGTGGCTGCCGATCATCCGCCTGTACGATGTGTTCGGCTGCAGCGGCACGCGCCGCGCGGTCGATGACGGCATCGTCATCGTGGTGGAAGGCGAGGGCACCCGCATCGGCCTGTTCGTGGATGAACTGATCGGCCAGCAGCAGGCCGTGGTGAAGTCCCTGGAAGCCAACTACCGCCGCGTGGCCGGCATCTCCGGCGCCACCATCCTGGCCGATGGCTCGGTGGCCCTGATCACCGATATCACCGGCCTGGTCCGCATGCAGGGCCGCCGCAAGGCGGCCTGATCCGGCGTATATCGCCAATCGGCCGTGCCGTTCCGGCCCGGATCGCGCGCGAGCGCGCTCCTACAGCTCCCCCGTGACGCCAACGGAGCGGCGTTCGTAGGAGCGTGCTTGCACGCGATTCAAAAACACGGCGGCGCAGCCGCAACCCCGGACCGCCCGCGCGGCCCAACCCGCGTAGCGTAGAAGCCATGAGGCAAATCCGGCCTCATTTCCCACTAAAGGTCCCCGGTTGATGGCCGATACCCCTTTGAGGGGTCCCGAACCGCCGCACCGATCCGCAGTGGGAACACAATGAACCAGCCAGCCAGCACCGCCACCGTGGCCGACGAAGCCGCGCAGTACCTGACCGTCAACCTCGGCAACGAGGAATACGGCGTCGATATCCTCGCTGTTCGCGAGATCCGTGGCTGGACGCCGGTCACACGCATCCCCCAGGCCCCGGGCTACGTGCTCGGCGTGCTGAACCTCCGCGGCGCCATCGTCCCCGTGCTGGACCTGCGCCTGCGCTTTGGCCTGGCCCGCGAGGAATACACCGCCACCACCGTCTGCGTCATCGTGATGGTCGCCGGCCGCCAGTTTGGCGTGGTCGTGGATGCCGTCTCCGATGTCGTCGAAGTATCCCCCTCGGGCATCCGCCCCGTGCCGGATATGGGCACCACCGTGGATACCGAATACCTGAAGGGCCTGACGTCCGTGGGCGAGCGCATGGTGCTCCTGCTCGATGTCGACCGCCTGCTGCAGCCGCAGGATGCCCAGATGCTGGAAGCCGCCCTGGCTTCCGCCGATACGAAAGCCGTGGCCTGAAGGCCGCGGTGAGCTCGCCTTCGAAAACCTTCGAACTGGAATCGTAATGAAGAAGTTGAAGCTGAAGATCCCCGCGCTGACTGTCCGCGGCCGCCTTTACGGCGTGCTCGGCCTGCTGGCTGTCATGTTGGTCGGTGGTGCGGCCGTCGGCCTCGGTGCCATGTACGTCCAGAACGAAGGCATGCGCCAGGTGTACGAGGAAGAACTCGTGCCGGCGAACATGCTGAGCCAGGTCAGCAACCAGTCGCTCATGGCGTTCATCGTGCTCGGTGAAGCGGGTGCGAAGGCAACCGACAAGAGCGTCGTCAGCCAGAAGCTCGCTGAATTCGACAAGCTGCAGGTGTCGATGGGCAAGCTGAAGGACGATTTCAAGAAGATCCCGATGTCGGCAGAGATCAAGACGCTCTACGACAAATGGCAGGCTACCAACGACGACTACGCCTCGGCGAAGAACGACGTGCTCGATGCCCTGAAGCAGGGTGACGAAGGCGCCAACGACATCATCGAACTCTCGGTCCGCCCCATCCTGATGGATCGCCAGGCGAACCTCGGCAAGCTGATCGATGCCAAGCGCGATGAGGCCGCCGCGATCTACGCCCACCAGGCCTCGCAGTACAAGGTCATCCGCGTCTTCGTGGTGGTCGCGCTCTCGGCCGGCCTGCTCATCAGCTTGCTGATTGGCGTGCTGGTGGTGCGTTCCATCATCCGCACCCTGTCGCACACCGTGGATGTGGCCAACAAGATTGCCGACGGCAAGCTGGGCCACGATATCCAGGTCACCCGCAGCGACGAACTGGGCCAGCTCCAGGCCGCGTTCAAGGCGATGGATGAGCGTCTCGCCGCCATCGTTTCCGAAGTGCGCCACGGTTCGGGTTCGGTCAGCACCGCCGCGCAGCAGATCTCGCGCGGTAACGACGACCTGTCGCAGCGTACGCAGGAACAGGCCTCCAGCCTGGAAGAAACTGCCTCGTCGATGGAGGAAATGACCTCCACCGTGAAGCAGAACGCCGAGAACGCCAGCCACGCCAACCAGCTGGCCCGCGGTGCGCGCGAGCAGGCGGAGAAGGGCGGCGAAGTGGTCGCGCAGACCGTCGTTGCCATGCGCGAGATCAACAGCTCCTCGAAGAAGATTTCCGACATCGTCAGCCTCATCGACGAGATCGCGTTCCAGACCAACCTGCTGGCGCTCAACGCCGCGGTAGAAGCGGCACGTGCCGGTGAGCAGGGCCGCGGCTTCGCTGTGGTCGCCACCGAAGTGCGCAACCTGGCCCAGCGTTCGGCCGGTGCCGCGAAGGAAATCAAGGGCCTGATCAACGACAGCGCGAACAAGGTGAAGGCCGGTTCCGAGCTGGTCGACCAGTCGGGCAAGGCGCTTGCCGAGATCGTCGATAGCGTGAAGAAGGTGACCGATATCGTCGCCGAGATCGCCGCTGCCAGCTCCGAGCAGTCGGCCGGTATCGACCAGGTGAACCACGCCGTGCTGCAGATGGATGAAATGACCCAGCAGAACGCCGCGCTGGTGGAAGAATCCGCCGCCGCCGCCCGTGCCATGCACGAGCAGGCCACGGAGCTCAGCCGCCAGGTGTCGTTCTTCCAGGTGAGCGGCGGTGCCGCCAAGGCGAGCAAGGCCGCCCGCAAGGATCCGACCCAGCAGGAAATGGAAACGGTGTTCGCCTCCGTGCGTAGCCAGCCGGCTCCCGCACGCACCCAGCGTTCGGCCGAATCGGCCGCCGACGCCGGCGTGTGGAAGGAGTTCTGATCGATGAACGCGCTCGTCAACAACGGCGATGCCGCCGTACAGGCGGGCGCCACCGGTCCGAGCCTCGGTGAAGCCGAGTTCGCCTTCCTGCGTGAGTTCGTGCTGCAGCATTGCGGCATCTCGCTGGGCGAGCACAAGCGCCAGCTCGTGCAGGGGCGCCTGCTGCGCCGCCTGCGCGCGCTGAACCTGCCGGGCTTCGCGGCGTACTGCGATCTGCTCCGCCGCGATCCGGATGCGGAGCTGGGCGAACTGGCCAGCTGCATCAGCACCAATGTCACCTCGTTCTTCCGCGAGATGCACCACTACGACATGCTCGTGGATGAGTTGCTGCCGCGCTGGCTCGAGGATAAGAAAGCAAACGGTGGCCGCCTGCGGATCTGGTCCGCAGGCTGCTCCACCGGCGAAGAGCCCTACGCCATCGCCATGGTCCTGGCCGAGGCGCTTGAGCGCACCGGTTCCACGGTCGATGCCAAGATCCTCGCCACCGACCTGTCGCCACAGGCCCTGGAAGCCGCCCGCAAGGGTGTGTACCCGGTCGATCGCCTGGGTGGCGTGGACGATGCGCGCCGCCGCCGCTGGTTCCTGCGCGGCGAGGGCTCGTTCGATGGTTACGTGCAGGTGCACCCGCGCCTGCGCGAGCTGGTCACCATCCAGCCGCTCAACCTGCTCCACGAATGGCCCATGCAGGGCAAGTTCGATGCCATTTTCTGCCGCAACGTCGTTATCTATTTCGATAAGCCGACCAAGCAGCGCCTGTTCGCTAGATACGCCGGCATGCTGGAAAGCCGGGGTTACCTGTTCCTCGGCCACTCGGAATCCATGTACGGACTCTCCGACGATTTTGACCTGATCGGCCGCACGGTTTACCGGAAACGTACATGAGCGACACGTTCGTCGCGCAGCCGCGGACTTTCGCCGGCTTCGACCCGAAGAGCGTCCTGCCGGGGTTTGAACACGTCCGTCGCTTCTGGGATCCCGCCCAGGAAGTGGTGACGGTGAAGATCCTGCCGGGCGAGTACTACGTCAGCACGCAAGAAGAAATGATCTCCACGGTGCTGGGCTCGTGCGTGTCCGCGTGCGTGCGCGATACGCGCCGCCGCATCGGTGGCATGAACCACTTCATGCTGCCGGAGCCGGCCAGCACCGATCGCGATAGTTGGGGCTCCACCGTGGGCCGCGCGGCGCGTTACGGCAACGATGCGATGGAACACCTGATCAACGCGATCCTGAAGGCGGGCGGTAGCCGCGATGATCTGGAAGTAAAGATCTTCGGCGGCGGCCGCGTGTTGCAGACCATGACCGATATTGGCCAGCGCAACATCGCCTTCGTGCAGCGCTACATCGCCACGGAAAAACTGCGCCTGTGCGCGGCCGATGTCGGCGATATCTACCCTCGCCACGTGCAGTTTTTCCCGGTGAGCGGCAAGGTGCGCGTGCGCCAGCTGCGCTCCACGCACGATACCCACCTGGCTGATCGCGAGAAGCGATACCTCAAGCGATTGGAAAACGATCCGATAAAGGGAGATGTCGAGCTGTTCTGACGCTGGCCGTCGAGCTGCTCCACCTTCCGCTCCATGCCTGGCCGGCCCGCCGCCCAGGATGTCCCGCCACCCGAGTTGCTAGTGCCCATGCAGAAAGTACGCGTCCTTATCGTCGACGACTCGGCCCTGGTTCGTAAGGTGCTGACCGCCATGCTCGAGTCCGATCCGGGCATCGAGGTGGTGGGCACCGCGCCGGATCCGTTGATCGCGCGCGAGAAGATCAAGGCACTGAACCCGGATGTGCTGACGCTGGACGTGGAAATGCCGCGCATGGATGGCCTCACGTTCCTCGAGAACCTGATGCGCCTGCGCCCCATGCCCGTGGTCATGGTCTCGACCCTGACCGAGAAGGGCGCGGACGTAACCCTGCGGGCGCTGGAACTGGGCGCGGTGGATTTCTTCACCAAGCCTTCGGCCGATCTCGCCAACACGTTCATGGAACACGCCCCGGAAATCTGCGCCAAGGTTCGCCTGGCCGCCGGTGCGAATCCGCGTGAGCGCTCCACGGTCACGAAGATCGAAAAGATCGACCTGTCGCTCGGTAAGCTTGAAGTCGCCCCGCGCCTGTCGGCGGATGCCGTGCTGCCGCGCGCGCAGACGCCGGGTAGCCGTGGTGGCCAGCGCATCATTGCCATCGGCGCCTCCACGGGCGGCACCGAAGCGATCCGCGTGGTGCTCGAGGCGATGCCGCCCACGGCGCCGCCCATCGTCATTACCCAGCATATTCCCGCCGCTTTCAGCGGCCCGTTCGCCGCCCGCATGGATAGTGTCTCCGCCATGAAGGTGTGCGAAGCGCGCGATGGCCAGCCGATCCAGGCCGGCCACGTGTACATCGCCCCCGGCAGCCAGCACCTGCTGGTGATGTGGGATGGCGCGCGCCACGTGTGCCGCCTGCACGATGGCCCGCCGGTGAACCGGCACAAGCCGGCGGTGGATGTGCTGTTCCGTTCCATGGCCGCCAGCGTCGGCGCCGCCACCGTGGGCTGCCTGCTCACCGGCATGGGCGACGACGGTGCCCGCGGCCTGGGCGAGCTGAAGGAAATTGGCGCACATACCCTCGTGCAGGATGAAGCCAGCTCCGTGGTGTGGGGCATGCCCGGCGCCGCCTGGAAGGCCGGCGCGGCCGAGGCCATGCTGCCCCTGGACCAGATCGCCGAGCGCCTGCTTGCCCTTGCCCATACCCCCATTCCCGCCGCCGCGGCTCGCGTCGGCACCTGAAGGAAGAAGAGACGTCACCATGGTCATTCCGAAGAACGAACGCATCACCGGTTTCGCGGTCAGCGCTGTCGCGCTGGTCCTCGTGCTGGTGTTCCGCGCTGCCTGGGTCGCACCGCTGGTGGTCGCCCTGCTCACCGCTACCTGGATCGCGATCGCCCTGCGCCCGCGCTTTGAGGAAGAACCGGTGGTAGAGCTGGTGGTGAGCAACAGCGTGCAGGCCGATGAACAGTCGGTGCGCGATGCGATGGAAGACGTCCGCAGCGCCATCGTCGATGAGCTGGGCCACGCCAGCCGCGAGCTGCACCAGGCGCTGGACCTGGTGCGTGATGCCGTGGCCGAGCTGGGCGGCGGCTTCAACGGCCTGTCGCAGAAGACCGGCAAGCAGCAGAAGCTGCTCAGCGAGATCATCGAGAGCGGCGGCAAGGGCATTTCGGTGCAGGATTTCGCCGATCGCACCGCCGGCCTGCTCGAGCACTTCGTGGGCCTGATCGTGCAGCTCTCGCGCGAGAGCCTGCGCATCGTCTACCGCATCGATGGCATGGCGAAGGAAATGGACGCCGTGTTCGCGCTGCTGAAGAACGTGAACACGATTGCCGAAGAGACCAACCTGCTGGCGCTGAACGCCGCGATCGAAGCCGCCCGTGCGGGTGAATCCGGCCGTGGCTTCGCCGTGGTGGCGGGCGAGATCCGCAACCTGGCCCAGCACAGCAACCAGTTCAACGAGAAGATCGGCACGCACGTGGAGCGTTCGCGCACCGCGATGGAGCAGCTGCGTGAGCTGGTGGGCCGCATGGCCTCGCAGGATATGAACGTGGCGCTGCAGGCCAAGGGCGATATCGACACGATGATGTCGACGATCACCGAGAGCAATGCGCGCACGAGCAAGGCGGCTGACGAGGCCGCGACGATCAACCGTGGCCTGGGCAACGATGTGTCCACGACCATCCGTTCGCTGCAGTTCGAGGACATCCTGAGCCAGCTGCTGCACCAGACGCGTTCGCGCCTGGTCGAGCTGCAGGAGATCACGGCCGATTGCACGCGTGATATCGAGGAGCTGGCCTGCGCGCCGGCGGATGCGAGCGAGCTGAGCGCGCGTGCGCAGCGTGTGCGCGCCCGCCTGGCGGAGCAGCGTGAGCGTGCGCGCCTGCGTTCGCGTGGCCCGGCACTGCAGCAGTCGATGGCTGCTGGCGATATCGATCTGTTCTAAGGGGAAGCACCATGTCGATCACGATTCATAACGATACCGAGCACGGCTGCCTTACCCTGCACCTGGGCGAGCGCTTTGATTTTTCGATCCACCGTGCGTTCCACGATGCGTGCCTGGGTGATGTGGCGCAGTCGCGTAGCTATGTGCTGGACCTGGAGCAGGTGACGGGGATGGATAGCTCGGCGCTGGGTATGCTGATGCTGCTGCGTGAACACGCAGGCGGCGACCGTGCAGAGATCCGTATCGTCAACGCGAGCGCCGACCTGCGCAACACGCTGCGCATCGCCGGCTTCGATAAGCTCTTCACCGTGCACTAACTGTAGGAGCGCGCTTGCGCGCGATCCGAGCTCACGAAAACCCGGCCAAGTGCCGGGTTTTTTTTGTGCGTGCATGTACGTTGCGCCTGCTTAGTCGGTTCATTCGCTGACGCGAATGCATGTTTTAAGCGGCATTCGCCGCTTCTCGCTGGGTAGGCTGAGGAAGCCGCGGGTGGGCCGGCCCTTGGGGCCGCCAGTCGCGGACCTTCGGACCGGGCCGTAGGCTCCCTCATCGCGAAACGCGGCACGCAAATCGGCCCTCCGCTCATGTCGGCCCCAAGGGCCGGCCCACCCGCGCACCCAATAATGAGGTAAGCGACAGGAGAGCAACGCGCGCTCTGTAGGAGCGCGCTTGCGCGCGACCGCGTCTCGGCAGGAATGGATATGTGCGCTGACGCGCCTACACACGATGTCCGATGTTCTTACAGACATCCGCGAATCATTTTGCTACGGTCGTTTCCGTTGCCCGCACGCACTTTGATGTACACCGTGCAGGCAACCACCGCTTTGTGCGGTGAGAGTCGCGAGCCGGGCGTGGTGAGACACACCCGACTCGCTAACCACAAACAGCTACTTGGAAGTTGATTATGGCTACCCCTGATCATACGGCACTCGCTCGCCCGCCGGATCCCCCCCGGCGACACCTCACCGGCTCACGGGCCGCCTGCCTAAGCCGTAGGCACGGTTGAAGGACCGCGACGAGGCCTGTTTTTGAGGTAATTCTTGATCGAATGAGGCAGGCGTTATGCCTGGTGTGCCTCACGGGCGGTCGTCGTCGCACTACATCCTCAATCAAGCCTCCCGGGGTCCGGTCACGGGCCACCGGTGTACCCGCGATCGTATGGTCCGTGGCATGGCAGGTCGTTTTGACTGTCGTGCCACGTTAGCGATGCGTGGGAAGCAACCCTTCAAGGAAGCGAGTGATGAATGTTGTAAGTGATACGTGGGCCGTTCGGCATGCGGGTGATAGTGCGGGCTGTGATCCGTCGGCGCATGAATTGTTGAACGAAGCGACGCAGTGGTTGCAGTACGCGCGTGGTGTGATGAGTTTGCTGGCAGATTTGATCCATGAAGCTGACGGCGTGGATTGCAAACAGGTGGCGTTATCGATGGAGGCGATTGCTGCCATGACACATTTAGGCGCTGAGCGCGTGGGCCAAGCCCATGCGCAATGGCATTGGCAAGCGAAAAACTCCCTGTAGGAGCGCGCTCGCGCGCGATTGGCCCCGCCGTAACCCCCATCGCGCGCAAGCGCGCTCCTACAGGAGCCGGGCGGACGTGCCGTTCAAGCGTGCACATTGTTAGATGTGCCTTAAATGAAGGCGTTTTCTTCGGGTCGTTTTCGCGCGATCTGAATAGATGGCCGAAATTGCACTACGTAAGGCTACTTACCGGCCTAATTTGCGTAACTTCAAAAATGTGAAGGGCGTCTCATGGTTCCGCACCCTCGTGGCACGGGGGTTCCTATGTGATCAGGAGGGGAATCATGAACGAGCAGAGCGTAGGCAAGCTTTTTACCCGCACATTGTTGGCAGGCGCGGTGTTCGCGGCCGCCGTGGCGATGTCGGCATGCAGCGGCCACGGATCGACGCATTCAGGGGGCGGCTCGGGTACGACAGTGAATCCAGGCGGCGCCGGCGGCACCGGTGGCGGGGATAACGGTGGCGGTGGTTCAGGGACGGGCGGCACCGGGGATAACGGTGGCGGTTCGGGTACCGGGGGTACAGGCGGCACCGGAGGCACCGGTGGTGGTGACGGCGGCGGTACCGGCGGTACCGGTGGCGGCGGCACGGGTGGCGGCAATGGAGGCGGCACCGGCGGTGGCGATGGTGGCGGTAATGGTGGTGGAAACGGCGGCGGGAACGGTGGAGGCAATGGCGGTGGCACCGGCGGCACCGGTGGTACGCCGACCGCAGCCAGCAACGCGGTGGGTGCCGTGGCGACGGGCCTGGGCGGCATCATTGCCTCGGTCGGCAACACGGTGACCGGCGTGGGCGTGCAGGTGCCGGGAACGACGGTGCTGGGTGGCACCAATGGCCTGACCAACTCCGTGGGCGATGCCGTGCAGGATCTCGGTGGCGCCGTCACCACGCTGGGTAATGGCGTGACCAGTGGCCTTGGCCAGACGGGCAACATCAGCGATCCGCTGGGTACCACGACGGATGTGGTCGGCAACGTCGTGACGCAGACCGGCGCCGCGGTGAATGACCTGGGCACGGGCGTGGGTACGGTGGGCGTCGGTACGCCGATCGCGCCGATCACCAGCACGGTCGCCACGGTGGTTTCGAACGTGGGTGGCGGTGTGGGCACGCTGGGCACGCAGCTTGGCGGTGTGCTCGATTCGGGTTCGGCGAACGCGCTGACGAAAGCCGTCAGCGATGTGATCACGCCGGTCGCGGCTTCCCTCGGCACGGCGGCAGCCCCGGATAGCTCCACCAACCTCGTCGCAGCCGTGGGTACGGGTACCGGCGGCATCACCTCCGGCCTGAGCGGTGGCGTCCATGCACTGGCCAGCAATGTCTCGGCTGGCGCGGGATCAGGCCCGGCGGCACCGTTAGCCGCCACCCTGGGTAACACGCTCGATAGCACCGCCAACACGCTGGGCACGCTGGGTAGCACGCTCAGCACGGGCGTGGGCAAGGCACCGGATGCCAACCCGGTCGGCACCACGCTTGCGGGCGCGGGTCAGACGGTCGCTTCCGTCGGTACCACCGTCGGTAGCGTCGGTACGGGTGCACTGGCACCGCTCGCGCCGGTTACCGGTGCGGTGGCAAACACGGTGACCCAGGTGGGTAACGGTGTGAGCTCGGTGGCGTCAGCAAGCAGCCCGCTCGCACCGGTCACCGGCGTGCTCAACAACGTCGTCAACGGTGTCGCCGCTGCCACCCCGCTGAGCAACACGACAGGCACGGGTACGGGTAACGGGGCAGGGTCCACGGACCCGCTCGGTGGTCTTCTCGGTGGGGTGAAGGGACTTCTCCGCCGCGGTGGCGCTGAGCGGTAAGGCAACGCGGGGGCGGCGCAATACCGCCTCCGTATGTCTTCAGGGAATGGCGCCGGCGGCGCAACGCCGGCGCCAATCTTGTATCTAACAGCAAAGGAATTTCATGAACCGGTGGATCGGTTGCCTGCTTGGCATAGCCGTCGTCAGTTCCGCACAAGCGCAGGTTCGCGCTCCCGCCAATCCGCTGCAAACCCTCCCGCGTACCGAAACACCCCGCCAGGCACCCGTGCAGGTGAACGTGCAGGCGCCGAATGAAGCGCTGCAAGCGCTGCTGGCGAAACACATCACGCCCACGCGGTTCGACGTGGTTGGCGTGAAGGCGATTCCTTTTGCCGATGTCGCTGCCTTGTTCGCTCCCATGCGCGGCAAGGACATCACGATTGGCCAGCTCGTTGAGGCGGCTAACAAGGTCACGGAGATGTACCGCAAGCGCGGCTATGCGCTGTCGTTCGCGTTCATCCCGGGACAGGATTTCGCGCAGGGCGTGGTGCGCGTGACCGCGGTGGAAGGCTATGTGTCGAAGGTGGATGTGCGCGGCGATGCGGGCAACATGGATAAGCGCATCCGTGCGATTGCCGCACGTGTGGTCGGCGAACGGCCGTTGCGCCAGGAAACCTTCGAGCGTTACACGCAGCTGCTCGGGCAATTGCCGGGCGCGAAGGTAAGCGCGAATGTGCCAGCGCCCACGACGACCGATGGCGCGACCACGCTGGTGCTGGATGTCACCCGCCAGCGCTACGACCTCAGCTACGGCCTCGATTTCAATCACCCGGGCACGCAAGGTGTTTTCAGCCTGCTCGAAAATGGCGCCACGCCGCTGGGTGAGCAGCTGAGTGTCTCCACCTTGTTCCCCAACGGCGGTGGCCAGCGCCTGTACAACGCCACGTGGCTGGAGCCGTTCGGCTCCGATGGCTGGCAGGGCAAGGTGGATGCCAGCCGCTACTGGGGGCGCCCGGATACGGGCGACCAGCTACCCGATTACCTCGATCACCAGTTGAGCCAGGATCGCCTGGCACTGTCAGCGCTGTATCCCATCAAACTGACCAACAGTGAGCGGTTGAACCTCACGGTATCGACGTATGCTTCGAAGCAAGACGATCGCTACCGCAATGTCGATAACGGCGTGATCGTCGCGCTGCAATCCAGCGTGCGTGTACTGAGTACCGAGCTCAGCTGGGTGAAAGTGAGTGGCAAGCGCAGCCGCCAGTTCAGCTTTGCCGTGGCGCATGGCTTCGATGCGTTTGGTGCCTACTCGCGCGCGGTGACCAATTTGCCGGTGGAACTGGGCATCGCCACGCCCGATGTGAAGTTCACCCGCTACACAATGAACCTGGCCCTGGCGGATCCGTGGCCGCATGGTTTCGGCACGGTGTTCCGTGCCATGGGCCAGTACAGCAACAATTCCTTGCCCTCCACGGAGCAGATCAACTTCGGTGGCCCAAGCTTTGCGTATGCTTACGATCCAGGCGATGCGGCCGGTGACAGCGGCTGGGCGGCATCGGGCGAGATCAACCGCGGTTTTACCGTGGCGTCGAAGTGGCTCACCTCACTCACCCCGTACATCGTGTACCAGAGCGCCCGCGTGTACCTCAACGGCGCGAAGCCCCTGATCGACCGGCTGGACTCCGCCGCCGTGGGCTTCCGCGCCTCGGATGGCAAGCACTATTCCATCGATTTCGCGTTGGCCCGGCCCACGGGCGACCGGCCGCCGGAGAGCAACGACCGCAAGACGCGCTGGAACCTGACGTTCAGCTACAAGCTCATGTAACACGGCTGTTACGCTCGGCTGTTTGCCACATCTTCACGGACGGCGCGCCACGATCTTGCGACACACCGTCCGGACGCCGTGCCATGCCCCTGTCCCTGTATCCACCGCCGTTGCGGTACCACGAATCCCTGGAGCAGGTTGAGCCGGACGAAGCGGAGACGGTCGAACAGCTCATCGCCACGCTTACCGATATCAACCAGACCACGCTGGAACACTCCGGGCATGCGTGGCGTTCGGTGCATGCGAAGAGCCACGCGCTGTTGACGGGTGAACTCATCGTGCCCAGCGATTTACCGCGTGAACTCGCCCAAGGCATCTTCGCGACGCCGGGAACGTATCCGGTGGTGCTCCGGCTTTCCACAGTGCCGGGCGATATCCTTGACGACAGCGTTTCCACGCCGCGTGGTATGGCGCTGAAAATCATCGGCGTGGAAGGTGAACGCCTGCCAGGTAGCGAGGGCGCTACGACACAGGACTTCGTGCTGGTGAACGGGCCAGCGTTCATCGCACCTACGGCAAAGAAATTCGCGAGTGCGCTGAAGCTCACCGCCGCCACCACCGATCGTGCGGAAGGCGCAAAGAAAGCCCTTTCCGCCGTGTTGCGTGGCACCGAGCGTGTGCTCGAAGCCTTCGGCAGCCGCAGTAGCACGTTGATCGCGCTGGGCGGCCAACCCGAGACCCACCCGCTGGGGGATACCTATTACAGCCAGGCGCCGATGCGCTTTGGCGATTACGTGGTGAAGGTGAGTGTCGCGCCACGCTCGCCGAACCTCACACGGCTCACCGATGCCACGCTCAACGTCAATGGCAAACCCGATGGCCTGCGCGATGCGATGCGCGAACACTTCGCCGCACAAGGCGGTGAGTGGGATGTACGCGTGCAGTTCTACACCGACCCGGACAGCATGCCGATCGAAGACGCCTCGGTGCCGTGGCCCGAGGAAAAGAGCCCGTATCTCGAGGTTGCGCGGCTGGTCGTGCAGCCACAGCCCGCGTGGAACGATGCCCGCCGCGCCGCCATCGATGATGGCTTGTCGTTCAGCCCGTGGCACGGCGTCGTGGAACACCGCCCACTAGGCTCGGTGATGCGCGCCCGCCGCCTGGCCTACAAAGTGATGGCCAAATTCCGCGCCCACCACAACAAGGTAGACATCAAAGAACCCACAACCCTCGACGACCTAAAGCTCCTGTAGGAGCGTGCTTGCACGCGATGGGTGCTTGCCGCGACCGCGAATCGCGCGCAAGCGCGCTCCTACAGAGGACGGGTAGTGCTTACCAACCCATGTAATGGCCACCATTGATGGCCAGGTTGGAGCCGGTGATCCAGCTGGAATCTTCCGAGGTGAGGAACGCCACGGCGTGGGCGATCTCTTCCGGGCGGCCCAGGCGGCCTACCGGAATCTGCGCCACGATCTTTGCGCGGATATCTTCCGGCACGGCCATGACCAGGTCGGTGCCCACGTAACCCGGCGAGACGGTGTTCACCGTGATGCCGAAGCGGGCGTTTTCCTGGGCCAGCGAGATGGTGAAGCCGTGCACGCCGGCCTTGGCCGCCGCGTAGTTGGCCTGGCCGTACTGGCCTTTCTGGCCGTTGATCGAGCTGATCTGCACGATGCGGCCCCACTGGCGGGAGCGCATGCCTTCAATCACCGGGCGGGTCACGTTGAAGCAGGCGTTGAGGTTGGTGTTCACCACCTCGGTCCACTGCTGGTAATCCATCTTGTGGAAGGTGGTATCGCGGGTGATACCGGCGTTGTTCACCAGGATCTCGACCGGGCCGGCCAGCTCTTCCACCGCGCGCACCATGTTGGCGGCGGAGACCGGGTCGGCTACATCGCCGGGCACCATCACCACATCAATACCGTCGCGGATCATGTCCTCGCGCCAGGCGGCCGCGCGGGCCTCATCGCGGAAGTTGGTGGCGACCCGATGGCCTTGCTGGGCAAGGTAACGGACGATCGCCGTGCCGATGCCGCCGGTGCCGCCGGTGACCAAAGCGGTGCGTTGCGTCGTGCCGTGTTTCATGACTCGCGTGGATCCCGTAAGTAGTGGCCCGCCGCGCGGGCAATCGTGTTTTATAGCGTCCGGGCGACAGTAAGACTACTGCGGCGAAGCGCCGCAGGCTCGAACGTGGCCAGCGCCGCGGCCAGCATGGCGGCCGGTGTGGCCGCCTCCGGCACGCCCAGCCCCAGCCAGGCCAGCGCCCCGCGCAGGGCCGGTAGCGGATCGGCCGGATCCACCGGCAGCGCCTTCTCCGACTTCGAGAGCTTGCGGCCTTCGGTATCGAGTACCAGGGGCAGGTGCAGGTAACCCGGGTGGGGCAGGCCGAGCAGTTCTTGCAAGTAGAGCTGCCGGGCCGTGGATTCGAGCAGGTCGGCGCCACGGACCACGTGGGTGATGCCCTGGAAGCCGTCATCGACGACGCAGGCGAGCTGGTAGGCCCATAGGCCTTCAACCCGGCGGATGACGAAATCGCCGGCCACCGCGCGCAGGTTTTCCGCCTGCGGGCCTTGCAGGTCGTCCACCCATTCGATGGTGCGGTCCGGCGAGCGCAGGCGCCATGCCGGCGCTCGCGCGGGATCCGGCCTGGCAATGCACTGGCCATCCCGGTGCAGGCCGCCGTGGGCCGCCAGTTCGGTACGGCTGCACCAGCACGGGAACACGTGGCCTGCATAACGCAGGTGTTCGAATGCCGCTGCGTACGCACCAGCGCGGTGCGACTGAAAGAGAACGGGTTCGTCGGTCTCGAAGCCGAATGCAGTGAGCGCCGCCAGGATGCCCTTGGCGGCGCCGGGAACCTCGCGCTGGGGATCGATGTCTTCCATGCGCAACAGCCACTGTCCACCGTGGTAGCGGGCGACCAGCCAGCTGCCGACGGCAGCCACCAACGACCCGAAATGCAGGGCGCCGGTGGGCGAGGGCGCGAAGCGTCCCCGGTAGCTCATGCGGTGTGGCCGGGCATCGGTTGAGATGATTCTCACGGTGTCAGGGAGCAGGCCGCGACAGTGTAGGGGATTGCCCCCCGCTGGGAGCCGCCTGCGGTGGCCCGCGCGTGTTTTTGGCATTGAATCATTCAGTGTCCGCCCCGAAAACTTGTGCAGGCGGCGCCCTATAGCCAGCCGCTTTAGAGAGAGCCAACCATGTTCAAACGCATTGCTTTGTTCCTAGCCACCAATATCGCGGTCATCGCGCTGCTCAGCATCGTGTGCCACCTCCTGGGCGTCGACCAGTGGGCGGCCCAGCGCGGCATGGGCCTGGGTGGCCTCATCATCTTCGCCTCCATCTTCGGCATGGGCGGCGCCTTCATCTCGCTGGCCATTTCCAAGTGGACGGCCAAGATGAGCACCGGCGCCAAGGTTATCGAGGAGCCGCGCAACGAAACCGAGCGCTGGCTGCTTGAGACGGTGCGCCGCCACGCTGAGAAAGCGGGCATCGGCATGCCCGAAGTGGCGGTTTATGACGCCCCGGAGATGAACGCCTTCGCCACGGGCATGTCGCGCAACAACGCGCTGGTGGCCGTGAGCACGGGCCTGCTCCAGCAGATGGACCGTGAACAGGTCTCGGCCGTGCTGGGCCACGAGATCGGCCACGTCGCCAATGGCGATATGGTGACCCTGACCCTGATCCAGGGGGTGCTGAACACGCTGGTGATCATCGCGGCGCGCATCGTGGGCCGCCTGATCGATAGCTGGCTGAGCGGCGGCCGTGAGCGCGAAGGCGAGGGCGGCATCGGTTATTTCGTGACCGTCATGGTGCTGCAGATCGTGTTCGGCCTGTTCGCCTCGATGATCGTGATGTGGTTCTCGCGCTGGCGCGAGTTCCGGGCGGATCAGGCCGGTGCGACCCTGGCCGGCCGCGCGTCGATGGTCTCGGCCCTGCAGCGCCTTTCGGCGAACCACGGCGAGACCTCGCTGCCGCAGACGATCCAGGCCTTCGGCATCGCCGGCCACCTGGCCTCGGGCTTCAAGCGGCTGTTCATGAGCCACCCGCCCATCGAGGAACGCATCGCGGCGCTGCAGAACGCCCGCTAAGCGCCTCAAACGAAACCGCCCTTCGGGGCGGTTTTTTTACGCCTCGCGGTAGCCCCAAAGCCCCAGCCGAGCCAATCCAAGACTTTTCTTTCGCCCCCCAAACCCCATAATCCCCGTTCTGTCCTACCCAGAAGGAACGGCACCGTGAGCCAGGAAACCCGGAAATTTGAAGCCGAGGTCGCCCAGGTCCTGCACCTGGTCACCCACTCCCTCTACTCGCACAAGGAAATCTTCCTCCGCGAGCTCATCTCCAACGCCTCCGATGCCTGCGACAAGCTGCGCTTCGAGGCCATCGCCGATCCCGGCCTCGTCACCGAAGACGCCGACCTCCGTATCCAGATCACCTGGGACCCGGAAGCCCGCACCATCAGCGTGCGCGACAACGGCATCGGCATGACCCGTGAGGACGTGGTCGCCAACATCGGCACCATCGCCAGCTCCGGCACCCGCCGTTACCTGGAAGCCCTTTCCGGTGAGCAGAAGGCCGATTCGCGCCTGATCGGCCAGTTCGGCGTGGGCTTCTATTCCGCCTTCGTCGTGGCCGACAAGGTCACCGTGATCACCCGCCGTGCCGGCGAGCCCACCGACGCCGGCGTGCGCTGGGAAAGCGATGGCAAGGGCGAGTACACACTCGAGGAGACCAACGTCAGCGAGCGCGGCACCACCGTGGTGCTGCACCTGAAGGCCGATGAGGATGAGTTCCTCAAGGGCTGGCAGCTGCGCCAGCTGGTCACCAAGTATTCCGATCACGTCGCCTTCCCGATCCGCATGCCGGAAGAGAAGGACGGCAAGCCCGATCCGACCGAGTGGATTACGGTGAACTCCGCCTCGGCGCTGTGGGCCCGCCCGAAGAGCGAGATCACCGACGAGGAATACCAGAACTTCTACAAGGCCCTCGGCCACGACTTCAACGACCCGCTCGCATGGGCGCACAACCGCGTGGAAGGCAGCCAGAGCTTCACCACGCTGCTGTACGTGCCGGAGCAGCCGCCGTTCGACATGATGATGGGCGGTGGCCGTGATGAGCGTAAGGGCCTGAAGCTGTACATCAAGCGTGTCTTCATCATGGATGCCGCGGAAGAACTGCTGCCCAACTACCTGCGCTTCGTGCGCGGTGTGGTGGATGCGGACGACCTGCCGCTGAACGTGAGCCGCGAGATCCTGCAGCAGAACCGCCAGCTGGAAAAGATCAAGAGCTCGTGCGTGAAGCGCGTGCTCGATCTGCTCGACAAGATCTCCCGCGACGAGCCCGAGAAGTTCGCCACGTTCCTCGCGGGCTTCGGCAACACGCTGAAGGAAGGCATTGTCGAAGACACTGCCAACCGCGAGCGCATCGCCAAGCTGCTGCGTTTTGCCTCGACCAAGGGCGAGGGCGACAAGAAGAACGTTTCGCTCGACGATTACATCGGTCGCATGGCCGTGGGCCAGGATGCGATCTGGTACGTCACCGCCGATAGCTACGCGGCCGCCGCCGGCAGCCCGCAGATCGAAGCGCTGAAGGCCAAGGGCATCGAAGTGCTGCTCATGTCCGATCGCATCGACGAGTGGATGCTCGGTTATCTGACCGAATACGAAGGCAAGCGCCTGCGTAACGTGGCCAAGGGCGAGTTCCCGCTGGATGAAGCCGACAAGGCGAAGCAGGAAGCCGCGAACACCGCTGCCGCACCACTGCTCGAGCGCACCAAGGGTCTGCTCGGCGACAAGGTGAGCGATGTGCGCGTCTCCGCACGCCTCACCGATTCGCCGTCGTGCCTGGCGCTGTCCGATTTCGACCTGGCCCCGCACCTGGCCCGCCTGCTTCGCGAAGCCGGCCAGGACGTACCCGACACGAAGCCGGCTCTGGAGCTCAACCCCGAGCATCCGCTGGTAAAGCGCCTGGGCAACGAAACCGACGACACCAAGGCCGCCGACCTCGCGAACCTGCTTCTCGAGCAGGCGGAGATCACCGCCGGCGCACAGCTCGCCGATCCGGCCGGTTTCGTGCAGCGTATGAACCGCGTGCTACTCGGCTAAGCAAGGCATTTCAGCACGGACGAAACCCCTGTAGGGGCGAGCTTGCTCGCGATAAGCCAACGACGCGGTGACGCGGAAGGCCTATCGCGCGCAAGCGCGCTCCTACAGGGGCGTTACGCCGCCACGTCGCGAGCGTCCGTGGGACCGTTCCGGTATCGTCTGCGCCATGTCCGCGCTACTTATCCTCTTCGTCTGCCTCGCCCTCGGTATCCTTTGCCGGCGGTATGCGAACCTGCCCGATGGCATCGTCCCGGGGATTAACTGGTGGGTGCTGAATATCGCGCTGCCGGCCCTGGTGTTGGGGCTGGTGCCGCATGTCACCGTGGATCCGCACCTGTGGTTTCCGGTGGCGGGCATGTGGATCACGTTCTTTGGTTCGTGGGCGTTGTTCGCGACGTTGGGCCGCGTGCTCCACTGGACCCCGCAGCGGATCGGCTGCCTGACCCTGGTGTGCGGGCTGGGCAATACCTCGTTCATGGGTTACCCCATGATGGAAGCGCTGCACGGTAAGGAAGGCCTTTCGGTGGCGGTGATCGCCGATCAATTGGGCTGCTTCCCGTTGCTGGCCGCGGGCGGGATCATCGTGGCGTCGATGTATTCGGGGAAGGGTGCGAGCGGCGCGATGATTGCGAAGCGCGTGCTGACCTTCCCGCCTTTCCTATGTCTGGTGGTGGGGGTGATCGTCGGCGTGCTCGGCGGTTGGCCAACGGCGGTGGATAAGCTGCTGATGCAGATCGGCCAGACACTGACACCGCTGGCGCTGTTCTCGGTGGGCCTGCAGTTCAAGCTGCACCTGCAGCGTGACCAGGTAGGTGCCCTTGCGGCGGGTCTCGGATGGAAGCTGGTGCTGGCGCCGCTGATCGCGCTGGGCGTGGGCCTGGCGGCCGGAGTCGGTGGGCTGATCCTCACCGTGGGCGTGCTGCAGGCCGCGATGGCGCCGATGATCTCGGCGGCGATCCTGGCCGACCAGCATGGGCTGGAACCGCGCCTGGCCAACACTGTGCTGGGGGCGGGCATCCTGCTCTCCCTGGTCACCATCCCCTTGGCAACCTTTTCCTGCCCGCCTGACGCTTGGGTTTTCGGCGCCGTGGCCACACACTTTTCAGCATGACCGAACCATCGAACAGCCCCGGCGTCCGCGCCGACGTGTGGCTCTGGGCCGCGCGCTTCTTCAAAACCCGCAGCCTGGCCAAGCAGGCCATCGACGGCGGCAAGGTGGAGCTCAACGGCTCTGCGTGTAAGCCAGCGAAGACCTTGCTGGTGGGCGACCAGCTGCGGATCACGCGCGGTGAGGAGCGCCTGGTAGTGGCCGTGGCCGGGCTGGCCGAAAAGCGCGGCCCCGCGCCCGAAGCGCAGAAGCTCTACGCGGAAACCGAGGAAAGCATCGCCGAGCGCGCCCGCGTGCGCGAAGACCGCCGCCTCACCGGCGGCGCACTACTGCGCCCCGATGCCCGCCCCGACAAGCGCGACCGCCGCCTGATCCAGGACCTGAAGAAAACCCTGTGACACGCGGTGTCTGTTCCCAACGGCCTTGAGATTTTGTAGCCTCTCCGTTGCTCCGGTGACGTCCCCCACCGGCGGAGGGATTCGCATGGTTCCAGCGTCAGGCATCGCACCCGGTCGGCTTGTCAGCCGGCATGGGCGGACGCGATCGCACGCATTCATCCTGGCGCTTGCCGGTGTGCTTCTTGCCCTGGGTATCGCCGTGCCCTTGGCGATAGCCGATGGCGGCTCGCTTGCCGCGCATCCCATCGCCACGATCATCGCCGCCGTACTCTGCGTGGCGGGCCTTGGCCTGGCCGTGGCGTGGAAAGCGATGGAGCCGAAGACGGTGCTGGAGCTGCACGACCGCGGCATCGTCGTCGTGCATACCCGCACGAAGAGCGAAGACTTCGTGCCGTTCGCCGTGATGGGCGATCTCTACCTCTACCGCACCGGGCAGCAGAGCGGGCACGTGAATGCTTTGGCGTTTCGCCGCGATGCGCAGTCGCCATGGGTGCATGTACATGACACGCTGGGCGATGCATTCCGCCTGCGCGGGGCAATTATCGAAGGCCAGTTGCGTGAGCGAGGGCCGCTTACGCTGCGCGCACTGGAAGCGGGCGAAGGCGTGGTCTTCCACACGGTATCGGATGAAGAGCGGCACGCGCGGCGCGATGTGCGCACGGCACCGGCGATCTCCGCCAGGGCGTTTTACCTGAGCCCGCTGGGCGTGGAGTTCGAAGGGCTGACCATTCCGATCAGCGATATCGCATCGGTCGATGAGGGCACGAGCTCCGGCTCGCTGCGCCTGCTGGATGAGCGCGGCAACACCCTGTGGGGCGTACACTACCTGTCGCTGTTCAGCGCCGACCTGTTCATCGTGCTGATGCGTACGCTCATCGAAGCCCGCCAATACGGCCTGGGCGGCGTGACCAGCAACAAGCCCTACTAAGAACAACGCCTCCCGCCCGCGCCACCGGGCTGCTGAATTCTCAGGGCGGGGCGGAAGGCATCACGGCACCGATGATGGAGAGTCGATAGGGGCCGTGATGGGCGAACTATAGGATCGCCCGTCGCCAAGGGGAATTCGATTGTTCGGATCGTTTCGATAGAACGAATCTATCGACGAACACCCCCTGTAGGAGCGCGCGTGCGCGCGATGGGGCCAGCGGCAAGCCCCCCCATCGCGCGCAAGCGCGCTCCTACAGAGTGCTATGCCGGCAGGCCTGTATCAGCGCAGCATCTTCTTCAGCTTGTAGAGCTGCTCCAGCGCCTCACGCGGGCTGAGATCGTCCGGGTCCACCGCACGCAGCGCTTCTTCCACCGGCGAGGGTAGCGGCGGGGCGAACAGGCCCATCTGCGGCGCGGGCGTAGCGGGGGCGGCGACGGCGGTGGTGACTTCGTGGCCCTGTTCCAGCGCGGAGAGGTAACGGCGCGCGTCGGCGATCACCGTCTTCGGAAGGCCGGCCAGTGCGGCAACCTGCAGGCCAAAGCTGCGGTTGGCCGGGCCATCTTTCACCGTGTGCATGAAGACCAGCTGTTCGCCGTATTCCACGGCATCCAGGTGCACGTTCGCGATGGTCGGGTATTCCGCGGCCAGTTCGGTGAGCTCGAAGTAGTGCGTGGCGAACAGGGTGAAGGCACAGCTGGTGGCGGCCAGGTGCACAGCCGCCGCGCGGGCAAGCGACAGGCCATCGTACGTGCTGGTGCCGCGGCCCACTTCATCCATCAGCACCAGGCTGCATTCGGTGGCGTTGTGGAGGATGTTTGCCGTTTCACTCATCTCCACCATGAAGGTGGACTGGCCGCGCGACAGATCATCGCCCGAGCCGATGCGGGTGAAGATGCGATCGATGGGACCGATGGTGACTGCCGATGCGGGCACGTAGCTGCCCACATGCGCGAGCAGTACGATCAGCGCGTTCTGGCGCATGTAGGTCGATTTACCGCCCATGTTCGGGCCGGTAATCATCAGCATGCGCCGCGATGTATCGAGGTTGATGTCATTCGGCTCGAACGGCTCATCGCGCACCTTTTCCACCACCGGGTGGCGGCCGCGCTCGATCTGGATGCCCGGCACATCGGTGAGCACCGGTTGCGCCCAGTCGAGCGTTTCCGCGCGCTCGGCGAGGTTTGCCAGCACATCGAGCTCGGCCATGGCCGAGGCGGCGATCTTCAGCGTGGGCAGCTGTTCGATCAGCTTGTCGAGCAGCAGCTCGTACAGGGCACGCTCGCGCATGAGCGAGCGTTCCTTTGCCGAGAGCACCTTGTCTTCGAACTGCTTCAGCTCTTCGGTGATGTAGCGCTCAGCGTTCTTGGTGGTCTGCCGGCGGGTGTAGTGCGTGGGCGCCTTCTCAGCCTGCGCCTTGGTGATCTCGATGTAGTAGCCGTGTACGCGGTTGTAGCCGACCTTGAGGGTCGGGATACCGCTGGTGGCTTTTTCGCGCTCTTCCATGTCGACCAGGAACTGGTCGGCATTGGTGGAAAGGCGGCGCAGTTCGTCGAGCTCGGCGTCGTAGCCATCGGCCAGCACGCCACCATCGCGGAGCAGCACGGGCGGCTGCTCGATGATGGCGCGGGCGAGCAGGGCGGCCGTATCGGCGTGGTCGCCGATGCGCTGCACGAGGTCGTGCAGCAGTGGGCTGTCGACGCCCTCGATTTCTTCGCGAAGGCGCGGCGCGGCGGCCAGGCCATCGCGCAGCGTGGAAAGGTCGCGCGGGCGCGCCGAGCGCAGCGCGACGCGGGCCAGGATGCGTTCCAGGTCGCCCACGCCGCGCAGTTTCTCGCGCAGCGTGCCGTGGCGGCGCGCATCGATCAGCGCGCCGATCGCCTGGTGGCGGCCGCGCAGCAGCGTGCGATCGCGCAGCGGGCGGTTCAGCCAGCGGCGCAGCAGGCGGGCGCCCATCGGCGTCACCGTCTCGTCGAGCACGCCGAGCAGCGTGTTCTCCACGTTGCCGCTCTGGTGGGTATCGATCTCCAGGTTGCGCCGCGTGGCGGCATCCATGGCGATGGTTTCGGCCGCGTTCTCCACGGCCATGCCGGTGAGGTGCGGCAGCGCGCTCTTCTGGGTCTCTTCGACGTAACCAAGCAGGCAACCGGCGGCGGCGACGGCCAGCGGCAGGCCATCCACGCCGAAGCCGCGCAGGTCGCGGGTCTTGAAGAAGCGGCACAGCTCGCGCGTGGCGGCATCGCCATCGAAGTGCCAGGGCTGGCGCTTGCGCAGGCCGGGCAGGGTGCTGACCAGCTTGGGCCAGGCGACGTCTTCGCTGACGAGCGTTTCCGCCGGCTGTAGCCGCGCGAGTTCCGCCGCGAGGCCTTCGGCGCTGTTCGTTTCGGTGAGCAGGAAACGGCCGGTGGAGAGATCCACCCAGGCCATGCCGTAGCCCTTGGGGCCGGCGGCAATGGAAAGCAGCAGGTTGTCGCGGCGCTCTTCCATCAGCGCGGCGTCGGTCACCGTGCCCGGGGTGACGATGCGCACGACTTCGCGCTTCACCGGCCCCTTGGAGGTGGCAGGATCGCCGATCTGCTCGCACAGTGCGACCGATTCGCCCAGCTTCACCAGGCGCGCCAGATAGCCTTCCACCGCGTGGTAAGGCACGCCGGCCATGGGAATGGGCGCACCGGCCGACTGGCCGCGCTGGGTCAGCGTGATATCGAGCAGCCGCGCCGCCTTGCGGGCGTCGTCATAGAACAGCTCGTAGAAGTCACCCATCCGGAAAAACAGCAGGATATCCGGGTGTTCCGCCTTGGCCGCCAGGTACTGGCGCATGAACGGCGTATGCCCCGCCGCCGAGGCGATGTCTTCTGCTAAAGCCATGATTTTCCGAGATGTTGCAGTGGGCGGCACCTTGGGTGCGGTGCGCAGGGCCGCTATGATAACCCCCGTGAAGATTGCATGCCCGCCATTGCCCGCTTTGCCGGACACCCGGCACCCGGATCCGGATGTCACGTTGGCGACAGACGCGACCTGCGGCACCCTTGACGTGACACCGCTCGACCGAGTGGTGAGCCGGCTAAGGGAAGGATTGGAACGCTACGAGAAGGCCATCACGGACGATCAAGTCCGCGATGGCCTCATTCAGCGATTTAAATTTACCTATGAGCTCAGCCACAAGTTGCTGAAGCGGTTTCTTGAGAACAGCTCAGACGACCCGGCCGAATACGACCGGATGACGTTTCAGGAATTGATCCGCATCGGGAATGAACGCGGGCTTCTGCTCAACGGCTGGTCGGCATAGCGTCAATTTCGCCACATGCGATGTGTGGCGAGTAGCTGTGGAGATGAAGAGAGTGCGATTCAAGTCATGGCACGCATTCCTGACTTCCTCATTGAGGCGAGCTTCCTTCTGACGCACCTGCGTGCATCTGCTTGAACCGTCGTCGGCACCTAATGTGAGCGCCCGTGGCGTGCGCGACATGGCCTGCCTTTCGGTGCAGTTCCCGCCAAGTTAGGGTGCCATCTTCCCTTGTCGATGCGTCGTCGAACGAATCGCTTGTACACGTCTGCAGACACCGGATGTTTTCGGGCGTGCCGGCTCTTGTTACAGCTATGGCAGGCGGCTGCAATGTTCGCGTTGTTCGTTTTGCCCCCGTCTTTCTTCGCAACTAGATGCTCGGCGGTACAGCGAAACGCGGCCAGGTATCGCCTCTTGGGACGTTGTGGATTGATTTCGCTGGGGGACTCAAGCCACATCCGATGGCCGCAGTAGCAGCAGTTGCCGTGCTGGGCATGGAATGCGCGCGTACGCAGTCGCGATGACTTATTCATAGGAACTCCAAAGGAAAAAAAGGAGAGTTCCCGTTGCCTGGTACCAGGACGCGCGGGCACCTGGAGCCTCAGGCTCACAGGCACAACACCGTGGATTTCATCCAACGGCGATGAGGTTATCGCTCCTGGTCTAGCCTCGTGTCAAGCAGGAAAAAATCGTATGGCTGCTACGACTGAGCCAACACCGGCAGCAAAAGCCGAGACGACGAATAAACCGTATTCACCGAACTCGTCCCAATGCTGGCATGCCGGAACACCAGCGGCGCAGGCTTGTCCTTGCCCTGGTCATCGGAGGTGAGTACCAGGCGGATGCGGTGGCCTTTCGCGAAGAGGCGCGCATTGGGGACCAGCGGCAGGCGATAGTGCACGATTGCACCCATCGGTACGGCTTCGTAGCGATCGCACGGCAACATCGGAGCTCCGGTGGAGCTGGCTGCTTCATCGACGGCGCGCAGGCCAGCGCGAAGATAGCCTGCGGTCACATCAATGGCCTTCCCCGTCGGATCGACGTCTTGAAGCACCGCGATAAACGCAGTGTCAGGTGCCGTAATGGCGATATCGAGCTGTAGTTCGATCGGGCCGGTGATTTCGTACGCGCTCGCCAGTGGCGGCGTGTCCCAGGTAAGCATGCCCGGTGGGTCGGCTTCGCTGGCGCGGGCACGGAACGTGCCGCTGCCGAGGTTCATGTAGTTGCGCGTGCCTGATGGGCCTTCATCGAGCGCCAGTTGCCCATCGGTGCGCAACGCGAACGCCTCGTACGTTGCCTCGGGCAGCGGCCAGGTATCGGTCGTGCGCCAACCCTCCGCTTGCGGCACTACGTAGCGGAAGCGTGGGCCTTCCATGATGCCGGTGTCCTGATCCTTCAACCAATGATCGAACCACGCCAGTGCTTCGATATGCAGGCTTTCCCACGGCCACGCGAGCCCGTGTTCACCTAGCATCGCCACTTGGACATGCGGGCTGTTTTTCAGGCCGGCCAGGGCGGTGAACGTGTGCGGCAGGTGCAGTGGCACGTTCTGCCAATCGCAGCCCAGATACACGGGCACGCTGACACGATCCAGCAGTGGCAGCAGGTTGCGATCGTCCCACCACGCATCGCGCGTGGGATGTTCCGCCGCGATCGCGCGCCACAGGTCATCCCATGGGTGTGGATCATGGTGCAGCTTCAGCAGGACTTTCAGGCCGGCAATGGCAGCTTCACCATTGAAGTGTTCGAGCTTATTGTGGATGGCGGGCCTGAGCAACACGCGGCGCACAGTATCGAGAACCTTGCCGCGCCATAGCTTGTTGCTACGTGCAGAGGTCATGCCGATCATCGCGAGAAAAGGCGTGACGAAACCACTGCTGAAAAGACCATGGTGGGTAGCCGATTCGTACAGATCGAACGTGCCGGCCAGCGGCATGATCGCCTTCAGGTGGGGTGGCTGTTCCACCGCGGCTTCCATCTGCGTGCCGGCGAAGTAGCTGATGCCGACCATGCCCACGTTGCCGTTTGACCATGGCTGCACGCCCGCCCATTCAATCAGGTCGTGCATGTCGCGACGTTCCTGGCCGTCGAAGAAACCAAACGTACCGCCGGAACCACTGGTGCCGCGGCAGTTGGCGATGACATGTACGTAACCGCGCGGAACGAAGAAATCAGTCGCCCCGGATTCAATGAAGCCCAAGGGGGCGCCCAGGTTCTGGATTTGTCGCGGATAGGGCGAGGCAGCCACCAGCACCGGATAGCGGCCCGGCTCAGCGGCGCGGTACACGTCGGCGAGCAGGTCGGTGCCGTCGCGCATACGCACGCGCACATCGAACTCGTCGACCATCCCGTGCACGGGCTGGGACAGGTTGCGATAGGCACGGCCCGTGGTCTGCGGGCCGTTGAGTTGGCGCTGGCCGGGTTCGGTGCCGGAAACGCGAGGGATGCTCATGGGATGCTCTTCCGTTGGATCGCCAACGGGCGGGTGAGGGCGTCGGTGTTAGCCGTTTGTGCTGCCAAGGTTTTTCATGGCGCTCTTGAGGACATCCAGTCGATGCGTTTGGCCGTCTTCGCCGTGATCCAGTGCGAGGCCCAACACCGCCAGGCCCACGCAGAGGGCGTGAAGGAGGTAGGCATCGGTACCCGGCGCTTTCCCGGGCTTGGCACCGCCGAGCAGGCCCGCGGCACGCTCGCGCATCTGCCGGGCAAACTCGGTGAACAGGGGCTGGAGGCGCGGCTCCTCATCGGCGCCTTGCACCAGCGCCATGAGAATGCGGGTGTTCTCTTTGCGCCCCAGCAAGGTTGCGAGCTGGGCCGGCGCCTTGGCCGGTGGCGTACCGGCCAGCAAGGCCTCCACGGCGGCGAGCTGCTGGGTCATGGCCGTTTCGGCCACGGCCACGACCAGGTCGGCCCGGGTGGGGTAGTAGTAGGTCAGATGGCTCTGGCGCAGCCCGGCCCGCTTGGCGACCTTGGTTTGGGAGAACGCCGCGAAGCCGGCTTCGCGGAGCTCGGTCAGGGCGGCTTCGATGATCTGCTGGCGTTTGTCGTCCATGGGCATCGAATCAGGTATTGGTTGGTTAACCAAACAATGCGCCGGTCTCGACAGTTCGTCAAGCGCCTCAGGTCGCCGAAAATGCGCATTGGCCGTGCAGTGCCACCCATTGACCGTGTCGCAAGATCTTGCGTAACGTCGCTCGCCACTGCCGAGTGCTAAGGGCAGGCCAGGGGAGGAATGGAATGTTTCGACGTACCGAAGCGCGCCCGCCGTTGATATCTCCACGGCCCCAGCTCCCGTTCGTACAGGCCCTGCCGCTCCCGTTTAGCGGGGCGGGCGCCGCACATCGTCATTTTCGCGCGAGGGGCTTTGCAATTTTTTGTTCACTCACCGGCAACCGCCAGGCGGGCGCTGCATCGTGCTGCATCCAACGGGGACTACAGGCATGTTTAAGTCGGGCAGGGAATGGTCTGTGGCGAAAATCGAACGACTTAAAGCGCGTCGATCCCAGCTTGCAGATAACAGAAATGATGTGAATAGTCGGGCGCTATATGGGGAGTCGATTGCCGGGAAGTTTCGCGAGGCGACTGGCTACGACGTGCCCCTGGATAGCTTCGATACGAACGTAAAGCCGCCGGTCGTGTTCTCAGCTCCGACGATGGAGCAAGCTAGCGACTGGGCCTTGCTCAACGTTGATGAAGAGGCAGCGTTGATCGCGTTAGAACGCCTTGAACGATGTATGACATCGCATGAAGGCTTGATTGGCATTCAAGGGAACACACACCTCGGCCTTCACCGGAGCGCTTCCATCTCGCTTGCCGGACTGCTTAAAGTCGCTGCCGCGTTGGATGATACGGTGGTGTTCTTTCCAGACAGTTGTCGTGCAGCCATTGTTGTCGACTGCTATCGACATTCATCAATGCGTAGCTTCTACAGTATCTACGTCAAGGGCAACGAGGTGGTGGACTGCCTGGGTAAGTCGTGACGCCTCGCCTGCGGCGTGTGTAAAAGATCCGAATCTCTTAACGGAATTCTCGAGAAATGCACTACTTATATTGCGCCATCGTCGTCATCTTTGCATCCTTGTTGAGTGCTTGTTCGTCAGTGAAATCGATTCGTGAACTTGATCTCTCGCACTCCGTGATAGTCATCGATCAAGCCGACAAGAGGCGTATCGAGGTGCAGCTACGCAATGAGACAAGCGATGCTTGGTGCATCGACTCAGGAGCGTGGCCAAATGTTGGTGGTTCGTTGAGTTTTAGCAGCCAATATGTGTGGATTGAAACGGGCGGGCGAATATTCCGTATCACGGACGAAAACACCGGATATTGCGCCGACCAGTGCAGCATTCGCATTTTGCCGGGAGGGGGCTTGACCGGCCATCTACCTTATTCTGAATTTGCTCTGCCCGAGTCGGTTGTTAACGATCAGAAGCAGCTGGTCTTGCCTTTGATCGCGAGCATCTGCTGACGTTCGATTCGGCGCGGTGGCTGCGCGAGTAGTTGCGCATTTCCTGAACGGGTATCACCAAGGTTACCGTCCGCGGCGTCAATAGAACAAACCTAAGCTTGGCAAGAGATTTCTTGCTTGGATTTCGCCATTGTCGCCGCCGCGATGAAGGGGTTGCTTGTTTCAACGATAAGATGTTTGACGTACCCAAGTAGCACGGGAAGATGTCTGACGTTCAGGATGATGCAACTACTCAACCGAATGGTTGTTTGCATCGAATGCGAAGGCTCGCGAACCTCCGGAGTTCCAATGCACATACTTAAGAGCACGAAGGCAGCTGAAGGTTACAGCTGGCTAATCGGTTTCACCGCTCTGGCACTTGCCCACGCCGTTGCGGCGGCGCCCGCACCGCAGGAAGCGAACGCCGCCTACGATGCCGCCGATGTGCGCCTCAACGCCGCATACAAGAAACTTTCCCGATCGCTCGATGACGCCGGCCGCAAGGACCTGCGCGATGAAGAGCGCCAGTGGCTCGTTGGGCGCGACACGTCGTGCAGGGTATCGGCCGGCACCGTGGTCAAGAACGAATGCACGACCACGCAGACCAGCTTCCGTGCCGATGAACTCGAGAAGCGCCTGACGGGCTCCACGAAAACCGATGCCGGCGGGGGCCTAGCTTCACTGGCCGGGGAGTGGGCCTACCGCAGCGATTGCAACTTCGGTCACGACGCGGAGATTAACGTGCAGAAGACCTCGCCACGGGTGGAAGGCACCTGGACCGATGGCACGCGGAACTCCGGCAGCCAGGGCCAGTTCAAGGGCGAATCGCGTGATGGCAAGGTGTTTGTCCGCTTTTGCGCCGAGGACTCGGCCGAGAGCGGCTACCCTGCCTGCCCGGCCTACAGCGATGTCGCGGGTTACCTGACCCGCGAAGGCAACAAGCTCGCTTGGTACCGCACCTACGGTACGCCGGCCGAAGGCGAGTTCGACAAGTACGTAGTCCTTGGCCGCAAGGCGAAGGGCGGCAATGTTCCCAAGGACTTGCAGTGCAAGGATGTTAAGTTCCATGCCGCAAGCGGTGTCAGTACCCAGGACGCCAAGCTCTTCCGCCCAGCCTTCTATGCTTGCGTCAAGGCATCTGGAGGCGTCACGGCTGCTCTTAACGGCTGCATCGGTACAGAACACGATTTTCAGGACAATCGACTGAGCGCGGCGTACCAAAAACTGCGCAAGGCGATGACGGACGCGCAGCGAACGAAACTTCGGGATGAAGAACGAGCCTGGGTCGAAGCTCGCGACAAGGACTGTGCTCCGGATAAATCGGGTGGCACAGGATCGATGCTCGATTCAATCCAGTGTGACCTTCGAGAGATCGCGCAGCGCGCGGCTATCCTCGAAGCTCGCATCACGCGCTAGAAAGCCGCCAAAGACGTTGCGGTGGCAAGTTTCTGCGCGGTCAGAACCAGGGGAGGGGCGGCATAGAGTCGCCCCTTCTTTGGTGTCAGGGCCCGTGAGGACGGATGGCCGCTTGTGTCTGAACCTGCGTTTGGGCCTGTTCCTGGTTCCTCGCCGCCCGCTGCGCCATCTCTTGCTGGTGTGCCGCGACGGCGCCGTGCCACTGCTGCGACGACTGCTCAAGCGGCGTTTTGATGGCCTGCGCGGTATCCACCTGGACGATCTGCTTGAACGGCGAATTCAGCTCGCCCTGCACACCGAAGGCCTTGCTACCGTCGCCGTTGAGGATGACGTGGTCGATTCGCAGGAGACCGTCGCGGGCACCAGCGACAGCGATGGCGCCAGCTAGCTTCTCGGTATTGGCGTCAGGCTTTCGGCCCAAGTCTTTGTCGACGCTCTCGACGCCCCGATACGCCTGTGTATACATGGCATGTCCCTCGTGGTCGGCACGGCGAAGGTCGGCATCGTTGTCTGGACGGCTTGCGGTGGGGGCGCCGTACGTGGCTGATCCAAGGGCACTCGCCATGCGCGGATCGGAGAACGTATCGGATACGTGCCGCATAGCCGACCGGGCGGCATCTGCGACGTGATGGGCGCCATCTCGAAGCGCCTTAACGTCGTGGGCTGCTTGCGCAGCAACAAACAGGCCTTGGCCAGCCGCGGTGGTCGCGACAGCTTCGGCAGGGCCGTGCAAGATCCTGGGGCCGATGAGCGCGGGTTGATCGAGCTGGGATGTCAAGAGCGTGCGTTGATTCAACATGTCGGCCCTGAAGCTATCGACCATCGACTTGTTGTCGAGGTACCTCTGGGCCGTTACGTCATTCACGATGGTGGGGCTCGCCGGGGAATTCTCAAAATTCTTCACGTAATGGGCGCCAAGCTCCAAACTGCCCAGGGTTTGCGCCAGGCCAGGGTGCGTTGAATGGTCATATCCAGCAGCTTTTAGAGCCGCGATGTCTGCCGAGGTCGCATACACTCGAACGGATCCAAAGTGCTGGCTGGACGCGCTGACGAGGTCGGTTGCGCGGACATGATTGATGACCTGGTCGCCACCTTGCTTATCGTGCTGCCGTAGTCCGACGATACCGTACGGATTGAAGGTTTCGCCGTGTAACCCGAATCGCTCGGCGTTAAGCTGCGCCAAGCCGCCGCCCAGGGAATGGCCCGTTACGGCAATCTCTGGCTTGTTCGGATACGACGCATATTCGCGATCTCGCGAAGCGATCGTCATGCGCGTATACACCTCGGACTCGGCAGCCTGGATGTTCGCCCGGGCTGCGACCATGCCAACGTCCGCGAGGCCGTCGAGAACGTCGTCCGTGCCGCGAAACGCGATGACGATATCGTCGGAGGCTATGTCCTGAAACGTCGTAGCGGAAAATCCCGTCACGGGATCCATGCCGCTATTGATGATCTTGAAGTAGCGATCCCCGACATGAATGGGCTCGTCATCGAGGTGGGTGCGATACGCCTCCGACGAGAGCATGGCGTAAGTATTTGTCTCCTGGTTCATTCATGTGCCTCCTTGGCGCTTATGTTGATCGAAAATGCGTCGCCGGGCGTCGCGAAACGGTTCAAATTATGTACGCCCGGAACATTCATGGGTGTTGCGGCATCGATATACGATTGCTTTGGAAAGTACGTGACAAACGATCCGTTATCCCGCAACTGGTCTCCGGGAAACATGGCGGAAAAGCTGCGCTTGAGCCGCGTTCCCTTCACCGAGAGCGCGACGACGCGCCAGTGGCAGATACCCTTGCCGTAATAGTTCTGGTCCACAAAGGGATTGACCAGCATCGTTGCTTCATATCGATTCCCGCTCGCATGGCGGGCCTCGACGGGAAGGCTCTTGCGTGGCCCAAGCTGGGCTCCCGAGATGGGTTGCGTCGGTGCGCAGTCGATGTTTTCGACGTCGTAGTAGGCGATTGCCGTCACGGAATCGAACGGGCCGGGCGCGTCATCGACGGCGATGGAGACATCGAACTGGCGAGGAGTCGGGTTGGTCGACACCTCTGGATTGTCGTCGCGGCTCCCGCATGCGGAGAGCACGACGCACGAACCCAGAAGGAGTAGCCATGCGGAACGACTTCTCATCAACGGATCGTTCTCTACACGCATATTCATTCGGACTACCTGCATTTCTTCCGTCACACCGCCAGCTTCGGAATCTCAGCCCTCTTAAGCAACCGCGACGTAAAGTACTTATCCTGGTAGTACTTGATCTTCTCGCACATCACCGGGTGCGGGATGCCTTCGTAGAAGAACACTTCCTTGTCGGTGCCCATGGCCTTGAGTTCCTGCGGGAGCATGAGCGCACGCTTCTCCTCGGTCTTGCTGTGGGTGTCGCCGCCCTTGCTCTTAGTGACGTTCTTCTTCGTCACCGTGGTGTAGCCGAGCATTTCGGAGTAGTCGTTGGCATCCTGCTGTTCGCGCGGGGCGTAGACGATCTGCAGGGCGTGGTTGGTAATGAGCGTGCGTGACACATCCTTGCCGTACACCGCATCGAGCTGGGCCATGCTCTGGATGATGGGCAGCAGGCGGATGTTGTAGCCGGCCATGTACGAGACCGCCGAGGCGATGATCTCTACCTTGCCGATCGAGGTGAACTCGTCCATCAGCAGCAGGCACTGGTGTTTCAGCTCCGGATTGTTCTGCGGCAGCTCCTTCGTATTGAGGTTGATGAGCTGGCTGAAGAACAGGTTCACGATGAGGCGGCTTTCGGCCAGCTTGTTGGGCTGGATGCCGATGTACACGGTCATCTTCTTCTTGCGCACGTCGGTGAGCAGGAAGTCGTCCTCGCTGGTAGCCGCATCCAGCACGGGGTTGATCCAGGCATTGAGCGGTTCCTTGAAGGTGCCCAGGATCGAAGCGAAGGTCTCCGCCGCCTGCGAGAGCATGTTGGCAAAAGCGGACTTGGCGTTGCTGCTCAGGAACGGCTTCTGCGACATGGCGCCGTAGAGCTCGCGCAGGTCGGTACCGTCGCCCGACGAAAGACGGTAGATCATGCCCAGCGTCGGCTTGTCACGCAGCACCGTGGGCAGGCCGTTCTTCTCGTCGTGGTCCCACTTCTCGCACAGGTACAGCGAGAAGGCCATGAAGGCGTTACGCGCCTGGCTTACCCAGAACTTCTGGTCGTCAGAGCCGTCGGGGTAGAGCATCGAGGCGATGCTCATCAGGTCAGACACGCGGAAGGCCGGATCCTTCGAGACGTAGCTCAGCGGGTTCCAGCGGTGCGTACGGCGGTCTTCCGCAAACGGGTTGAACAGGTAGATCTCCTGGCCCTGTTCCTTGCGCCAGCCGCTGGTCAGGTCGAAGTTTTCCTGCTTGATGTCCAGGACCACCACGGATTCCTGGTAATCCAGCAGGTTCGGGATCACCACGCCCACACCCTTGCCGGAGCGGGTAGGCGCAGCCAGGATCACGAACTGCTGGCCGGGCAGGCGGACCAGGTCGCCCTTGAAGCGGCCAACGAGCACGCCATTGGGCGCGGGGTCCAGCATCTTCTGCTTGCGCAGATCGCCCGAACGGGCGAAACGGGCGTCGCCGTGCATGGTCTGCTTCTTCTTCCTGAGCAGCACGACCAGCACGACGAGCCAGCAGAGCAGGGGCACGCCGAAGCCAACGGCACCGGCTGCCTTGATCTTCCATGCGAAGGGGCCGTACTGCGGCACATCCAGCACCCGCACGTAGGCGAAGTAGGTGGTGAAGCCAAGGGCGACATCTTTCAGCCCCAGGAACAGCAGCGTCAGCCAGCCCGCGAATACCTCGCCTATCAACAAAGCAGCCACGAACAAACCGGCTGCCCAATACCCCTTGGTTTTACTCATCTGTCTCTTGTCCGTATGAATTACATGCCGTGCGCGGGTGCCTGCGGGGGCACCTGCTGGTCCATGCGCTGAGCCTGGCTTGTCGCCTGGTTCTGTCGCGCGATCTCTGCTTGTTGCTGCCAGGCCACGCTGCTCTGCTGGAGCGATGTCTGCGCGGCGGTGGCGGTGTTCACTTCGGTGACCTGCTTCAGCGGCGAGTCCACCGCGCCCTGCACACCGTACAGGCGGTTTGCGTCATCGCTAAGAACGGCGCGGTCTACCCGCTCGAGGCCGTCACGGCGCGCCGATACGACCAGCGAGCCGGCGATCTGGTCGCTGGTCTTGTCGGGGGTGCGGCCGTGCGAGGCATCGAGCGTGTGCACGGCGCCCTGCGCCTGCTTGAACAGGGCATGGTCGGGGTGGTCCGGGTGGTCCAGCGTCACCTTGGGCTTATCGTGCTCGAACCATTCCTTGGGATGGGTGAGGGTATGCCACGCACTGGAGGCTTTCTCCTCCACGGCGTGGATGCCCTCGCTGATTTCTTCCTTGACGTGCTCAAAGCCCTCCTTGAGGTGTTCGAAGCCTTCCTTCGCCTCGTGCACGACGTTCTCGATGCCGTGCTCCACGGCGAGGATACCCTTGCCGGCGAGTTCGAACGCTTCGTGCTCCAGCTTGTCTTTCAGGTCGCCGATGGCCTTGGGGATTTCCCACGGCGCGGAAATGCCCTTGCGGATATCGGCCACGTCATCGCGGTAGCGATCGACCATGCCCTTGTGGGCGTCGTAACGCGCCATGTTCTCGGGCGAGATGATCGACTGGCCGAGCAGCTTGCTGTTGGGCACGAAGTTATCGATGGCGTGCGCATCGAAATCCGTGGCCTTGATCGGGTTGCGCAGGCTCAGGATCCCGCTGTCATCGCGGTAGCCGGCCTTCTGCAGGGTATCGATATCCTGCTGGGCCGCGTACGTGCGGACCTCGCCAAAGTGCGGGCTGGCCGCGCTGACGAGATCGCCGGCGCGCACATGGTCGATGACAGTGTTACCGCCTTCCGGGATGCCCTTGAGGCTGGCCGCGCCATAGGCGTTGAAGGTCTCGCCGTGCAGGCCGTACTTGGCGGCGTTGATTTCGGCGAGGGTGCCGCCGAGGGAGTGGCCGGTGACGGTCACCTGCAGCGGGCGATGGTGGAGGTCGGCATCCAGCTTGGCCTTCTCCATGACGCGTGCGGTAAACAGTTCGGATTCCGGAGCCTGGATGTTGATACCGGCCAGCACCATGCCCGCATCCACGCCGCCGTCCTGCACGGGTTCGCGATCGAATTCCGTACCGCGGTACGCGATGACGACTTCCCCGGTATCCGTGCGCCGGTAGGCCGTCGCCTGGAAACCGGTGACGGGGTCGTTCGCGGCATCGATGGCCTCGTAGGTCACCCCGCCGAGGATCTTGGGCTTGTTGAGGACGGGGTCCTGGTATGCGTCCTGGGCGAGTAAGGCGTAGTCAGTGGAGGAGAGCGTCACGGATGCATCTCCTCGGCATGGACGGTCACGGAGAACGTCGCGCTGGCTTCATCCTGGTACTGGGCGCGGTTCTCTTCGCCGGTGTCCACGCGCTCCATCTGCGTGGTGGCGTAGGACCGGTTGGAGTACCAGCGGGTGACCGGTTTGCCTTTGAACAGCTCGTCCTTGAACAGCGGCGCGCTGAAGTCGACCTGCTTCACGAACAGGTTGGCGCTGGCGGCCACCACCGACCAGTGGCACACGCCCTTACCGAAATAATCTTCGTCCTGGAGCAGGTCGGCGAAGATCTCGCCCTTGTACAGGCCATTGCCGGCCGGCTGCAGCGTGATCGGCACGCGCTTCTCGGGTGCGACCGTGGCGCCCACCACCGGGGTAAGAGGCACGCAGGCTTCGTTGGCGACGCGGTAATCCACCACGCCTTCGATGCGATCGAACGGGCCCGGGGCGCCATCCACCTTCACGGTGAATTCGTAGCGCATGCGCGGATTCGGGTTGAGCTTGATGTCAGGCTTGTTCATGGTGGCACCGGTAGCGGAAAAGGGCAGGGCAAGGAACAGGGATGCGGTAGCGACATGTCGTCGCCATCGGGTCGGGTTCACGTCTTCCTCCTTCCGGCGCGCCGGGCGGGTTTAGCAAGTTCATTTGCCATGGGTAGCTCCTGGTTGACGAACGGATGCGCGGCGAACCGCGCGCTCAGTGGCCCTGCGTGGGTGCAGGCTGCTGCGGGGCCGGGGCTTGCTGGTGTTGCGTCTGTTGCGTGGCCTGGGTGGCGGCCTGCTGATCGGCGATCTGCTTCCACTGCACCGAGCTCTGCTCGATCGTGGTGTTGATCGCCTGCTGCGTGTTCACTTCGGCCAGCTGCTTGAAGGGGGAGTTCATCTCACCCTGCACCACATAGACCTTGCTGCCATCCTGGTTCAGCACGGCGGAGTCCACGCCGGTCATACCCTCTTTGCGAGCGGCAACGGTGGCGGCCGCGGAAAGGCGATCGCTGATGTGGTCGGGCGCACGGCCCTGCTGGGCATCGAGCTTGTGCACGGCGGCCTGGGTCTGGCGGAATAGGGCGTGGTCGGGGTGGGCGTCGGAGTCGAGGTGCGGGCCGGTCTTCTGCTGGGCATGGATAGCGTCGCGCGTCTTCTTGCCGACGACGCCGTCGACCTCAAGCCCGTGAGAACGCTGGAAGTTCTCGACCGCCGCTTTGGTGTGCCCACCGAAATCGCCGTCAGCCTTGAGGCTGTGGCCGCGCTCGTCGCGGTAGCCAAGCTGATTGAGCTGCTCCTGAATGCTCTTCACGTTGTCGTTCTTGTCGCCCTGGCGCATCGCGGTGTGCGCCGTCGGGGCATGCGCCGTGGCATGCGCAGACTGGGCGTGGCCCGGCTGGCCCGGCGAACGGTTGCGCCAGAACTCTTCCGGGTTCACGGCGTGGCCGTGTGCATCCTTCATCTGATAGTGGACGTGCTGGGCGTACTGCTGTGAGCCCTTTGGCCCGCGCCCGCCCATGTGGCCGATCTCGTCGCCCACCTCGATGTGCTGCCCCACCTTTACGGACTGCGACTGGGTGTGCAGGATCTCGTGGCTATTGCCATCGGCATCGCGGATCTTGATCGTGCCGTACTGGCCGCCTACGAAGGTAACTTCGCCGCTGATGGGGGAGTGGATGCCCGGGTGTTCAAGGTTGACGCCGGATTGGCCGCCTGCATAGTTGAAATCCGATCCGCCGTGCGGACCCTTGGCGCGGACTTCACCGTAATGGCCGGTGATGTGCGCGGCGGTGTGCTGCTGGTGGGGCAGCATGGTGTTCATGACTTCCTGGTACGACATGCGTGTAACTCCTGGTCAGAGTGAATCATCCTCGGTCCGATAAAGCTGCCAGCAGCCTTCGGCCGAACGGAAGTGAAACGTCATCTGGTAATCCGTATCCGGCTTCGCGAGTTCGACTGCAAAGCCGCCATCGCCCTCTGGCGATTGCTTCAACACCAGGCCATCCTTTTTCTGGCGAGCCGAGTCAGGCATCACGGGGAACGTGACCTGCGCCTTCGTCAGCATTTTCTTCACCGGCGCCGGTTCGGGCTCGGCGTTCGGATCGATCGTGTCGCTTTCTAGCGGATCGGCGGCGTAGCGCTTCTGTACCGAGACGTCGTCCATGAAGGCTGGGAGAAAACCGTCGAATGTAGAGGCGGGGCAGGCGCCGGCCGCGTTCGTGGCCGCCGGATTCGCAAGCGCGCCCGCCGCGGTAGTCGGCGCCGCAGGTACTGGTGCTGGTGCGGCGGAAGGCGTCGGCGCTTCCGGTGACTGGCAAGCGGCCAGGAGCACCGTGAACGCGAGTGGGAGAAGGGCGACGCCTGGCGTGCCGGGGAGTGTTCGGCTCATGTGTAAGTCCTGTGCGTTCCTGTGATTACTGCAGACCCATCGAGAAAACTTCGATGCTGTCAGGGCTCACCCATCCTGCGGCGCATGCGCCCGTGAAATCACCCTCCTTGCCGACCCATTGGCACGGGTCGGCGGGCTTCGTGCCTACCCACGCCTGCGGGCGTTCCTGGCACAGTTCGTTCTCCTTGCAACCGGGTACGTTCTTCACCGGGAAGGCGATGACGTAGAAGCGATCGGGCAGCTGGTGGTTGCCTGCGGTGGCCGCCACACACACGAACTGGCGGCTGGCCAGGTGTGCCGTGGGCTTCGCGTTGGCCTTGTCGAACGCGGATTCCAGGGTCACGCCATCCTTTTCACTGACCTGGCCCCATGCGTAGTCGCCGGCGCATTCCGAAACACTGGTCTGCACGCTATCAACCAGGCAATCGATGTTGCCGCCCTTGCCAACCTTGCAGGACGTCGTCGAGCCCGGTGCTATTTTCGCGAGGCGTGCGCCAGTGGATGCCGCCTGAGCTGAGGTAGCTGCTCGCGCGGTGATTGCGCAGAACAGGGTGATAGACATAGCAACCACGATCGCCGCGCGTCGGGCCATCGATTGGTGCATGTTGCGTCCCTCATGTGAAGTACGAAGATTCATTGGCAACCCCCATTAGCCTCTCGGCAGCCCATGAGCCGCGATGTCCGGATCTTCAGGCAGGGCCCTGGCGGCGTCGTAAAGCTCGGATTTGTCGGACTCCGTTTTCGACCCATCAGCGCAGCCAGACTCTTTGACCGGCTTTTTCTGGCCGTCTTTCCTCACGATGACGCCGCCATCTTCGAACCCCGTGCCGGAGATGGCATAGACGACGTACTTGGAGCCGTCGTTCGAAAACGCGAATGCATTGCCACCCGTGGCACCTGCGTACATGAGATGCGTGAAGGTGAGGCCGGTCGACGGCGCGTCATCGGTGGGCCAGACCATGTCAGGTTTCACGCCAGCCTTGCCGTAGGCGTAATAGAACGTCTTATCAGCTTTGGCGCACATCGAGACGGTCTTGCCGCCCTTGGCCAGGGGGCAGGACATCATGGCCTCATCGCCGCGGTGGCACATGCTGGGCGCCGAAGCGGCCTGCGCTGCTGGGACGGCGGCAAGCAGGACGGCGCACGCGATAGCGCGATGGTTGACGAGTCGGCTCATGAAGGATTCCGTGAAGGTAGGGAAGCGGCTCATGGGGTCGGCTCGGCTACCTGCCGGGCTGCTGCGTCTGTTGCTGTTGCTGCTGGGCCGGCTCCGGCTGGGCACGCGTGGTGGCTGCCATCGACGCCGCACTCTGCTCCACCGGCGTATTCACCGCCTGGGCCGTCTGCACCTCGGCCAACTTCTTCAGCGGTGAGTTTAGGTCGCCCTGTACGGCGTAGGCCTTGCTGCCGTCGTCGCTGAGGACGACGTGGTCGATCTGGCTCAGGCCGTCCTTCTTCGCTTGTGCGGCGATGGCGGCGGAGAGGTTGGCGCTGGCCTGGTCGGGGGTGCGGTTCATGGCGGTGTCGATGGCGTGCACGCCTTTGCGCGCTTGTTCGAACATCGCGTTGTCGGGGTTGGCCGGGTTGGTCAGGGCGGCCTTGTCGATCTTCTGGTTATCGACGTGCTTCTGTGCGGCGATGGCTTCGCGGGTTTTCGCTCCGGCCACGCCATCGGCATCGAGCTTGTGGTCGCGCTGGAACGATTCGAGGGCAGCCTTGGTGCCCGGGCCGAACTTGCCATCGGTGTGCAGTTCGCGGCCGTGGGCATCCTTGTAGCCGAGGCGGGCGAGGTCGGCCTGGAGCTTGCGCACGTCCTCGCCATTCATGCCGTCCTTGAGCGCACGCTCGGTGGGCGGGGTGGTGTGCGTGGGGGCGGTCTGGCCGACCTGGCCACTGGCGAGGCGGTCCATCACTTCCGGAGTGAGGCGTTTCTGCCAGTCGGCGAAGCGCTGTTCGCGGTCTTCCAGGCCGTTGTACTTGCCGTTGACGGCCTTGGTCGCGGCCTTGACGTCATCGCGCGCGGCTTCGGGTACGCGGTTCTCCCAGTACCAGGTCGCGATCTTGGAGGCGTTCTGCGGATCGGCGGCGAGTTCGGGGTGCTTGACCAGATCCAGGTCGAGCGCCTTGCCCGCGGCGGCGTAGTTGTCCTTGCCGGTGAGCTGGATATAGCCGCGGCCGTGGTACGTCCAGCCATCGCCCGGCTCGTCGTTGCCGTTGCGGCCGCCGTACATGAGTTCGGCGAGCTTTTCAGGCTTGCCCTGCAGGGCTTCCTTGCGCGCCGCTTCAAGCGGCTCGGCGCCTTCACGCCACGCCGATTGCACGGGAATCTGCTGGATGTTGCGGGTGTAGCGAAAGCTCTCTTCGAGCCGGTTCAACCCATTGGATTCATGGGTGACCTGGGCCATGAAGTTGGCCAGTTCTTTCGGGTCCCGGATACCGGCGGCGTACGCGTCGGTGAGGACCTGTGTTTCACGATCAATCGCCATGTAAAGCTCCTGTTTGACTTACCGGGCTGCCCAGCCTTGGGCACGAGCACCGCCAACCGTGGCGGTGGTGGAACGGATGCGATCAGGGCAGGGTGGCCTCCGGGAGGTGGCTCGGGTCGAAATCCTTGAACGACACATCGCCCAGGTCCTTCGCCGAGAGATCCACGTTTTTTTCTTTGCCGGTTTCGCTATCGGAGACCTTACGCACCACGTGGCTGGCCAGCCAGTCCTTGCGGGCGGCCGACCACGTGAAGGTGTATTCATCGGACCAGCGCTCACGGCTGCCGCCGCCGTTGACGATGGTGAACTGGCCCTTGGTGACCTTGGTGTAGCCATAGGGATCGCCGGCCACGCCGCCGCAGGTTGCGCATGGGACGATTCGTAGGTTTGACGCGGCCTTCTGCAGGCGGCCGGTGGCGTCGGGCACGACCAGCACCACGTCACGTGCCGGACCTTCGCCGAGCGTCGCGTTCTCGCCACCCGGCGGATCGATGATCAGCACCGCGCCCTGGCGTCCATCACCGGTGAGGTCGCCCTTGGTGGATTCGAGGATCTTGGCGCCACCCGTCGCAAACGACTTGAGGTCATCCATCTTGGTTCCTTTGTCCTGGGGAGCGGACGGTGCGGCGGCCGGTTTGGCGTAGGGGTTGGCGATTTGCGCGTGGGCCCAGGCTGGCGTGGAGAGCAGGAGGATGGCTGCCAGGCGGTAGCGTGTTACGGGTTTCATGGTGGTGATGGGCTCCGCGTTGGCAGGGTTTGGCTTACGTTAGGTGAAGCGGTGGACATGGGTTGTGAGCCGTGTCGGGACTTCACGCGCCGGTGGGGCCGCCTCCGTGAGAGACGGCCCCTTGAGTCACATCCCGGGCTGGACGGGCTGGGGAGCCTGTACCTGCTGCGGGTTCTGTGTGTTTTGTGCCTGGGGCGCTTGCTGCAGGTACTGGTCCACCTGCTGCGTGCTCTGCGCTAGGGGCGTCTGCAATCCTTGCAGCACATCCACGCTTGCGACCTGCTTGAAGGGCGAGTTGAGCTCACCCTGCACGGCGAAGACCCGCGTGGCGTTGTCATCGAGCATGACGCTATCGATGCGCTGCATGCCCGTGCAGATGGCCGAGGCCGCGACGGCACCGGCGAGCTGGTGGCTGTCGGGGCCCGACGCGCGGTTGTGCTCGGCATCGATCTTCTGCACACCTGCCAGAGCATCGCGGAACACGGGGTGCCCTGCGTGCGCGGGATCGGCAAGGGAAGCGGCCTTGTGGGCGGCTTCGGCCTGGTGCTTCTGCGATTCCGCCTTGACGGCCTCATGCATGGCATTCAGCGTGTTCTTGCCAACAATGCCGTCTTCCTTGAGGTGGTGGTCGCGCTGGAAGGCCTTCACCGCATCCTCGGTATGCTGGCCGAACTTGCCATCGGCCACGGTGCTACCCAGCTGTTTGGCGTAACCCAGGGCGATGAGTTCGGCCTGCATGTCGTGCACGCGATCGCCGTGGGCGCCTTGCTTGAGCGAGGTGCTCGTGGCGGCCTGGGGTGCGGCGTGCCCGGCTTCCTGCCGGTGACCGGTGGCGAGCTCGATGCCGTGGCGCATGGTGCGGCCGGCGTAGATCGCGCGCATGTTGGTGGCGTAATCGGGGTCCGTGGCGTAACCGGCTTTCTTCAGCGCATCAGCTTCCTTCTCAAGGTTGCCGAGCGTGCCCGGGTCGAAAAGGCCGGCTTTGCCGTAGCGCGGGTTCTCCTTGAGAAACTTCGCTCGGTCAGCAATGGCTTCTTCATAAGAGCCGTACACACGGAAATCCTGGTCCTTCCAGACCTTCTTGCCGTGTTCGATTTCCCACACGTGGAAGGTCTTGGTCGGCCCGTGCCAACTGGGATCGGCCTTGATGTTGAACAGGTTGTGCGTGCCGGGGAGGATCTTCTCGCCCCAGCCGGTTTCGCCGGCGGCTTGTGCGAGCGTGAGCTCCACGGAGAGGCTGGTTTCCTTGCTTACCTTAAGCGCCGCCGGGTAAAGGTCGGCTATGAACTGTTCTTTGCTACCCATGTTGTAACTCCTGGTGGATCGGGTGGGTTTATTTGGCCAGCGGTATCTTCACCGTGACCGTGAAGTCGTGAGACGCGTCCGGTGCGTCGGTAAGGACATACTTGCCCGTGACTTCGATGGTTTCCGGGGTGGTGACCCGGAAATGACTGGCGTCGGTTTCCACCGACGCGCTAAAAGCACCCTTCACATCGGCAAGGTCCAGGTATTCCATGGCCTGCACCTTGCCCGTCGTGGCATCGAGTTGCGCGACGTTCATCAGGGTCTGCGAAAGGGAAGGAGCGGTGTTGGTATCACCCTGCACCAGTACGTACAGCGACTTGCCCGACTGCACGCAATGCGTGGCACGCGCCTGCTCGGTGAATTCCGGCAGTTTCAGGGTGGTCGACCAGGTGATGGCTTTGCCATCGGTGACGTAGACCAGGCCCTTGGCGTGCATGCCATCGGCATCCGTGGAGATGCCGACTTTGCATTGGTGGCCACCGTCGATGGTGCTGGTGGTGTAGTCCTTGTGGTGAGCGGGTAGGGTGGTGGCGGCCTGGGCAGCGCTAGTGAGGATGACTAGCGAGGAAATGGCGAAGGCGGTGAACAAAGTTTTCATGGGTGTTCAAGTCTCAGGAGCGGGATTGGCGGATGCCCGTCCTCATTGAGGGTGCGATGCTTATGTTGTGATCCACGTACCTACGGCGACATCTGGCGATTCGTTTCTTATCAATCGAGGCTCTGCGTGGCCGGGTCTACTTGGATCGGCTGGACTTGCGGGCGCGGGCTCGCATCGGCGGAGTCCGCCGATGCGCCGGAGTTGGAGTCGGAGCTGGAGTTTGACGGCGTTCCCCCGGCCATGGAGCCGGCGGCGACACCCGCGGCGACACCGGCGGCTGCGGCCGCCTTTCCGCCCGCGGCGGCGGCGGGACCGAAGGCACGTGGACATACACGAGCAAACAGGAGCGCCGAATAGGCATTAAAGCAGTAGTGGTTCGATATGCCGAACGTACCTAGCTCCTTGCTAATCGGAAACCAGCAATCCTGCGGGACGCCGACCGTGCAGAAGATGAAGGGGTTGTTGCCGTAATACGGAATGGGTTCATAGTAAGCCTGCGCGAGTGCGCCAGTACTAATACCACCGAGTAGCACGCCAAACAGATACTTCTTCATCCTGTAACTCCTTGTCCGTTGATACCGTTCGAATTGGTGAAGGTCGATTACTGCACGCGGGCAGGGAAGCTGCAGTTCGAGTAGATCACGCTGCAATCCTGATCGCCGCGGGAGCAAGTTGACGTTGCCTCTGTCTCAGCGGCCGCAAGATCGTTCCCGGTTTCAATCCAGAACGTCTGGTCTCCCTGCACCATTGCCACGCAACCATTTCCGTGAGTGACGTAAACCACGCATCGCGTTCCACCCTTGAAACGGCAGTCATTCAGGGCAGCGTTCTGCGCAGCTTCCGGCGTCATCAGGCCCTTTGACGTTCCAAGCGCGCGTACGCCGCGGTCACCTGCAATGGCTTGCCATTGGGAGACCCAAGTCTGGTTACCTGCATACCCTTGCGGACCCGCCGACGGGACACACGTCTCGCTTTGAGGGTTTTGGCCTGCCGCGCATTGCTGCGCCGCCTGAGCGCGGAAGGTCAGGACTGCCATGAGGGCGAGGCAGGTCGTGAAGGCAGTGCGGTTCATCGTCAGGTCGGCCGTACAGAGAAAGCGTTGTAGTTCTCAATCAATCGGGGCACTAAGGCCATAGGCACTGTGAGATGGTCAGCGTACCTGCGTTGGAAGGCTGCACTCGGAGTAGTAGACGGAGCACTTCGTATCTCCTTCGGCGCAAGCATCCATGCCTCGCTTCTCTGCCTCCGACTTCGAAGACCCCTTGCGAATCTGAAATTTGGTTGCCCCAGTGACCATCGCAAGACACCCATTGCCGTAAGAAACTTGAAGCTCGCAGGTCGTCCCACCTTTTTTCTTACAGTCGTTCATCGCCTCTCGCTCAGCGTCAGACTGAGAGCGCTGCATCACCGAGGTGCCGAGAATGCCCTTAGGAATATCCGTGGCTATCGCCTGCCAATTTGTCTTCCACTTGGGTGCTTCAGGAGCCGGATTCGCCTGATTCGACCCTGGAATCGGTACACACGCTTGCCATCCCTGACCCTGCTGCGGGTATTGACCTGGAGGACATCCGCCCTCAGCGTGCGCCTCAATAACAACACAGAGGGAAATGAATGCTAGGAGTAACGAAAATCGCTTGGTCACTGCGTTGCTCTCGTGGTGGACGGGCCCGTTTTGACGCCTTCCTGCTGCGGTGCGGATGAACCGCCAGATACTCGATGATTAAAGCCGCCGAGGTTGCCCTGGGTGTCGCCTCCCTTAGCTCCGGCTGCTCCCGCTGGTTGGTTGTTTCCCCAAGACCCCGGCGGCTGGCCGTTTGGGCCGACCGAACTGCTCGGGCTACCAAAAGCGCTGTACGTGAGGAAGTTACCCAGTGTGCCCTGGAAGAACATAGCTGCCATCGGTGGAACCGAAACGATCAACACAGTCATCAGCAGGCCGATGCCACCGGTCTGCATGGCCATGCTGTTGAGGCCTTCATTGGAACCAGGAAGGAAGCCGTCGACGATTTTGGCTCCCCAAGTCGCAACGGCGACGCGTAGCGTGAGTTCCAGCACCATGCTGGAAACCGCACTGAGGAGCGCCATAGAGAAGATGGTGCCAATGCCATACATAAGCCACCGTCGAAACAAGTCCTTGGTTTGCTCAAATATCAGGCACAGGATGAACAGCGGCCCAAGACCGATGAACAATGACATGGCAAACTTGTAGAGCAGAAGCATCGCACCGGCGGCCATGGGTGGCGAGGACGCGCCGAAGCCCGCAATGAAGAAAGATCGAGCCTTTTCACTTTGGCTCTCGGGGTCCTTGTCCACGACCTTCACGGCATCGATCGAGTTGAGAGCGAGCTGCGTGTAGGCCAGATTCTTGTCGATGGAATCGGCTGTGCTCTCGTTGTCATCGCCTGTAAACAAATAATGGACGTGCTGGTCGAGATCCGTGGTAAAGAATTTTGTGAGATCCGTGCTTCCGACGGCCATGGCCGTTGCTGCGGATACCACTAGCACAATGCGACCTAGGTTAATCACCAGTTCCATTAGCGATTCGCGCGAGCGGCCGGTCATGATCCGGAAGCCCTGGATCATGATGTAGATGGTGACGAGGATTAGGGCAAACGTAGCCGCCCACGTCATCATTCGTGCCATGACATCCATGCCGAATTTATCTATCTTGTCTTCAAGATAGTTATAGATCAGCTTGAAAAATACGTAATCGGCGATATTCGGCATGTTTCTCGTGTTCCCTGGCCATGCAGCAGGTCAGTGCGCATTGAGTGGCTGATGGATCTTCTGGTCGTCCGTGGATGGGTTAGTTGCCTACTTTCAGGGCTGCCTCGAGGATCGCCGCGTTCACGACGGTGCCAAGAACTGTCGGCTTGCCGTCGAGTGCCTGCTTCGCCAACGTCGTTTGCTTTTCATTGAGCGCATCAATCTGCGCGCCAAGCTGCTCGTCCGTCGTTTTCCACGAATCGCGCGCCTGTGCAACATTCACGCCGAAGCGAGCGGTATCGTCTTGTAGGCCTTGGAGCTTGCCGGGCGAATCACCGACGACCGCAAGACGAACCGCGGTCAGTTGCTCCAGCGTACCCGTCTGGGTGGTCATTTGTTGCAGATATTTCACTGTGTTGTTGTAACGCTGGTTTCTTGTGCGCTGAGTCAGAACGCATACGGCATTCTGCTGGGCCTTGATGTCGCCGGTAAGTTGGCTCATGGCAGACGTCATGGTGGTGGTGATGTCGCCACTAATGAGCGCGGCGCCCGGGCAGCGTTCCTCGACACCGAAATTGTCATCAACCTCCTGAAACTGTTGCTGGGTGCGTAACAACTCGTATTGAAGGCTTTTCAGCTTTATGAGGTTGTTTTCCCAGAACTGCACCTGGCTCGCGTAGTGGGAGGCCGTTTCTGTCCAACGCGCAGCATCCTTGACGAACTCTTCGAGATCGTTGCTGATGATAGTCGGGTCGGTAACGATCCACTGAGCGTGGGTAGGTATGGCGTATAAGCCTGCCCCCGCCGTCAAGGACATCGCAAACATCCCTCGGCACGCATGTCCGACCCAGCTCTTGCGGTTGGCTTTGGGCTTGCTCTTCATAAGGTCACTCCGATGTGAGGCATTCATAGGGCTCAGGCGGCACGTCGGGACGAATTAGGGGTAGGGCGGGGTGACGGGTTTCCTTTCCCGCTCCCTTTCCGGCTTTCATAGAACAGCTGCAGCCACTGCTCAGGGCGTAGGGCATCCGTGGAGATGCCTTCGGCTTCGGCGCGCACCTGCAGTACTTCGTGCATGATTTCGATGTTGTCGGTGGAGGCCGAGATCACCGCGAGGGCGTCGTCCATGCCGCGGAGGTTGAGCTGGCAGACGGCGGAGGCGTGGCCCTGCTTCACGAGGAAGCAACGCGAACGTTCGTCCAGGCTAACGACCACCTGGTACTCGGCTTCGGTGAGCTTCAGTCCGTCGACGTAATCATCGCGACTGGCATTCGGGTTCGGCAGAAGAATCATTGTTGCCGTCTGTTCGATCAGCGCCGAGGCGATATCGCTAGCTAGCGCGTCTTCCGGGGATTGCGTCGCGAAGATGCCCATGCCGTTCTGCTTACGAATGGTCTTCTGCTTGTTCTTCGCGAACTCCTTCAGGCCACCCTTTCCGTCGAGGATCTTCCAGAACTCATCCATCACATAGATGAGGCGGCGACCATCGATCAGCGCCTCCAGACGGTGCAGCAGGTAGTTGATCACCGGCACGCGGACTTCCGGGTTATCGATGATATCCGTGTAGTCGAAGCCGATGATGTTGGCGCGGGTCAGGTCGACGGTGTCATGCGGGTTATCGAAGACCCATCCGAGCGCGTTGCCAGCGGTCCACTTGCGCATGCGCACGAAGAGGCCATCGTCGCCGAGATTCGGCAGGCTCTTCTGGAAGTTGGTCATGTTGCGCAAGTGCATGGGCGTATCGAGGATGTTCTCGACCGCGCGGAAGATGTCCTCTTCGTCGCGCGAGCTGTACACGCTCTTGCCAGCCAGCACTTTGATCAGATTCGCGAGGAACTGGACATTCTCTTCGTTACGCTCGCAATGGAAAGGATTGAAGCCGGTCGGTTTGCCGTTTTCCAGGGCGAGATAGTTGCCACCGCAGGCCCGCACGAAGATCTCGGCGCCGCGGTCCTTGTCGAAGAAGAAGATGGTCGGTGCCGGATCCAGCTTCTGGACCTGGCTCAGCAGGAAGTTGATCAGCGCCGTCTTACCCGTACCGGACTTACCGATGACCATGGTATTGGCGATCGCCTTCTCGCCCAACGAGTTCTCGGCAGGATGGGTCGCGTGAAAATTGAAGTAGTACGGCTGGCCGTTGGTGGTTTGCAGAGTGGTGACGCATGCCCCCCACGGATTGTTTTCTTTCTTGCCGGTAGCGAAGTTATGCAGCGGGGAGAGGCCGAGGAAGTTCAGTGAACTGACATTGGCCAGGCGCGTGCGATACCTCCAGTTGCCGGGGAACTGCGCGTAGAACGCCGAGGTCACCGCGAGGTCTTCCTTCACCGTAACAAAGCCAGCGTTGGAGAGCTCGGCGCGCGTGGCCGCGATCTGCTGCGATAGCGCTTCCTGCGATGGTGCGTAGACAGAAATCGTGAAGTGATACTCGCCAAGGACGAAGTTGCCCGAGGCTAGCTGGTCCATCGCGTGATCCATTTCGATGATCTGGCTGACCGCCTTGTCACCCGAGGACACCATCATGCCTTTGGTGCGCTCCAGCGCGCGCAGAGCGTCCTGGCGGCCCATCGGGGTGAACGAGTGCGTGATGACGTACTCGAAATCGAGGAACTTCAGGCCATTGAGGATGCCTGGGTAGGTCCCGTCGACGTATTCCTTGATATTGAGGATGGCGCCGAAGTGGTTCTTGCCATCCGGTGCCGTGAGCACGAAATCGCCTGTCTTCGCCGAGAAGCGCTGGCGGCTGACCGGCAGGTAGTCGTAGATCGGCGCCTTCAATACCGGCACCGGCTCATCGATGCGGTTGAGGATGAAGCCGAAGAGCTCAAGCACCTCGGAGAAGACCACGCCATTTGACGCTTCGTACATGCCGAGGCGGGTGGGGGCGTAGTCCTTGAGCACGGCTTCGATGTTGCCCGCCAGCTCGAGGACGGTGGCGATGGCCTGGGCCTGTTCGGCCTCCAGTCGCTGCACGTCCGAGCTTTTCTCGGCAAAGCGCTTACCTTGCACGATGGGGCGGTACATCATGGTCAGGTAGAGCTCGTTCTGCATGAGCTTCTGCGAGGTGAGTGCCTCGTAGTACTGATCGGACAGGGCTTGATTGAACTCCTGGCCGAACTTCGATTTGTCACGGATACCGCGGCGGCGGCGGATGTCGTGTACCCAGAACGCTACATTGGTGTAATCAGGCGCACGCAGTGTCTGCAGCATGCGGTTGAAAGTGTTGTGGCGATGTTCCAGTTCCCACTCTTCGCGGCCGACGAACGGCAGCCCACCCAGACGCCAGGTGAGGAGAAAGTCGCCGCCGGTGGTCTTCACCACAGAGGGCGAGACGTGGGCAGAGAGTGTGATGTGAGTCGAAATGGGCGCGTCGGGTGTGAACATGGTCATCAGGGCCGTTGGAGCTATAGAGGCCCCGGCGTGCTTGCACGCCGGGGCGCCTGTCCTTACTTACGCTTTTCCTTGGATCGATCGCGGTAGCTGTTCGGCGTGAACACCCACATGCCGTCGTGCTCTGGAACATTCCTGACGCGGGTCTTGAACTGCAAGCGAAGGCCGAGCAGTCGAAAGATCATTTCATCGCGGCGCGCCATTTGGCGCATGATGAAAATCACGACGGGGATGAGGAGCAGGAAGAGCATGTTGAAGTACATCGCCAGAAGCAGGCCCGAGCCCGCGCCCATGAAGAACGGGACGTAGGGCACGCCCATGAACATGGGCGGGCGGGTGCAGCCGCGAAACAGCGGGTTCTTATGCATGGATCTGCAGCAGGTGGATCGCCGTGTTGATGGCATCCATCAGGAACGCGCCGCCGCTGCTCGAGGTGCAGGCCGTGGCGCCGTTACCGCTGCCATTGCCGCCGACGACCATCTTGGCCACCTGGGCTGCCGCACCGATCAGGACGCCACCGACAAGGGCAGGAGCCACGTCGGCGATGCGCTTGTGGGCGAAGGCGATCTGGTAACCCGAGAAGATCACAGCGATGGTCACTACGACGATCGACGCGGCGTTGAGCAGCGAGTTGATGTTCTGGAAGAAGCCGCAGACCTTGGTGCCGGTATCGCCGATCTGGGCGAATGCAAGGCTGGGAATCATCAGGGCGAAGAACAGGGCGGTGAGGCCCAGGGTCTTCTTCACCGGGTTCTTCGTATTGGCGATAACCTTGGACAGGGCAGGCAGGGCCATCTCGTATTTCCTTTCTACTGGGTGGGTCAGGGTTTTCCGGGGGCCAGGCGCCACCGGGCTAGGGTTGGCCCGAAGGCCTGCACGGCGGACGGCTACATCCGACGTACGTGTTCGTGCGCATTGCGTGCGCTCAGAAGACGAAGGCGCCATCGCCACCTCCGTTGCGTAAATCTGCCGGGTCGCGCGCCGGCTGGGCGGGCGCCGTGGGTGCGGCTTGCTGCGGTGCCGACCCGGCAGGCGGATCGTTCGGGCCCCGGACCTGCGGCTCGAAGATGCCGTTGTCCGGCTGGGCGGGCTGGGCGGGCTGGGTTTGCGGCGCGGCCTGCGCAGGCGCGCTGCCGTTTGCATTCGCGGACACACCAATCTGCGACATGACGGCTGCGGTTGCGGGGTCCGTCATGATTCGGCCGGGCTGCGGGTTCGTGTTTGTGTTCCGAAGGTTCGGTCCGACCAGTGACATGGCTGCGGCGGTCGCGGCGTCTGTGGGAATGCGTCCGGGCGGCGGCGGAGGCGCTTGGTCGAGCGCGGGGTTAGCGCCGGGGTAGCTCATGTTTTGTTGCGGATAGGTGTACGGCACCGCTTTCTGCACGTTGGCCGCGTCTTGTGGCGAGACAACCTGCGCGGGCGGGCTGTCCGAAGCCATGGCCGGCGAGACTAGCGCAGAGGCTGCAGCATCGAGGACACTGCGCATCGCGACGCGATAGCCTGGGCTATCCGATTTGACTGCGGTCACACCCTTGCCGACGCTGACGACACGCACTGGTGTTGCTGCGGCTTGAAGCGGGATGGCCCTGGCGCCGGCAAGTGTGCTCTTCGCAATGGATGCGTAAATGCGCTGCACATAGCCGTCGCGATAGCCGGTGGTGAAGTTGCCTGAGTAATAACAGCTGAAGGCCTTCCCCCAATCCTTGCTGGCGCTCGCGTAGCACTGCGCGAGGATCCGCGAGCCCGCCTCAAGGTTGGGGCAGAACTCAAAGGCCTTTTCGTAGCTGTCCAAGCCATATTTGCCCAGGTTGGAGCGGTTGACCTGCGCCACGCCCAGTGAATAGTTGTAGCCCTTCTGCTCCAGCATCTGGACGGTCGCTACCGCTTCGCCGAGGTTTTGCGGTTGGCGCACGAGCTGTCCGCCCACGACGCCAATGGCGTATGGGTTACGGCTCGATTCGACATTGACGACGTGCTGCATCACCTCGGCCGGTACGGCAAGGTTCTGGCAGCCCATCATTTCAAGTCCTGGTAGCACCTTTACAACTCCTGTCTCATGACCAATGGTTTTTTTGTGTTACCCCCCGTCCGCACTTAGCGCGCGAGCCGGGTTGAAGTCGATGCCGGTGATGTAGCGTCGGCCTGCATGCGCCTTGATGTGAACCACGATGTCGATGGTTAGCATCAGGAGCCGTTTGATGGTGCTGAACTCCAGCCCCGCGCCTTCCGTGGAGGCCTTCACCATCAGTGCTAGCTGGTCCCAGGTCTGCTCCACGCTGCCTGCATGGCAGCTTGTGATCGAACCCGGATGGCCGGACGCACAATTACGGATGAAGTAGAACGATTCATCGCCGCGTAACTCGGCAAGGATGATTCGGTCCGGCTTCATGCGCAGGCAGGCTTCCATGCAGCTCTTTGCGGTGACGTTGCTCTGGCTTTGTCCGCCCTTGGAGTAGAGCAGGTGGACAACGTTGGGCTGGTCGATGAATAACTCGCGGGCATCTTCGATGGTGACCAGGCGTTCATCCGAAGGGATGTGGTTCACCAGCGATTTCATGAACGTGGTCTTGCCGCTACCGGTGGCACCGGCGACGACGATGTTCTTCTTGCTAAGCACGGCGTGGCGGAAGAAATCCGCGTAGCGGCGTTCAGCCCGAAGCTCGAGCAACTCCTGGTCCGCCTGGCTGATGGTGTTCGCACCTTCCAGGATCTCGTTGAAGAAGCCGTCATCCTGATACTGCGAAAGCGTACGTGTCTGCTTCGAGGGAAGGCGGATGGTGATCGATACACGACCGGCTTCGCAGGCAGGCGGAATGACAAACTGCGCACGCTGCCCGGTCGGAAAGGTCAGCGACACCACCGGATCCACATCCGTGATGCGCTGGCCAGTGTTGCTTTCGTTCACCACGGCCGTACAGAACTGGCGCGCGCGCTCAAACGTGAGCGAGGGCACGTCCACTTTCTGCCAGCCGCCACGGCGCTCCAGGTACAGCTCGCCGGGACGGTTGATGCAGATTTCGGTCACATCCGGCTCGGCAAGGAAATCCTTTACCCCCAGCACTTCGTACTGGTAGTCGAGGAAGTCGTTGCCAACGGCGGCGAGTGCGCTTTCCATGCGTGCCTCAGTACCGCGCCACGACGCCGGTGAAGTCGACATCCTTAGCCACGTAGATGGCCAGGATCGTGCCCTGGTTGATCGTGACCGTGGCCGGGCGGTTTGCCGCCCGCCGTACGGCCTGGTTGGCAAGCTGCTGGATTGTATCGGCCGTGTTGCTCTCGAACGGGCTCTGCGTAACCACGCCATTGCTGATGGTGGTCTGGCGCGGGCCGTGTTCTGCAGCTTCGTACTTGAAGGCATCGCTGAGCAGGCTGATCAGCAGCGCGGAACCAATACGGCTGCCCCAGTGCGCGTTGTACTGGCCCGGGTGACCCGCACCACCCAGCGTATCCACGCCCGGGCTAGCCATGTTCACGTCGATGCCGGTCGGAGTGACGATGCGATCCCAGATCACGGCGACGCGCGGGCCGCTCGGCTCCATCTCATACTTGCCGAGCACCTTCGATCCCTTGGGCAGGAGCAGGCGCTTGCCAGTGAATGAATACACCGGCTCGGTCACGACGCACGAAGTGAACCCCGGCATGTCGGTGATGATGCGAGTTTCGAGTACGCAGCGAATGAACGTGCCGCGGAGCATCAGCGTGTCCGGATGCTGGAGCGGGCTGGCATTTGATACGTTCGGCAGTTCCTTACCGTCGTACGCGATGTTGTCACTGGCGCTGTACGGGTTGCGATAGCCAGGCTGACCGGGTTGGCCGGGCAGGCCTGGGATGCCACCCATGCCGCCGAAGCCTCCGGCCTGAGGCTGGTTGGTAGCGAGCGTCGGCTGCTGGCCGACGGCTTGAAAACCACCATCCATACCGTTGTTAGCCGCGGCGAGGCGGCGCTCAAGCAAGGTCGGAATGTGCGGGCCCGGTGCTGGCGGCGGGGTCGGCATCGGCGGCATTTCAACCTTGGTCGTCGCTGGCGGCAGGGCAGGCGCCAGCTGGATCGGCTGGGCCTGCTGCTGGCCTGGCGGCGGCGGGATACCGGTAGGCGCATCAGGCACGGTTACCAGCTCTTCCTTGGGCTTGGGCGCCGGCTTGTTCGTGTTGCCACTGCTGGTGAAAAGCCAGAACGCGACGACCACGAGCAAAACAACGATGCCCGCGAGAAGGCCAAGCGCGCTGCGGTTCATGCGGCGCATGTCGTTCTGGGTCAGGCGTGGCGCTGAGGTATCCAGATCCGGTTGCGGCGCCTGGCGCTGCTGATTCGCGTACGGATTACCCGCCAACGGCTCATGCTGCTGGTCGTTATGTTCGTGCGGCTCCGCGCCGCGGTTGGACTCGTCGTCCGGGGTGTAAGGAGTGTTCGGGCTCACTTCTTGGTGTTCCTTCGCAGACCCACGACGTTGTTGTCGTGACGAATAACCAGGTAGGGATACGTGCCATGGACAACGATCGTGTTGCCCTCGACGGTTGTATTCACCACCGAGTCCTCTCCGTGTTCCTTTTCGCGCATGTATACCGTCGGGAAGTTGCCCGTCGGGAACTGCTTCAGGTCCGGCATCTTGATGTAGGTAAAGCGGCCATCGTCGTAAACGTTGATCGGCACGAGCCACTGGGCGGTGCGCCGGGTCTTTGAGAAGTCGTAGTCGAAGTTGTAGTCGCGGCCCTTCACCAGTTCGGTATCGAGCATGGGTGCCTCTTCAACCTTCTTCGACTCGGACATGAAGCTCGTGTCCGACGGGTAGGTAAAGATGACCTTGTACTGCACGCCGGCGCGGCGGGCCTGGTCGAGAGTGCGCCAGTCCGTAGCGACGACCTTGAGTTCAAAGATGTATGAGTGGGTCGCAGTACGAATCATCATGTTCGTATCAACGTCTACATTTTTAGGCTTGATGTAGAAAACATTGTCGCGACGCGTCAGATCCCAGCCACTGCTGAAGCCCGTGCTGTAGTCGAGGATTTTCTCGTTGGGGCTCAGCTCGATCTGCGTGGTGATACCCAGGCCGGTACGGATCGTGAAGATGCGATCGGGTTGGTATTCATAGGTTTGCACCGCCGGCGCCGAGGTGACCGAGGGCGACGGAATGGCATCGGCTCCCGTCTCGGCTTGCGCGGCAGGGAGTGCCACGGCCAGGGCGAGGCCGAACGAGCAGGCCAGGCTCAGCTTGCTGGAATGATTCATCAACGGCGCCCTCCATTGGCGGCGCTTCGTGGGGCGGGTGTAGCCGCGGGTGCGGCGGGCTGCTGTGCCGAGGAATAGGCGGCTTCGCTAGGGATTGGCGACTGCGGTACACCGCCGTTGGCCGGCGCAAGCGGGATGGCCTGCTGGGGGTAGGGCTGGCCCTGGGCTGCGCCAGCTTGCGGGGCGTAACCCTGCGGAGCCACACCCGCCGGAGCAGCGAGGCCGGCCTGCGGCACGGCACCCGGCTGCGGCGCCACGCCCGCAGGGCCCTGGCCCGGAGCCGCTGCTTGACCTGCCGCTGTTGGCGGTGCCGTGCCAGCCGGCGCATCGACGGGCACTTCCGGCGGCGGCGCATTGCCATAATCGTTGTCGACCCGGTAGCTGGTGACCTGGAAGCCGAGCGGGTTCTCCACGCGGTTCTGCTCATCCATGCGCAGGTTTGGCTTATAGGTGAACGCCATCGTGGCGATCTTGCTATCGAGCGGGAAGGTCGCGCCGTTGGTCTTGTCGTACACGCTGCGCTGGAACCGAACCGTCGCGCCGGTGGGCGTCTGGCCAGGCCCTGCGCCGTTCAGCTGGATGCTGAGGATCTTGACGCGAATAGCGCGCGACTTGCCGTACACCTTGTAGGGCGCATCGGGGTTCGCGGGCGAGTGCAGGTCCATGTACGGCTGCGCCACGTCCGGTGAGGACATCGTCAGCACCGTGGGCCAATCGCGCAGGTTGCTGATGGCCAGATCGTACGATTCGCGGGCGATGATGAAGTGCGCGATGTTGCTGCGATTCACGGCTTCGCTGGCGGTGATCTGTCGATTGATCACGTCATCCGTCAGCTTCGCAAGGGATGCTGTGCCGGAATAAGGATCGGCCATGACGATGAACGGTTCTTTTTCTTTCAGCGGCATCACGACGAGGTAGCCGGCTGCAAGAATGACCGCCATGACGCACGCACAGATAGCGACGATCCATGCACGCCTCTCGCTGCGTCGCGCGTTGTCAGCGAGCGTAACTTCGAAGGCCACGCCTTGTTGCACGGCCTCGTCGATCCTGGGGGAGCTCTTTTTCTTAAGCATGAAAGGTGTCCGCGCGATCGCTTATTTGTTGTCGGTAACGGCAACGTGTTCCGACGCGGACGCCGGTGCTGCATCGGCGGTGGGCGCGGATGCAGGCTTCTCCGTTACAGGCTTTGCGACCGGCGAGGGCGCCGGGACGGGAGGGGCAGTAATGGCGCTGACCTCATCGACGATCAGGTCGGGCCCGTTGACGGTGACAGCCACCCCTTGCGCCGAATAGATCGAACTCAACTGCGAAGCGGCATCACGCAGCTCCGAGGTATGAATCGCGGAGGCCGACTTGGTCAGCGTGAAGTCCGAGCGCAGCTTGTACTGAAGTTTCATGCCGTTATCGGTGGTCCACCGCGTGAGCATGGTCTTCAGCGTGCCGTCCATCGGCGCCGCGTAATACGTGTACGGCACCGCGAGTGGAATCTCGGTGGTCTTGTCTTCGAAGTGGTTGATCGGCTTCCAGGAGCCGCCGAAGTCGCGGGCAGGAGTCGTTCCGCAACCTGTAAGGGCTAACGAAAACACCGCTATGATGCCAATGATGGCAAGGTTGGTCTGGCCTATTTTCACGTTGCGCTCATAACTTGTTGAATACCAATAACAATGGCTCAAAAGGCGGACATGGCTATCCGCCCCGCGTCGGGCCTGGGCCCGGCAAAGTCAGTTAATGCGTAATCGGCAACAGAGCGCTGCCGCGCGCACGAAAACGTGCATGCGCTGGCCAGCGAGGCTCCGATGAGGGCGGCGAGAGTGCGAGCCTGACCCCTGATTGTCCGTACATGCGGAGGGCAACGGCACCCCGCGCTTCGTGCAAGCTATCCATTCAAACTTCCTGTTCCGGGCGAGACTGCCGCCCTGCCAATCGATGTAGCGAAGTGGCCCCTGCACAACCCTGCGAGCACAGATGTCGTCGACATCGGCTCGAGCCTTTGGTCTGCAGGTGTTCCCCCTTCATCGGTGCGATTCGAGAACCGCGTCAAAAAAATAGCTCATGAACGTGCAAATGACCAGCACATTCGATAAGCAATAAAGTGACGCAATTCACGGAAAAAACACGACGAACATGGTTGCACACGCAACCATGCGGCTGCGTACGTTTATTAGAACACAAAACCCAAGACGAAAAGTTGACAGAACGAGTTGCTGCCGATGAAGCGTTGCGATTGATCAAAGTTTGACCAATGCGCGATGCGCTCAGTCAGATGTTGTGTGCGTCGAATCACATCGTGACGAAGAGCCGTCATTGCGATGCATGCTGTTCGACAACGCAGAGCACGACTGCGCCGAAGGCGACGAGGCATGTGCGAGCGTGCAGACGTGAGGGGTGTCATCCATGAGTGGATCGTCCTGTGGTGAGTGATACGAAGGGGTACGAATCAGCGCGGCGGGCTTGCTTTGCCACATGGCCAGCCCAACGTGCGAAAAGTCACTTTGAACGTCTCGCGGCGGTTGCGCAATTGGGCGGCGCCCACGTCGTTGCGTAGGAAAAACCCCACATCGCATCGACAGGGCGGGCGGGGCAAGGTAGAACCGTCCTCTTTACCGTCAGGAACCCCGATGGACTCGCACTCCACTTACAACGACGCGGCGCTCAACGCGCTGGCGCAGCAGGTGGCCGCCGCGGCGCTCGACAAGCGCGTGATGGTCGCCACCGCCGAATCGTGCACCGGCGGCTGGATCTCCAAGGCACTCACCGACCTGGCCGGCAGCTCGGCGTGGTTCGAGGCGGGCGTCGTCACCTATAGCTATAGCGCGAAAGAATCCCTGCTCGGCGTGAATCCGCGTACGCTGGAGCGCACCGGTGCGGTGAGTGAGGAAACCGTGCTGGAGATGGTGTCGGGCGCACTGGCGCGCTATGGCGCCGGCGTGGCCGTGGCGGTCACGGGTATCGCGGGCCCTTCGGGTGGCACCGCGGACAAGCCGGTCGGCACGGTGTGGATCGGCTGGAAGCGGCGCGGGGGCTACGCCCACGCCAAGGTCTTCCATTTCGGAGGCGACCGCGAGGCTGTGCGCCGACAGACGGTGGCAGCCGCACTCGCTGGAATAGTCACCGAGCTGAACGGGTAACCTGTCCGGCTGTGGCAAAATGAACGTCTGACGGATCGCAGTCCCTGAGACCCCGCTCCGGCAAGATACCTACCTACACAAGCACACCGGAAACTACGATGGACGACAATAAGCGCAAGGCGCTGGCGAGTGCCCTCGGCCAGATTGAAAAGCAGTTCGGCAAGGGTGCTGTCATGCGTCTTGGCGACCGCGTGGACGACCAGATCGACACCGTCTCCACCGGTTCCCTGGGCCTGGATATCGCCCTGGGTATCGGTGGCCTGCCGCGTGGCCGCATCGTGGAAATCTACGGTCCGGAGTCGTCCGGTAAAACCACGCTCACCCTGCAGGCCATTGCGTCCTGCCAGCGTGGCGGCGGTACCGCGGCGTTCGTCGATGCCGAGCACGCGCTCGATCCGAGCTACGCCGAGAAGCTGGGCGTGAACGTGGCCGATCTCCTTGTCAGCCAGCCGGATACCGGCGAGCAGGCGCTGGAAATCGCCGACATGCTGGTGCGCTCGGGCGCGGTGGACATGGTGGTGGTCGACTCGGTCGCGGCGCTCACGCCCAAGGCCGAAATCGAAGGCGAAATGGGTGATTCCCACGTCGGCCTGCACGCCCGCCTCATGAGCCAGGCCCTGCGCAAGCTCACGGCCAACATCAAGAAGTCGAACTGCCTGGTCATCTTCATCAACCAGATCCGCATGAAGATCGGCGTGATGTTCGGCAGCCCGGAAACCACCACCGGTGGTAACGCGCTGAAGTTCTACGCCTCGGTGCGCCTGGATATTCGCCGCATCGGCGCGGTGAAGAAGGGCGAGGAAGTCATCGGTTCGGAAACCCGCGTCAAGGTGGTGAAGAACAAGGTGGCGCCGCCGTTCCGCCAGACCGAGTTCGAGATCCTCTACGGCGAAGGCACCTCGCGCGAAGGCGAGATCATCGAGCTGGGCGTGCGCGAGAACCTGATTGACAAGTCGGGCGCCTGGTACAGCTACAAGGGCGATCGCATCGGCCAGGGTAAGGAAAACGTCCGCCAGTTCCTGCGCGATAACCCGGCCATCGCCAACGAGGTGGATGCCGAACTCCGTGCCCGCCTGCTCGTGAAGCCGGGTTCGGGCGCGCCGAAGGCCGATGCCGAGCAGGATGAGGTCGAAGAGGCGTAATCCCGGGGCGGGCGAGCCGGGCGACGAAAGCGCCCCGAGTCGCCCGACCCGTACCGCCTACGACAAGGCGCTGGGCCTGCTGGCCCGGCGCGAGCACTCCCGCCGCGAACTCCGGCAGAAGCTGGATCGCGGCGGTTTTGCGCGTGATGAGTCCGCCGATGCCATCGAGCGGCTGGAAGGCCAGGGCTACCAAGATGACGGGCGCTTCGCCGAGGCGCTGGTCCGTAGCCGGGTAGGGCAGGGCTATGGGCCGGCCCGCATCCGGGCCGAGCTGCGCAGCCAGGGCATTGCCGATGGCCGGGTCCGCGAACTGCTTGAAAATGCGGACGTCGACTGGCACGACCTGGCGGCCAACCAGCTGCGCCGACGCTACGGATCGGCCTCCGCCGACCCGGCGGAACGGGCACGGCGGGCGCAATTCCTCTTGCGTCGCGGCTTCGCCGCCGCCACAGTACGTATTCTTACCCACGCCGATGCGGAAGACCCCGACGACGACTGAAGGCAGCTAGCCTTGATTTTCGTGACTGGGCGCCTTTCGCGATCCTCGCAGCCCCAAGCCACGATCGCACATGAAAACCGCCGACATCCGTTCGACCTTCCTGGATTTCTTCCGCAAAAAGGACCACACCATCGTGCCCTCGGCATCGCTGGTGCCGTCGAACGATCCCACGCTCCTGTTCACCAACTCGGGCATGGTCCCCTTCAAGAACGTGTTCCTCGGCAGCGAAAAGCCGGGCTACGTCCGTGCGGCCGATGTGCAGCGCTGCCTGCGCGCCGGCGGCAAGCACAACGATCTGGACCAGGTGGGCTACACCGCCCGCCACCACACCTTCTTCGAAATGCTGGGCAACTGGTCGTTCGGTGACTACTTCAAGCGCGATGCCATCCGCTACGCGTGGGAGCTGCTCACCGAGGTGTACAAGCTGCCGGCGGAGCGCCTTTGGGTCACCGTGTACCACACGGATGACGAAGCCTACGACCTGTGGAACAAGGACATGGGCGTGCCGGCCGAGCGCATCGTGCGCATCGGCGATAACAAGGGCGCACCGTACGCTTCGGATAACTTCTGGCAGATGGCCGATACCGGCCCCTGCGGTCCCTGCACGGAAATCTTCTACGACCACGGCCCCGACGTGGCCGGTGGCCCGCCCGGCTCGCCCGATGAAGATGGCGACCGCTACATCGAGATCTGGAATCTCGTGTTCATGCAGTTCGATCGCGCGCCCGATGGCACCCTCAGCCCGCTGCCGGCGCCCTGCGTTGATACCGGCATGGGCCTGGAGCGCCTGGCGGCCGTGCTGCAGCACGTGCACTCCAACTACGAAATCGACCTGTTCGCGCACCTGATCCGCGAGGCCTCGCGCCTCACGAATACCGCCGACTTGGGCAACAAGTCGCTGCGCGTCATCGCCGACCACATCCGTGCGGCGTCGTTCCTGATCGTCGATGGCGTGCTGCCGTCTAACGAGGGCCGTGGCTACGTGCTCCGCCGCATCATCCGTCGCGCCCTGCGCCACGGCTGGATGCTGGGCGTGCGCGGCGATTTCTTCTGGAAAATGGTCGCGCCGCTCGTTGAAGAAATGGGCGAGGCTTACCCGGAAATCGCCGCCAAGCGCGCGTTCGTGGAGCAGGCGCTGAAGGTGGAAGAAGAGCGCTTCGGCGAAACACTCGAGCACGGCATGCGCCTGTTCGACGACATCGCCTCGAAGTCCGGCAAGATCATCCCGGGTGCGGATGCGTTCCGCCTGTACGACACCTACGGCTTCCCGGTCGACCTCACCGCGGACATCGCGCGTGAGCGCGACATGACCGTGGATATGGAAGGCTTCGAGCGCGCCATGGGCGAGCAGCGTGCCCGTGCGCGCGCCGCCAGCAACTTCTCCACGAAGGCGCAGCTGCCGGCCGAAGTGGCCAGCGCGCTGCAGCCGACGATCTTCACCGGTTACGACGCCCTCGACCTGGCCGATGCCAAGGTCGTGGCCATCGTGCGCGACGGCAAGTCGGTGGACCAGCTCGCCGATGGCGAGGAGGGCTTCCTCCTGCTCGACCGCACCCCGTTCTACGCGGAATCGGGTGGCCAGGTCGGCGATACCGGCATGATCCGCAACCCGTCGGGTGCGCTGGCGGTGGAAGATACCCAGAAGGTGGGTGGCGCGTTCTTCGCCCACTTCGGTACCTGGCAGGGCTCGGCCCCGCTGCTGAAGGGTGCCGTGGTCGGTGCCTCGGTGGACGGCGCCCAGCGCCAGGCCACCGTGCTGAACCACTCGGCCACCCATCTGCTCCACGCCGCCCTGCGCACCGTCCTCGGTGAGCACGTGACCCAGAAGGGCTCGCTGGTGGCGCCGGAGCGCCTGCGTTTCGACTTCTCGCACTTCAAGCCGGTCACTGGCGAAGAGCTGGCCGAAATCGAGCGCATGGTGAACGATGAAGTGCGCCGCAACGCGGCCGCCGAAGTCCACCACATGGGTTACGACGATGCCATCGAGTTCGGCGCCATGGCGCTATTCGGCGAAAAATACGGTGCCGAAGTCCGCGTGCTGAAGATGGGTGATTTCTCGACCGAACTCTGCGGCGGTACTCACGTGGGCCGCACGGGTGATATCGGCCTGTTCAAGATCGTCTCCGAGTCGGGCGTTGCCGCAGGCATCCGCCGTATCGAGGCGGTGACCGGTGCGGGTGCCATGGCGCGCGTGGCCGATGAAGAGCGCATCCTCAGCGAGGTCTCGGGCCTGCTCGCCGCGACGGGCGATGACGTGGTCGAGAAGCTGCGCCAGCTCTTCGATAAGCAGAAGAAACTCGAAAAAGAGGTCGAATCCTTCAAGGCCAAGGCCGCGAGCTCGGCCTCGGCCGATCTGGTCGATACCGCTACGGATATCGCCGGTATCAAGGTCGTCGCCGCGCGCCTGGAAGGGCTCGACGCCAAGTCCCTGCGCGATAGCCTGGATGTGTTGAAGCAGAAGCTGGGCGATTGCGCCGTCATCCTCGCGGGCGCTGCCGATGGCCGCGTGTCGCTGGTGGCGGGCGTGGGCGGCGCGGCCCTGGGCCGCGTAAAGGCCGGCGACCTGGTCGCCGAAGTGGCCTCGAAGATCGACGGCAAGGGCGGCGGCCGCCCGGACATGGCGCAGGGTGGTGGTGTGGATAGCCCGGCCTTGCCCGGCATCCTGGCCGGCATCCCCGCCTGGGTCGAAGGCAAGCTTCGCTGAACGAACCCCCGCTGGACCCTAAAGGGGCTGCCGTAAAGGCGCCCCTGACCACGGATTCAGCCGTTCCTGCGTTGCACCACCTTGATTGGCTCAGCTAGTATGATCCGAATGTCGGAACGCATTTTTCGGCATCGGTCAGTCGGGTCGACATAGGCAGGACAGCTGGTCAGCGACACGCACACAATACGCCGGGGAAGGCAGATCGGCCTTCGATGGTCGATAAGTCAATCCATCGGCGGCAAGACTCGGGGTGAGTTGTCGTTGGTGGGGAAGCCAATACCTGATTTTATGGAGTATCAATCATGCTGATTCTGACCCGCCGGGTCGGTGAAACCCTTATGATCGGCGACGAGGTGACGGTCACCGTTCTGGGTGTGAAAGGTAACCAGGTTCGCATTGGTATCAATGCGCCTAAGAATGTCGCGGTTCATCGCGAAGAGATTTACCAGCGCATCAAGAACGAACACGACCAGGATCCTGCCGGCCATACCGGTGACGACCAGTAACAGTAAAAGCTTTACGGCCGACGCAAGGATCAGTATCCTTGCTGGCTCGTTCGGGCACTAGCCTCGCGAACGATTAAAAATGGAGAGTTGCCCGAGAGGCCGAAGGGGCTCCCCTGCTAAGGGAGTATAGGGTCAAAAGCCTTATCGAGGGTTCGAATCCCTCACTCTCCGCCAGTTACGCAAGACGCCCCTTTCGGGGCGTTTTGCGTTTCGGCGTCCACAAAATTGACCACGCGCAACGGCCCCTGCGCCCCGCCTGCCTACGCTTCCCGTTTTACCCGCAGGCCCTGCATGTCCATCGGCTACAACGATCTCCACACCAGCTTCGGCCGGTGCCTTCGCTCGCGCGGTTTCATCGAGCGCTTCTACGAAATCCTCCTCGCCCGTGATGAGGGCATTCCCCCGCTGTTCGCCAAAACCGATTTCCAGAAGCAGCACATGGCCCTGCGCCGTGGCATCAGCCTGGCGATCTCATGGGCGGCTGGCGATGGCATGGCGCAGGCGCCGGTGAACGAAATGATCCGCGTGCATGCGCGCAAGGGCAGGGCGCCTGTACCACCGGTTTTCCATGAGCACTGGCTTGAAAGCCTGATGCAGGCGATCCGCGAGCGGGATGAGCAGCTGACGCCGGCGCTGGAGGCGCGCTGGCGCGAAGCGATGGGCAAGGTGACCGGTGCGTTTTGCGCGGCGTATTAGCCGGGGATTTCGTGGCGCACAAACAAGAACACCGGCCAATGGCCGGTGTTTTTGATGAATCGATTGGTCGGGGAGACAGGATTCGAACCTGCGACTTCTACGTCCCGAACGTAGCGCTCTACCAGGCTGAGCTACACCCCGACGGGAGCCGCGTATATTAGCCATGACTGGCACCCTTGGCAACAGGTTGTCTCACTTTTTTTACAAACCGCGCGCAGGGCCGTCCGCGGCCATCTGCTACTCTATGGGGCTGCCGCATGGCGGCCTACGTACAGCCCCAAGAGGAATTGCATGGCACTCACCCCGGCCCGCACGATGCCTGGTGTCCTCGAGCTCCTGCCGCTCGACCAGATCGCCTTCCAGCGCATGCTCGATACCATCCGCCGTAACTACGAGCGGTTCGGTTTCCTGCCTATCGAAACGCCGGTGATCGAGCATAGCGATGTCCTGCTGACCAAGACCGGTGGCGAGACCGAGCGCCAGGTGTATTTCGTACAGTCCACCGGCTCGCTGAACGCGGCCGACAAGGACCAGGGCGGTGTGCCCGAGCTCGCGCTGCGCTTCGATCTCACGGTGCCGCTGGCCCGTTATGTCGCCGAGCACGAGCACGACCTGAGCTTCCCGTTCCGCCGCTACCAGATGCAGCGCGTATACCGCGGCGAGCGCGCGCAGCGCGGCCGCTTCCGCGAGTTCTACCAGTGCGATATCGATGTGATCGGCAAGGACAGCCTCTCGGTGCGTTACGACGCCGAGATCCCGGCCGTGATCTACAGCGTGTTCCGCGAGCTCAACATCGGCGCGTTCACGATCCAGCTCAACAACCGCAAGCTCATGCGCGGTTACTTCGAGAACCTGGGCGTGGCCGATCCCGAGCAGCAGATGCTCGTGCTGCGCGAAGTGGACAAGCTCGACAAGCGCGGCGCCGATTACGTGCGCGACACGCTTACCGGCGAAGCCTTTGGTCTGAGCGCCGAGGTGGCCGCGAAGATCCTGGCCTTCGTGCAGGTGCGCTCCACCTCGGTCGGTGACGCGTTCGCCAAGCTCGATGCGCTCGGCAGCGGTTCGGAAACGTTCGAGCAGGGCAAGGCGGAGCTGAAGGAAGTCCTCGGCCTCATCCGCGATTTCGGGGTGCCCGAAACGCACTTTGCACTGAACCTCTCGATCGCACGTGGCCTGGATTACTACACCGGCACCGTCTACGAAACTACGCTCAACGAGCACCTGGGCATTGGCTCGATCTGCTCGGGTGGCCGTTACGAAAACCTGGCCGGCCAGTACACCAAGTCGCACCTTCCGGGCGTGGGCATTTCCATCGGCCTTACCCGCCTTTACTGGCAGCTTCGCGATGCGGGCCTGGTCTCCACCGCGCAGAGCACGGTGGATGTGCTGGTTACCCAGATGGATGCCGCACAGATGCCGGCATACCTGGCCGTGGCCAACGAGCTGCGTACGGCCGGGATCGCCACGGAAGTGGTGCTCGAAGGCGGCAAGCTGGGCAAGCAGTTCAAGTACGCCGACCGCGCGGGCATTCGCTTCGTGATCGTGCTGGGCGAGGACGAGATCGCCAAGGGCGTCGTCACCGTGAAGGACCTGCGCCGCGAAGACCAGTTCGAAGTCGCGCGCGCGGACCTGGTGAAGACCCTCCGCGTCGAGCTCGCCCAGGCCGAAATCGGCAGGTAACCCCCAAACCCTGTAGGAGCGGGGGGGGGGGGGGGGGGGGGGGGGGGGGGGGGGGGCGGCGGGCGCGCGCCGCCCCGCCCCCACAACCCGCCCCCCCCACCGCCGCCCCGCCCAGCCACACACACACGACCCCCCCCCCCCCCACCGCGCCCCCACTTTTTTTTAGGGCGCTCCCGCCCTTGGCTCCCGTTGGGGGGGGGGCGGCCCCCCCCCCCCCCCCCCACCCCCCACCCCCCCCCCCCCCCCCCCCCCCGCTCCTACACATTCAGCACACCCCACGGTAGTACGCCATGACCACCAGCATCCTCCTCGACGGCCGTAGCCTCACCCGCGCCCAGGTTGTCGCCATCGCCCGCCAGGGCGCCTCCATCACCCTCGATGAGACGCAACTGGTCAAGGTAAAGCGCGCTGCGGATTTCCTTGCGGAAAAGGTGGGCGGCGGTGAGCCGATCTATGGCGTAACCACCGGCTTTGGCAGCAATGCCGACAAGCTGCTGGGCGCACACCGCGTGCGCGATGAGCTGCCGGGCGGCAACCCCGAGGCGCGCGACGGCACGCTGATGGAAGAGCTGCAGCACAACCTGATCATCACCCACGCCGTGTGCGTGGGTAAGCCGTTCGCGGTGGATGTGGTGCGCGCCATGCTCGCGATCCGCGTGAACACGCTGATGCGTGGCCACTCCGGCATCCGCGTCGAGACGCTGCGCGCCCTGGCCGAACTGCTCAACCGCAACGTCATCCCGGTCATCCCGGAAAAGGGCTCGGTGGGCGCCAGCGGCGACCTCGCACCGCTCTCGCACCTGGCTATCGTGCTGCTCGGCGGCGGCGAAGCCTTCTACGAAGGCGAGCGCATCCCGGGCGCGGAAGCGCTGAAGCGCGCCGGCCTCGAGCCGGTTCGTCTCTCCTTCAAGGAAGGCCTGGCGCTGAACAACGGCACCACCCAGATGCTCGCCACGGGCGTGCTGGCGCTGGCCACGCTGGAAACCCTGATCAAGACCGCCGACCTGGCGCTGGCCATGACGCTCGATGCGTTCGCTGGCCGCACTGGCGCCTATGCGGAAGAAGTGCACGCGTTGCGCCCGCATCCGGGCCAGGTGGCCTCGGCCGCCGAATTCCGCCGCTTGCTGGATGGCTCCACGCTCGCCGATATCGCCTACCACCTCGTGCCGCGGTTCCGTCCGTGGCTGTCGGATTCGTGGGCGGACCCGGCCGAGCAGGCCTACCGCTTCGATATTGGCTGGGACTGGGTGCCCGCCACGCAGCGCCATGGCAAGGAAGCGTTCTACTCGCGCTTCCTGCCGTTCAAGGGCGGCAAGAAGCACCAGCCGCAGGATGCCTATTGCCTGCGTTGCGCACCGCAGGTGCACGGCGCGGTACGCGATGCGTGGGAGCAGGCCTGCCGCGTGTTCGATGTGGAGCTCAACGCCGTCACCGATAACCCGCTGGTGTTCCCGGATGCGGAAAACGCCACGGTGATCGAGGACCAGGTGATCTCCGCCGGCCACTTCCACGGCATGCCGCTGGCGCTGGCCATGAGCTACGTGAAGGCTGCGATCCCTGTCCTGGCGTCGATCTCCGAACGCCGCACGGCAAAGCTCGTCGATCCGGCGAACAACGACGGCCTGCCGGCGTTCCTCATCGGCAACGAAGACGCTACCGATTCGGGCTTCATGATCGTGCAGTACACCGCCGCCGCGCTCGTGAATGACCTGGCCACGCGCGCGCACCCGGCATCGGTGTATTCCGTGCCGACCAGTGCAAACGCGGAAGATCACGTATCCATGGGTGCGAACGAAGCCCGCCACGTGCTGGAAATGACCGAAGACCTCGGCCACGTCCTGGCGATGGAGTTGTACACCGCGGCCCAGGCCCTGGAGTACCGCCAGGACATGCTCAACGCGGCGCGTACGCTCGCCCTGCGTGGCGATTGGCAGGCGCTGGCTTCGAAGATCGCGGGTGCCCCGCGCGCCGATTCGCCGCATTACCCGCGCTTCGAGGAAGAAGTGCGTGCGCTGATGTCGGCGCTCGCCTCGGCGGAGGATTTCCACGGTGGCGTGGCCGTCCGTCGCGCACTGGCGAACCTGCGCGAGCACATCGCGTTCATGCAGCGCGACCGCGCGATGGATGGCGAAGTGCGCCTGATGTGTGAGCTGGTGGCTTCCGGCCGCCTGGTGGCGGACGACGCCTAAGCGCCGCCCGCCAGCGCGCCGGTGGACTCCTTGTCTACCGGCGCGCAGGCTACTTTCAGTGCCGTTGCCGTGGTCTTCCCGGGCGGCGTTGTGGCCGCGGCGAGTGAAACAGTAACGGCGCCAGCTCCGTCCCCATCCGTATCAAGCGGCTCGACCTGCGGATCGACGGCGTGCTCTTCGTCGTCATACTCACCAAACCCATCGACCAGCCCGGCCCGCACGTTGGCCAGGTACTGGTAAAGCTGTGCATCGTTCTCCAGCCCCAGCTTGTTCATGGCCGAGCGCTTCTGCCGGCTGATGGTCTTGATGCTGCGTACCATCCGCGTGCTGATATCCAGCAGCGAAAGCCCCTGTGCGTAAGCGCGCAGCACCGCGACCTCGCGGGGTGAGAGGCTGTTGCTACGCCGCGCGCTTGCCCGATCGGCCATGAGAAAGGCGCGGCGGATGGCCGGGCTGAGGAAGGTGCGGCCCACGCTGGCCGAGTGCACCGCGGCCGGCATGTCGCGCAGGTTTGCGCGCTTATCGAACAGCGCCGCCACGCCCAGGTCCAGCAATAGCCGCAACGTGGCGACATGGGCGAGGTGGGTCATGACCACGATGCCGACATCGGGGCGGATGGCGCGAATGCGCCGGATCAGCGCCACGCCATCGGCCTGGCGGCCATCGGGCAGGCAAAGGTCCGTGACCAGCACCTCGCAGTCGGCTTCTTCCATGACCTGGAGGAGGGTATCGGTATCGTTGACGCGGGCGATAACGGCGTACCGATGTTTTTTGAGGATGGTTTCGACTCCGGCGACGACGACCGGCTGGTCGTCGGCGATGACAACGGGACACGTCATGCGTACGGCTCTTGGCTCTGGCGGATATGCCTTTCATCTTGGCGACCGCTTGGCGCCGGGTATATGGAACAAAAGCGCAATCTTCTGTCGGCGAATTCCGGGGTGTGTTGCCACGGTGTAGTTGCCGGCCTACAATGGGCTATCGTATTAACGCGTTAGTACATTATGAAGCGACGCTCCCTGGACCCCGAAACCCCGGCCGATTCGGCCGAAACCAGCCTGTGCGAGGCGCTGCTGGCGCTCTCAACCGTGGATGAGATGCGGGCGTTCCTGCATGACCTGTGCACCCCGGCCGAGATCGAGGTCATGGTCGACCGCTGGCGGGTAGTGCCCTACCTGCTGGACAAGCTCTCGTACCGGGAGATCCACGAGCGCACCGCCGTCAGCGTCACCACCATCGGGCGCGTCGCCCGCTATCTGAACCAGGGAGCAGGGGGCTACATGGCCGCCGCTGCCCGCCGTAACCGGGAGCCCACCGCATGAAGCCTCGTGACCGCCTGCGCATCGCGATGCAGAAATCCGGGCGCCTGACCGAACCCGCCCAGGAACTCCTTGCCCGTTGCGGCCTGAAGTTCCGCCAGAGCCGCGACAAGCTGTTCTGCTTCGGCGAAGGTGAGCCCGTCGATCTGCTGCTGGTCCGCGATGACGATATCCCCGGCCTGATCGCCGAGGGGGTGTGCGATCTGGGCATTGTTGGCCGCAACGTGCTGCGCGAATTCCAGCTGTCGAACCCGGAAGCGGGCAGTGGGTTGGATGAACTGCGCCCGCTCGGGTTTGGCAGCTGCCGGCTTTCCATCGCGATGCCGCAGGAAGAGGCCTATGACGCACCCTCGCAATTGCAGGGCCAGCGCATCGCCACCTCGTATCCCGGCCTGCTTGGTGAATGGCTTCGCGTGAACAACGTCGATGCCAAGGTCGTGTTCCTGGCCGGCTCGGTGGAGATCGCCCCACGCCTGGGCACCGCCGATGCCATCTGCGACCTGGTTTCCAGCGGTGCCACGCTCGTCGCCAACCAGTTGCGCGAAGCGGCGGTGGTGGTGGAGAGCGAAGCGGTGCTGGCCGGTCACAAGGTGCTGCCCAGCGACGAGCGCGGTGAGATTGCCGAGCTCCTGCTGCGCCGGCTGGATGGTGTGATCCAGGTGCGCGATTCGCGCCTGATCCTGATGCAGGCACCGCGCGATGCGCTGGATGCGATTACCCGGCTGCTGCCCGGCCTGCCGGTGCCCACGCTCACCGCCGTGGATGGCGCGCCCGACCAGGTGGTGTTGCAGGCGCTGTGCGCCGGCAGCGTGAGCTGGCGGCAGCTGGAAGACATGAAACGTGCCGGCGCCCGCGACATGTTGGTGCTGCCGGTGGAGAAGATGCTGGCATGAAGCGGATCGACTGGAACACCCTGGATGAGGCGGGTCGCGCCGCCGCGCTCGCAAGGCCGGCGCAGTCGCGTTCGCCAAGCCTGCGCACCGGCGTCGAAGCGATCATCGCTGACGTGCGCGCCCGTGGCGACGACGCGCTGCGCGAGCTGACGTCACGCTACGACGGCACGACGCTCGACGCGCTGGCCGTGACCGCCGAGGAATTCGACGCGGCGGAAGCACGCCTCGCCCCGGACCTCAAAGCGGCCGTGCGCGAAGCGGCGGAACGCATCGAGCGCTTCCACCGTGCCGCGGCACCCGCGCCGGTGAGCGTGGAGACGGCGCCAGGCGTGCGCGTGGAACGCGTGCTGCGGCCTATCCGCCGCGTGGGCCTTTACGTGCCCGCGGGCGGGGCGCCATTGCCTTCCACGGCCATCATGCTTGGCGTGCCGGCGGCCATCGCGGGCTGCAAGGAGGTTGTGCTGTGTACGCCCGTACAGGCGAACGGGCGCTGCGATGATGCGGTGTTGTTCGCCGCGCGCGCCACGGGCGTGCACAAGGTGTTCAAGCTCGGCGGCGCGCAGGCGATCGCGGCCATGGCTTACGGCACCGAAAGCGTGCCCCGCTGCGACAAGCTGTTCGGCCCCGGCAATGCGTGGGTCACCGAAGCCAAGTTGCAGGTGTCTGGCGATCCAGAGGGCGCGGCCATCGATATGCCGGCCGGCCCCTCGGAAGTGCTGGTGATCGCGGACGCCGATGCGGATCCGCGCTTCATCGCTGCCGATCTGCTTTCGCAGGCCGAGCATGGCCCGGATTCCCAGGTGCTGCTGGTGAGCCCTTCGCCCACGTTGCTCGACCGCGTTGAAGTGGAAGTGGAGCGGCAGCGGCTTGAACTCCCGCGTGCGGACGTTGCCGCCAGCGCGCTTGCCGAAAGCCGCCTGGTGCAGGTCAACGATCTCGACGAGGCCTTGAAGGTGAGCAACCGCTACGCACCGGAGCACCTGATCATCCAGACAGCGCAGCCGCGTGATCTTCTGGAGGGTGTGGAATCCGCCGGCTCGGTATTCCTGGGCGAATGGACCCCGGAATCGCTGGGCGACTACTGCAGCGGCAGCAACCACGTGTTGCCGACCTATGGCTACGCCCGAAGCTACAGCGGCGTCTCCGTCGCCAGCTTCCAGAAGCAGGTGACCGTGCAGGAAGCGTCGGCGGAAGGCTTGCGCGCCATCGGCCCCTGCGCCGCAACGCTGGCGGCCGCGGAGCAACTGGATGCGCACCGCCGCGCCGTGACCCTGCGCCTTGAGGCGATGGGAGCGAACGCATGAGCGTGCTTGATCTGGCCCGTCCCGATATCCGCGCGTTGTCGCCGTATTCCAGCGCACGCATGGAGGCCTCCGGTGGCACCGTGCTGCTCAACGCGAACGAATCCGCCCGCCCACCCAGCATTCCGGGCGGCGATGGCCTGAACCGCTATCCCGATCCGCAGCCACGCGGCCTGGTCGATGTACTGGCCGAGCTTTACGACACCACGGCTGAGCGCGTGCTGGTAACGCGCGGCAGCGATGAAGCCATCGACCTGCTGACCCGTGCGTTCTGCCGCGCGGGCCAGGATGGCATCGTGATTTCCCCGCCCACCTTCGGCATGTATGCCGTCTCGGCACGTATCCAGGGCGCCGCCGTGGTGGAAGCACCGCTCGAGGCCGATGGCGTGCTGGATGCGGACAAGCTGCTCGCGGCGGTCACGCCGACGACGAAGCTGGTGTACGTGTGCACGCCGAACAACCCGACCGGCAATCTGGTGCCGCTGGCCACGCTGGAGCGGATCGCCCAGGCGCTACAGGGCAGGGCGCTGCTGGTGGTGGACGAAGCGTATGCCGAGTTCTCCGGCACGCCCAGCGCCACGCGGCTGATCGACGCGTACGACAACGTGGCGGTGCTGCGTACGCTTTCGAAGGCATGGTCGCTGGCTGGCGCACGCGTCGGTGCACTCGTGGCGCGAGCCGAGGTGATTGGCCTGTTGCGCCGGATCATCGCACCGTACCCGCTGCCGTCGCCGTGCGTGGATGCGGCGCTCGCTGCGCTTTCCTATGAAGGGCGCCGCGTGCAGCGCCACCACGTGCACGAGCTATTGAACGAGCGGGCGCGGATGGCGACGGCACTGGCGGCGCTGCCGGGCGTGCGCGAGGTGCTGCCTTCGCACGCCAATTTCCTGGCGGTGCGTTTCGACGATGCGCCCGGCACCTACAAGCGGCTGCTCGCCGCCGGCGTGGTCGTTCGCGATATCACAAAGTACCCCGGCCTGGGCGATGCGCTGCGCATCACGATCGGCACGGGCAACGAGAACGACCGCGTGCTCGCCGTGCTGCGCGCAGGAGTGGCGGCATGAGCCGGAAGATCCTTTTTGTCGATCGCGATGGTTGCCTGATCGAGGAGCCGGCCGACCAGCAGATTGACAGCTACGAGAAGCTGGCGCTGCTGCCGGGTGTGGTCGCTGCCCTGCAGCGCTTCGTCGGTGCCGGTTACGAGCTGGTGCTGGTGACCAACCAGGATGGCCTGGGCACGCCGTCGTTCCCGCAGGAAACCTTCGATGGGCCGCACAACCTGCTGTTGCGGATCCTGTCGTCGCAGGGCATCACCTTCCGCGAGCAACTGATCGATCGCAGCTTCCCGCACGAGAACCGCGATACGCGCAAGCCGAACACGGGCCTGGCCCGGCACTGGCTTGCGGATGACAGCTGGAGCCGCGCGCAATCGGCCATGGTGGGCGATCGCGATACCGATATCGCCTTTGCCGCCAACATGGGCGTACGCGGTTTCCGGGTGGGCGCGCAGGGCGAAAGCTGGGCAAACGTGGCCCATGCCGTGCTCGATGCACCGCGCATCGCCAACGTTGTCCGCAAGACCAAGGAAACGGCGATCCGCGTCAGCGTGGACCTGGACCGCGTGGCCGATCCCGTGGTGCACACCGGCCTGGGTTTCTTCGACCACATGCTGGAGCAGATCGGCAAGCACGGCGGTTTCGCGCTGAGCCTGAAGTGCGATGGCGATACCCACATCGACGAACACCACACGATTGAAGACTGCGCGCTGGCGCTTGGCCAGGCCTTGCGCCAGGCCCTGGGCGACAAGCGCGGCATCTGCCGTTATGGGTTTGCGCTGCCCATGGATGAGAGTGCCGCGCGCGCGGAACTGGACCTTTCGGGCCGGCCGTACTTCGTGTTCGAAGGCACGTTCCCGCGCGAGCGCGTGGGCGATGTGCCGACCGAACTGGTACCGCATTTCTTCCGGTCGCTGTGCGAAACGCTGGGTGCCAACCTGCACCTCACCGTGGTGGGCGAGAACGCGCACCACATGGTGGAAGGCTGCTTCAAGGTGGTGGCGCGTACGTTGCGCCAGGCCATCCGTCGCGAGGGCGCGGAGCTGCCCAGCACCAAGGGAAGCCTTTAATGAGCGTCGTGCTTGTCGATGCCGGTGGTACCAACATCGGCTCTGTCCGCTATGCCCTGCAGCGCCTGGGCAAGGATGCCGAGCTTACGGCGGACCCTGCGCGGATCCGCGCGGCCAGTCACGTGATCCTGCCTGGCGTGGGCGCGGCGGGCCCGGGCATGCGCCGCCTGCGCGAAGCGGGGCTGGTGGATGTGCTGCGCCGCCTTACCCAGCCCGTGCTGGGCGTCTGCCTGGGCATGCAGCTGCTCTGTGAGCGTTCGGAAGAGGGCGATACGGAGTGCCTGGGCGTGGTGCCGGCCACCGTGCGCCACCTGCCGTCGGCGCCGGGCCTGCGCGTGCCGCACATGGGCTGGAACACGCTGCACAGCACGGGCGAGCACTGCCTCACGTCGGGCCTGCGCGAGGGCGATACGGCGTACTTCGTGCACAGCTACGCGGTGCCGGTGGGCGATTACACCCTGGTCGCCAGCGAGCACGGCACGCCGTTCTCGGCGGTGGTCGTGGCCGATAATTTCATGGGTATGCAGTTTCATCCCGAGCGCTCAGCCGGCGTCGGTGCCCAGCTCCTGCGGAACTTTCTACTGCTATGACGTTACCGATTCCTGCCATTGACCTGCGCGACGGCAAGGTCGTGCGCCTGTTCAAGGGCGATTACGACCAGCAGACCACCTTCGCGTTCGATCCGGTGGAACTGGCCCAGCGCTACGCTGCGGATGGCGCCACGTGGTTGCACGTGGTGGACCTGGATGGTGCGCGCTCCGGCCGCTTTGAAAACCTGCCGACGCTGACGGCGATCGCCGCGGGCGCCGGCCTTTCGGTGCAGGCGGGCGGTGGCATTCGTGACGAAGCAGGCGTGCGCCGCCTGCTCGATGCGGGGGTATCGCGTGTTGTCGTTGGCAGCATCGCCATCCGCGAGCCGGAATCGGTCGCCGCGTGGATCGGCCGCTACGGCGCCGACCGCATCGTGCTGGCGCTGGATACGCGCTTCCGCGATGGCCAGTGGCGCTTGCCGAGTGCTGGATGGACCGCGGAGGAAGACCGCACGCTGGGCGACCTGCTGCCGTTCTACGAGGCCGCGGGCGCCCGCCACCTGCTCTGCACCGACATCGACCGCGATGGCACGATGACCGGCCCGAACACGGCGCTTTACCGGCATATCGCGGCGATCACCCGCACGCTCGATGTACAGGCCTCGGGCGGCGTGCGTTCGCTGGCCGACGTGGCCGCGCTGGCCTTGCAAGGTGTGGCGGGTGTGATCCTCGGCCGCTCGCTGCTGCAGGGGGAATTCACCATGGCGGAAGCCCTCGCCACGACAACGAAGGCGGATGCCTCATGCTAAGCAGGCGCATTATCCCGTGCCTTGATGTGCGCGATGGCCAGGTAGTGAAGGGCGTTCGCTTTCGCGATCACATCGTGGTGGGCGAGATCGTGGAGCTTGCTTTGCGTTACCGCGATGAAGGTGCCGACGAGCTCGTGTTCTACGACATCACGGCGAGCCCGGAAGGGCGCCGCGTGGATCGTGATTGGGTAGAGCGCGTGGCGCGCGAGATCGATATCCCGTTTTGCGTGGCCGGGGGTATCCGTTCGGTCGAGGATGCGCGCGACGTACTGCACGCAGGCGCCGACAAGGTCTCGATCAATTCCCCTGCGCTGGAGCGCCCGGGCCTCGTCCGCGAGCTGGCCGATGCGTTCGGCGTGCAGTGCGTGGTGGTGGGTGTGGATAGCTTGCGTGACGACGACGGCGAGTGGCGTGTGCGCCAGTACACCGGCGATCCGTCGCGTACGCAGGCCCTGCGCAAACGCACGCTGGACTGGATCGAAGAGGTCCAGGCACTGGGCGCTGGCGAGATCGTGCTGAACTGCATGGGCACCGACGGCGTACGCCGCGGCTACGATATCGAGCAGCTGCGCGCTGCGCGCGCGGTGACGAACGTGCCGCTTGTCGCCTCCGGCGGCGCCGGTACGCCGGCGCACTTCAGTGATGTTTTCCGCGATGCCGATGTGGATGCCGCGCTGGCGGCCAGCGTGTTCCACTCCGGCGATATCGCCATTCCCGCCCTGAAGCGCGAGTTGCGCGCGCAGGGCATCGAGGTACGCGTATGAACCCTGATTTCGCCAAGGGCGATGGGCTGGTGCCCGCCATCGTCCAGCACGCCCGCACGGGTGAAGTGCTGATGCTGGGTTACATGGATGAAGCGGCGCTGGCGAAGACACGCGAGACGGGCCTGGTCACGTTCTTCAGCCGCAGCAAGCAGCGGTTGTGGACCAAGGGCGAGACCTCGGGCGATACGCTTGCGCTGGTGGACCTGAAGATCGATTGCGATGCCGACACGCTGCTGGTGCGAGCGTTGCCTGCGGGCCCGACGTGCCATACCGGTACCACGAGCTGCTTTGGTGACGACGTGGTGCCTGCGCTGGGTTTCCTCGCCGAACTTAATGCGCTTGTCGCGTCACGCCACGCTGAGCGGCCGGAGGGCAGCTACACCACCAAGCTGTTCGAGGGTGGCATCCGCCGCATGGCGCAGAAGGTGGGCGAGGAGGGCGTGGAAACCGCGCTTGCGGCCGTCGCCGAAGACGACGACGCGCTGCTCGGCGAGGCCGCCGACCTGGTGTTCCACCTGATGGTGGTGTTGCGTGCGCGGGGGATCGGATTTGAGCAGGTGGTGGAGAAGTTGGTTTCGCGGCACCGCTAGGCTGGCCGTTGTCGCTTCGTAGGGATCGCGAGCAAGCTCGCTCCTACATAAGATCTGCGCAGGCCCTTGTAGGAGCGAGCTTGCTCGCGATCCCTACGTAGCGCCGACTACACGATCTCGAGAACCGCCTCGGGCGGCCGCCCGACAGCGGCCTTCTTACCGTTGATGAACACCGGCCGCTCAATCAGCTTCGGGTGTTCCACCATGTAACGGATAAGCGCGGCACGGTCGGCACCGGCCGGCACGCCGGCGTATGCCTCTTCACCCTGGCGCATGAGCTCGCGCGGCTCGCGGCCGAGCAGGTTCAGTACGCGATCGAGTTCCGCCGCGGACGGCGGGGTTTTCAGGTATTCCACGATCACCGGCTCGACGCCGCGCTGCTGGAGCAGCGCGAGCGTCTCCCGCGACTTGGAGCATCGCGGGTTATGCCAGAGGGTGGGCGAACTCAAAAGTTGCCGCCGCGATTACCGCCGCCGCTGCCGCCACGGTTGCCGCCGCGCGGGCCGCGATTGCCGCCCTGACCGCCCTGGCCACCACGGTTACCACCGCCGCCGCCACCGGGACCACGCGGGCCACGGTTGCCACCGGGACCGCCGGGGCCACCGGAAGCACGGTTGCCACCCGAGCGGCTCGGGCCGCCCTGGCCCTGCGCACGGTTGCCGCCACCGGGCGCGCCGTAGGCGCGGTTGCCGCCGCCCTGGCCGCCAGCGGCACGGTTACCACCGCCTCCCTGGCCCGTGCGGTTGCCACCGCCCTGGCCACCCTGGCCGCCGGTACGCGGGCCACGGGCACCGCCGCTGCGGTTGCCATTGGGGTTGCCGCCGGCGACGTTGCCGTTGGCATTGCCGCCACCGCCACCGGTGCGGCTATCGCCGGCAAACCAGGTACGCATGGCCGGCAGTTCCTGGCCCGGCGCCACGCGGCGCGAGGACGGCTTGCGCGGCTTGTTGGCGCGGTCCGGGCGATCGACGTTGCCGTTTACTTCGCGACGGCCACCCTGGCCGCCCGGGGCGCCGCGACCACCGCGGCCACCCTTGCCAGCACGGCCCGGCGTATCGTCGCGCAGGCGATCGAACGCGGTGAGCTCGCGGGCCTCATCGTGACGGGCCGAGCTCCACGCACCGGTCGTTGCCTTGTCCGGGCGGTACTCGGTGACGTGGCGCGGGGCGCGGCGCTGGTGCACCACGGCGCTCAAGGTGAGTACCGGGGCCGGCGCGCCCAGGCCAGCGCGCTCGCGCAGGGCCTTGATCGCGGTGTCGTCCAGGTTCTCGCAATCGCCACGGCGCAGGGCGCGCGGCAGTTCCACGGTGCCGTAACGGATGCGCTTCAGGCGGCTCACCAGGAAACCCTGGGAGTCCCACAGGCGGCGCACTTCGCGGTTGCGACCTTCGCGGATGGTGACGCGGAACCAGCTATGGCTGCCGCCGCGGCTGATGGTGGCGATCTCGTCGAAGCGGGCAGGGCCATCTTCCAGCTCCACGCCGGCCTTGAGGCGCTCGATCACTTCATCGGGCACTTCGCCGTGCACGCGGCAGAGGTATTCACGCTCCAGGCCGCTCTTGGGGTGCATCAGCGCGTTGGCGAGTTCGCCATCGGTGGTGAGAATAAGCAGGCCGGTGGTGTTGATATCGAGACGGCCCACGGCGACCCAGCGCGCACCCTTCAGGCGCGGCAGCTGTTCGAACACGGTGGGGCGGCCTTCGGTATCTTCGCGGGTGGTCACCACGCCTTCGGGCTTGTGGTAAACCAGCACTTCGGCATCGCTGCGGTTATCGGTGGCGACGACGAACTGCTTGCCGTCGAGCACGACGCGGTCACCCGCGTGGACACTGGCGCCAATGGTGGCGGCGGTGCCGTTGACTTCGACCTCGCCCGCCTGGATGCGCTGTTCGAGCATGCGGCGCGAGCCGAGCCCGGCGTTGGCCAGCACCTTGTGCAGGCGCTCTTCCAGCTGCGCGGCTTCGCCGGTGGGGGCGTCGTTGCGCTTAAGGCTAAGTACGGAACGTTGTGGCGCATTCATGCGCGTGACTCCTCGGGGTTCTGCCCGGCGCCTTCGTCTTCTTCGGCGGCACCGTCGGGGTTCTCTGCCTCATCGGCAGTGTGGGAAGCCGCGGCGATGTCGTCATCGCCGGCGGGCGGTTCGTTGGCGGCCTTTTCGCCGTCGTCACCCTCGATGCCCGGATCGGGCAGGGCGGCTCGGGCTGGTACGCCATCCGCATCGCCTTCAAGGCGCAGCTGCGGGTTGAGCTCTTCAAGGTCGCGGATCTCCGACAGCGGAGGCAGGTTATCCAGCGACTTGAGGTTGAAGTAATCCAGGAACGTGCGGGTGGTGCCGAACAGGGCCGGGCGGCCCGGTACGTCGCGATAACCCACAACGCGGATCCATTCGCGCTCCTCCATCGTCTTGATGATGTTGGAGGAGACCACCACGCCGCGGATCTGTTCAATCTCGGGGCGGGTGATGGGCTGGCGGTACGCGATGAGCGCCAGCGTTTCGAGCAATGCGCGGGAATAACGGCTGGGCTTTTCCGCCCACATCCGCGAGACCCAGGGGTGGACCTCACGCCGGACCTGGTAGCGCCAGCCGGAGGCGACCTCCACCAGTTCCACGCCACGGCCCTCGCAATCAGCAGCCAGGGCATCCAGCGCGGCCTTGAGTTCGTCCGTGCCGATTTCCTCTTCCTCGCCGAAGATCGCCTTGAGCTGCACGATCGTCATCGGCTGGGTGGACGCCATCAGCGCCGCTTCCACGATGGGTTTGAGTTGTTCGGGTTGCATAGGCCTTGGGGTGTGCCGTGCCCATGGGCGCGGATCGGTTCGTGCGCGGGGAGCGGCCGCTCATGCGGCGCCCCCTGTTCGTGGCCCGGCTGGGCCGTCAGGCGAGCGCTTCTTCGCGCGCGGCCTCCGTCTGTACCTTCGTCTTCAGGTAGATCGGGCCCAGGGTTTCTTCCTGGACGATCTCGACGAGCATTTCCTTCGCGAGCTCGAGCATGGCCAGGAACGTGACCACGACACCGAGCCGGCCTTCGCTGACGTCGAACAGCGTTTCAAAGCGTTGGAACCCACCCGTGCCCAACGTGTTGAGCAGATCGCCCATGCGCTGGCGGACACTGAGCGGTTCGCGCTGGATCGCATGGTGCGTAAACAGATCGGCACGCTTGAGCACATCCTTGAGCGCGAGCAGCAACTCCTTCAGGTCGAGCGGGGGCGGCACGCGCACCACGTTGTGTTCGCCGACGAAGGCGTGCACCACGGTGGTATCGCGTTCCAGGCGCGGCAGGTCTTCAATATCCTGCGCGGCCCTCTTGAAGCGTTCGTATTCCTGCAGCCGGCGTACCAGCTCCGCACGTGGATCTTCCTCGAGGCCTTCCTCGGCCGGCGGGCGGGGCAGCAGGAGCCTGGATTTGATCTCCGCCAAAATGGCGGCCATCAACAGGTACTCCGCGGCAAGTTCCAGCCGCATCACCTCGCGCATCATCTCGATGTAATCCATGTACTGCCGGGTGATCTCGGCGACAGGGATATCGAGGATGTCCAGGTTTTGCCTGCGGATCAGGTACAGCAGCAGGTCGAGCGGGCCTTCAAACGATTCGAGGATGACCTCAAGCGCGTCCGGCGGAATGTACAGATCCTGGGGCATTTGCAGCACAGGCTGCCCGCGCACGAGCGCGAGGGGCATTTCCTGCTGCTGGGGAACACCGGCAAAGGCATTCCGCGTTGTTTCGACCACCTGAGCTTCGGTTGTCTCGTTAGTCATCGGCACACGTCAGAAGGGCCGCCTTCAAGCGACCAGGAACGCAAGCAACAAATCGATGCCGTCCGGCGGCTGGTACCGCCACCTCGCCGGGCATGCCGCGCATCGTCGCCGACGAGCGGAAGGCATGGCCGCAGGACACCCCAGGAGGGTCACCGTCTGTGAGAAATCGCCGGAAGCACACCACCGACGGCCCTGACTGCAGGCCGGGAGGGCGGTACGCCCGAATAAGTTCACCCGATTGACATACAGGGTATAGCGTGTGCCTTCGCAAGTCCAGCGGGCGGCCCTGTGTCCGCCCCGCGGTTCCGGCAGAATACGCCCATGCCCCTCGAGTCGCGCGCCATTATCCATGTCGACATGGACGCTTTCTATGCGTCCGTGGAGGAACTGGACGATCCGACGCTGGTGGGCAAACCCGTGATCGTGGGCGGCCTGGGGCGCCGTGGCGTGGTTTCCACGGCCAACTACGAGGCCCGCAAGTACGGCGTGCGCTCGGCCATGCCCTCGGCCGAGGCCCACCGGCGCTGCCCCCAGGGCATCTTCATCCACCCCCGGCACGATCGCTATGCCGAGATCTCCGCCATCGTTTTCGCCGTATTTGCCGAAGTGACCCCCATGATCGAGGGCCTGTCGCTGGACGAGGCCTTCCTGGACGTCACCGCCAGCCTGCGGCTTTTCTCATCCATCGAGGCCATCGGTCGCAAGGTGAAAGAGACGATCCGCGAGCGCACCGGCCTGAACGCCTCCGTGGGCATGGCCCACAACAAGCTGCTGGCCAAGCTGGGCAGCGAACTGTCCAAGCCCAACGGCTTTCTTCACATCCGGCCGGAGGAGGTGGAGGGTTACCTGGATCCGCTGCCGATCGGCCGGATGTGGACGGTGGGCAAGGTGGCCGAGGAGGCGCTCCAGAAGGTCGGTATCCGCACCATCGGCGACCTGCTACGGGCCGATGCCTGGCGCCTGAACAAGGCGGTGGGCGAGCGGCACGCCGCCGTGCTCCGGGCCCTGTGTCGGGGGGAGGACAACCGGCCCGTGGTCACCGATGCGCCGGAAGTCTCGATCGGCTCGGAATGGACGTTCGATGTGGATGTGGATGACCTGGCTATCGCCGAGGCCTGGCTGCTCCGGCAGTGCGAGCGGGTGGGTGCGCGGGCGCGAGGGCGCGAGGTCAAGGCGCGAACGGTGTCCGTAAAGCTGCGCGAGCCACCGTTCGTGACGCACAGCCGCCAGGCCCAGTTGCCCGTTCCCGGCAACGCCACGCCGGATATCTATGCCGTGGCACGACGCTTGCTAAACGTTTGGTGGCACCAGCATCCGCGGCCTCGTTTGCGCCTGCTTGGGGTCACGCTTTCAGGGTTCGATGCCCGGCATGGCGATGAACAACAGGACATGTTCGCCGCGCCAACCGGGGAAAAGCGCTCCGATGGCGTGCAAGACCGCATTAATGAGCGCTTCGGAGCCGGGGCGCTGGTGAGGGCGGGCGTGCTAAAGACGCGCGGGCGGGAATGACCAGACTGCGCTAATGTGTCCGTTTGTGACACGGAAGGTAAGTTTCGTGGGGTGCGGTCATGCCGACCGTGATCGTTAACCGCCGGCAGGCAGGATGGGTAGAACAGCTCATGGCTGACAAGGAAGGCCACAACGTGCGCTATCGCCACGCAAGGATGAAGGTGCAGACCGCGGTGCTGATGAGCCGCGGCGGTGAGGCTCACCCTACCGATCTGGTAGACATTTCCGCGACCGGTGCCTTGCTGCGCCGGCCCGCTGGCTGGCGCGGTGAAGCCGGCCAGACCTGGATCCTCGATATGGTGTTTGGCCACGACCTGCACATTAATGTGGAGGCGCGCGTGGTGCGCGCGGGCGCGCGCCAGATCGGCATGGAGTATTCGCTGATTCCCGAAGACAAGCAGGCCCCGCTGTGGGAGCTGCTGGGCGGCTACGCGGATACCCTGGAAGCCTGGACTGACGAATAAAAAAACGCCGCCTCGATGGCGGCGTTTTTGTTGATCAGGCCTGGGCGGCCTTGCGCTTGGCGCGGTCTTCGTCGCGCAGCTCGCGGCGGAGGATCTTGCCGACGTTCGTCTTCGGCAGCGAATCGCGGAACTCGATCTGCTTGGGCCGCTTGTAACCGGTGAGCTTCTCGCGGCAGAACTCGCGCAGCGCTTCCTCGGTAAGCGCCGGATCCTTGCGCACGACGAAGATCTTCACCACTTCGCCCGAGTGCTCGTCATCGACGCCCACCGCAGCCACTTCGGCCACGCCCGGGTGGCTCATGACAATGTCTTCGATCTCGTTCGGGTACACGTTGAAGCCCGAGACGAGGATCATGTCCTTCTTGCGGTCCACGATGTACAGGTAGCCGTTGGCGTCCATCTTCGCGATGTCGCCGGTGCGCAGCCAGCCGTTGGCATCGAGCACCTTGGCGGTCTCGTCCGGGCGGTTCCAGTAGCCCTTCATCACCTGCGGGCCCTTGATGCACAGCTCGCCCACTTCGCCCACGGGCAGCGCGGTGCCATCGTCGGACCAGATCTGCACGTAGGTCGATGGAATGGGCAGGCCGATCGAGCCGTTGTACTCCTTCAGGTCGAGCGGGTTGATGCATGCCGCCGGCGAGGTTTCGGTAAGGCCGTAGGCTTCGGCCAGGGTCACGCCGGTGGTCTTCTTCCAGCGCTCGGCCACCGCGCGCTGCACGGCCATGCCGCCGCCCAGGGACAGGTGCAGGCGTGAGAAATCCAGCTCGGCGAAGCCCGGGGTATTCAGCAGGCCATTGAACAGCGTGTTGACGCCGGTGATGGCCGTGAACTTCTCCTTGGAGAGTTCCTTCACGAAGCCCTTCATGTCGCGCGGGTTCGTGATCAGCAGGTTCATGGCGCCCATGCGGGTGAACACCAGGCCGTTCGCCGTGAGCGAGAAGATGTGGTACAGCGGCAGCGCCGTGACGATGATCTCTTCACCCGCCACCGCGGAACCGCTGATCCAGGCATCGGCCTGCAGCATGTTCGCGATCATGTTGCGGTGGGTGAGCATGGCGCCCTTGGCCACGCCCGTGGTGCCGCCGGTGTACTGGAGGAACGCGATGTCGTCGTGGCCCACATCCACCTTGGGCAGCGGGTGTGCCTTGCCACGTGCGATGGCATCGTTGAAGCGGGTTTCCTTCGGCAGCTTGTAGGCCGGCACTTCCTTGCGGATGTGCTTGACTACGAAGTTGATGATGCTGCCCTTGGGGAAGCCGATCAGGTCGCCCACGGCCGTGGTAACCACGTGCTCCACCTTGGTGCCGGGCAGGGCTTCCTGCACGGTGTGTGCGAAGTTATCCAGCACGACCAGCGCCCGCGCACCGGAATCCTCGAGCTGGTGGTGCAGCTCGCGCGCGGTGTACAGCGGGTTGGTGTTGACCACCGTAAGGCCGAGGCGCAGGGCGCCAAACAGCACCGCCGGGTACTGCAGCAGGTTCGGCAGCATGATGGCGACGCGGTCGCCCTTCTTCAGGCCGAGTTCGCCCGACAGGAAGCCGGCGAAGGCGGCGGAGAGCTGGTCGATCTCGCCGTAGGTCAGTACCTTCCCGAAGTTCTTGAACGCGGGACGATCACGAAATTTCTGAAACGATTCCTCGAAGACCGCCGCAACGGAGCGGTACGCGTTGACATCGATGTCGGCGGGAATACCGGCCGGGTAGTGGTCAAGCCACGGGCGCTCGTTGCTCATGTACGGGACGGACTCCTGGAAATGTGACGCTCGCACGGCAAACCCGTCGTACGATCGGAAGGATTGGAGCATACGCGCGCGTATAGCAGCAAGCCGCATCGCAGCGAGACACAGAAGGGGAAAAACATGCAGCTCCGCACGGCCCTGTTCACCTTACTCCTGATCGCCCTCGCCGTGCTCGGCGGCTGCCACCGCGCGCCGGATGACGCACAGGTACGCAAGGCGATCACCGCAGTGGCCGCGGGGGCGGAGGCGGGCAGTGGCAGCGCCACTGTGGCGAGCCTGTCCGATGATTTCGACGGTAACAGCGGCGACCTCAACAAGCCGGGCCTGGCGAACCTGGTGCGGGTGTTCGCGCTGCGCGGGCAGAAGGTGCACGTGTTGCTGGGGCCGATATCGGTGGAGCCGCGCGGCGAGCGCATGGTCGCGACCTTTACGGCCACGCTGACCGCTGGCGCGGGGGTGTTGCCGGATAACGCCGGCGCCTACCAGGTGGAAACCGGCTGGCGAAAGGACGACGGCAAGTGGGTGTGTTTCACGGCAACCTGGAAGCGGGCGCTGTAGCAAAAAAAGGCCCGGTTTCCCGGGCCTTTTTTCTTACGCCGCCTTCGCCAGCTGGCGAAGCACGTACTGCAGGATGCCGCCGTGGCGGAAGAACTCGCGCTCCTTCGGGGTCAGCAGCAGCACCTTCACGGTGAACTCCTTGACCGAGCCATCCGGACGCGTGGCCTTGACGTTCGCCGTCTTCGACTCGCCGCCGTTCAGGCCGGTGATATCGAACACTTCATCGCCCTTCAGGCCGAGCGTCTGCGCGTTCTCGCCATCCTGGAACTGGCAGGGCAGCACGCCCATGCCGACCAGGTTGGAGCGGTGGATGCGCTCGAAGCTCTCGGTGATCACCGCCTTGACGCCCAGCAGCAGGGTGCCCTTGGCCGCCCAGTCACGCGACGAACCGGTGCCGTATTCCTTGCCACCCAGCACGACCAGCGGGGTGCCATCGGCCTTGTACTTCATGGCGGCATCGTAGATCGCCATCTGCTCGCCGGTCGGGATGTACTTGGTGTAGCCACCCTCGACGCCATCGAGCATCAGGTTCTTGATGCGGATGTTGGCGAACGTGCCGCGCACCATCACGTCGTCGTTGCCGCGACGCGAACCGTAGGAGTTGAAGTCCTTCGGCTCCACGCCACGCGAGATCAGGAAGCGGCCCGCCGGGCTGTCCTTCTTGATCGAACCGGCCGGCGAGATGTGGTCGGTGGTGATCGAGTCACCGAAGATGCCCATGGCGCGCGCGCCGTGGATGTCTTCGATGGTGCCGGCTTCAGCGGACATGCCGTCGAAGTAGGGCGGGTTCTTGATGTAGGTGGAATCGTCCCACGCGTAGGTCTGGCCATCCGGCGAGGCGATCTGGTTCCAGCGGCTGTCGCCCTTGAACACATCGGCGTAGCTGGCCTTGAACATCTCCGGGCTGATGGCGCCGGCGATGAGGTCGGAGATTTCCTGGTTGCTCGGCCAGATGTCCTTCAGGTACACCGGCTGGCCATCGCTGCCCGTGCCGATCGCATCCTTGGTCAGGTCGATGTTGAGCGTACCGGCCAGGGCGTAGGCGACCACCAGCGGCGGCGAGGCCAGGTAGTTCATCTTCACTTCCGGGTGCACGCGGCCTTCGAAGTTACGGTTGCCCGAGAGCACCGATGCCACGGCCAGGTCGCCCTCGGCGATGCCCTTGCTGATTTCAGCCGGCAGCGGGCCGGAGTTGCCGATGCAGGTGGTGCAGCCGTAGCCGACCACGTAGAAGTTCACCTTCTCGAGTTCTTCGAGCAGGCCGGTCTTCTTCAGGTAATCGGTAACCACGAGCGAGCCCGGGCCGAGCGAGGGCTTCACCCACGGCTTGGAGGTGAGGCCGCGCGCAGCAGCCTTCTTCGCCACCAGGCCGGCGGCGAGCATGACGGCCGGGTTGGAGGTGTTGGTGCACGAGGTGATCGCGGCGATCACGACCGAGCCATCGTTGATGCGGAAGTTCTGGCCATCCTTGTGGACGAGCACGCCTTCCTCATTGATGCCGTTGGCTTCGTTGCCGATGGCGGTGCCGCCACCCTCATTGCTGAAGCGCGAGGTGTCGTTGGTCTTGGTCTTGCGGTTGGCGGTAAGCGGGCCGACCACGTCGAGGAAGCTCTGCTGCACGCCTTCCAGCAGCACGCGGTCCTGCGGGCGCTTCGGGCCGGCGAGCGACGGCTTCACATCGGCCATGTCCAGCTCGAGCACGGTGGTGAACTCGGCTTCCGGGGTGTTCGCGTCGTGCCACAGGTTCTGCGCCTTCGCGTAGGTTTCCACCAGCGCGATCTGGCCTTCGTCGCGGCCCGAGAGGCGCATGTAGTTCAGCGCTTCCTGGTCGATCGGGAAGATGCCGCAGGTGGCGCCGTATTCCGGGGCCATGTTGGCGATGGTGGCGCGATCGGCGAGCGGCAGGTTCTGCAGGCCCGGGCCGAAGAACTCGACGAACTTGCCGACGACGCCGAGCTTGCGCAGCATCTGGGTGACGGTGAGCACGAGGTCGGTAGCGGTGACGCCTTCGGCCAGCTTGCCCTTCAGGCGGAAGCCGACGACCTGCGGGATGAGCATGGACGACGGCTGGCCGAGCATGGCGGCTTCGGCTTCGATACCGCCCACGCCCCAGCCCAGCACGCCAATGCCGTTGATCATGGTGGTGTGCGAATCGGTACCGAACACGGTATCGGGGTAGGCGAACGATTCGCCGTCCACTTCATTGGTGAACACGACGCGGGCGAGGTTCTCCAGGTTCACCTGGTGGACGATGCCGGTGCGCGGCGGCACGACCTTGAAGTTGTTGAAGGCCTTCTGGCCCCAGCGCAGGAACGAGTAACGCTCCTGGTTACGCTCGAACTCGATCTCGACGTTCTGCTCAAGCGCGCTTTCCGAACCAAACGCGTCGACCTGCACCGAGTGGTCGATGACCAGTTCGGCGGGCGCCAGCGGGTTGATCTTGTCGGGATTGCCGCCGAGCTTCTTCACGGCATCGCGCATGGCGGCCAGGTCGACCACGCACGGCACGCCGGTGAAATCCTGCAGGACCACGCGGGCGGGCATGAAGGAGATTTCGGTATCCGGCTCGGCCTTGGCATCCCACTTCGCCACGGCTTCGATTTCCTTGGCCGTCACGTTCACGCCGTCTTCCTGGCGGAGCAGGTTCTCCAGCAGGATCTTCATCGAGTAGGGCAGGCGCTTCAGGTCGAACTGCTGACCCAGCTTGGCCAGGCTGGCGATCTTGTGGCTCTTGCCGTTGACTTCGATTTTGTCGGCGACTGAGAACGAGTCTTTCATGCTGTACTCCTGGCGTGGCTTGCTTAGCTGGGGAGGCTGGGCGGCCCCGTCAGGGGCGCGCCAAAGCGTCGATTATCGCGCAGTCTGCGGCCGGTATGCGACCGCCGTGAGACCTTGGGTCCGCTAGAATGGACCGTTCGTGGCGCACGCTGCGCGAAATCAGGCGGCAAAAGGATGAGGGCGGCGGCGGATGGGCACAAACGTATTTGATGGCACGCAGCGTTCGATGATTTCGATGGCCCTGTCATCGGTGTCCCTGCGCGACCTCGCCCTGGTCCAGGCCGTGGCCCGCGAGGGCAGCTTCAACAGCGCCGCCCGGGCCATGTACATCAGTGCTTCTGGGCTTTCCCACCAGGTGCAGAAAGTGGAGCAGGCACTGGGCATGCCGCTGTTCGAGCGGGGTGGCCGCCGGGTCGTGCCGACCTCTGCCGGTCAGCGTCTGTTGGGTTATATCGAAGGGGTGCTGGCGGCGGCCGAGCACCTGGAGCATGCCGCCCGTGCCGGCGATGTGGCCTTTGGCGGTGAATTCCGCCTGGGCGTGCCGTCCACGCTGGGGCCGTACCTGCTGCCGCACGTGATCGAGCCGTTTCCGCAGCGGTTCCCGGGGGCGCGCCTGACCATTTCCGAAGGCAAGCCCCGTGGCCTGCTGCGTCGGCTGGGCGAGGGCGAACTGGATGCCGTGCTGGCGCCGCCCAGTGCCACGGTGACCGGGCTGGAATCGACCGCCCTGTTCTTCGAGCCGTATGAGTTGATGCTGCACAAGGCGCATCCGCTGGCCGGGCGGCCGGCGGTCGCGCTCACCGACCTGGATGCCTCGGATGCCACGTTGATGGCCGAAAGCCATGGCAACGGGGTATCCGATCTGGGGATGCCCGGGGCGGCGCGGCCGGAGCGCATCCAGGATCTTTCGATCGAAAGCCTCGCCACGCTGGTAGCGCTGCGCGGCGGCTATACGCTGGTACCGATCCTGGCCCACGAACGGTTGCAGTCCATTCCGAACGTGGTGCTGGCGGCGGTGGAGGGCGCGCGCCCGGGCCGCCATATCGCCCTGTACTGGCGCAGCGCCTCGCCCTGGCGGGATGACCTGCTCGGTTTTGCCGAGCTGCTACGCACGCTGGCCGGCACGATTCCCGGCCTCGACGCCGCCAGCTGAGCCAACGCACGCTGGCGACGTCAACCGGAGCGTCGTGCCGTCGTCCCGGTTGGCGGGGATCAGAAGCCGTTATCGAGGGTGGAGCCGGTGAGCAGGCCGCGGGCCAGCATCGCGGTTTGCTTGCCCTGGAACAGCATGTGCCACTGACGGCCGCCGAGCTGGTGCCAAAGCACCGCCGAGCGCACGGACGCCAGCAGGCATGCACGCACCCGATCCACGTTCGCCTTCTGCTGCAGGTGGGTGGGGTTGCCAGTCACCATCACGCGCGGCTTCAACGTGGAAAGGGTGGTGGCGTATAGCTCAGCGAGGCGCGCGGCCACGTTCGGGTGGGTCAGGCCGAAATGCTCGACCTGCCGTTGCGCGGCGACGATGCCATCGTGCAGGCGATTCAGCAGCGCTTTCTGCCGCGCCAGTGAGCGCTCAAGGCGCAACACGGTTACGCCCATGCGCATCACTGCCACATCGCGCGTCTGCTCCTCGAACTGGTTTACCAGCGTGCGCAGGCCACGGCGCACGCCTGCCACGTTGCCATACACGCCCGCCACCGAGTCCGCATCGATGCGGAACACGCTGGCAAGGCTGGCCTCGTACGCGGCCTCGTCGCAACGGCCTTCGTTGGCCAACTGCTGGGCCAGGGCGGCACCCTGGAAAACGCCGGCCAGGGCCAGGACGCGCTCTTCGTTCATGGATAAAGCTCTTGTAGGAGCGCGCTTGCGCGCGACCGGGCGTGCGGGAATCGTGGATCGCGCGCAAGCGCGCTCCTACAGTAATCAGAGATCATGCGCCGCCGTCCGGTCATTCAAGGCCACCGTAGGCGGCATCGGTGGCGGAGATCACGGCACCGCCGAGGCATTCGTCGCCGTCATACAGCACCACGGACTGGCCGGGGGTGACGGCGCGCTGCGGTTCATCGAAGGTCACGTGGATCGCATCGCCGTTCACATCCACAGTGCAGGCCTGGTCGGCCTGGCGGTAGCGGGTCTTGGCGGTGCAGCGGAACGACAGGGCAGGGGCCTGGCCGGCCACCCACGTGGCATCGGTGGCCACCAGCCGGGTGGATTGCAGCCAACGGTTCTCGCCACCCTGCGCCACGATCAGCGTATTGGCGGCGACATCCTTGCCCACCACGTACCACGGTTCATTGGGCGCATCCGCGCGGCCGCCGATGCCCAGGCCGTTGCGCTGGCCCAGCGTGTAATACATGACGCCCTGGTGCTCGCCCACCGTACGGCCGTCCGGGTCCACCATCAAACCCGGCTTCGCCGGCAGGTACTGTGCCAGGAAGGCGCGGAAATCGCGCTCGCCGATGAAGCAGATGCCGGTCGAATCCTTCTTGGCCGCCGTGGGCAGGCTGGCCTCGCGGGCCATTTCACGCACGACGGGCTTCTCTATCTCGCCCACCGGGAACAGCGTGGCCGAAAGCTGGCGCTGGCCCAGGGCGTGCAGGAAATAGGTCTGGTCCTTGGCCGCATCCACGGCGCGGAGCAGGCGGTAGCGCCCTTCGTAAAAATCTACGCGCGCGTAGTGGCCCGTCGCGATCTTCTCCGCGCCAAGGGCCTGGGCCTGCTCCAGGAACGTCTTGAACTTAATTTCTCGGTTGCACAGCACGTCCGGATTGGGCGTGCGGCCCGCCGCGTATTCGGCGAGGAAGTGCTCGAACACCCCATCCCAGTACTCGCCGGCGAAGTTGCGGGCGTGGAAGGGAATGCCCAGGCGGCCGCAGACGGCCACGGCGTCGCGGCGGTCATCGTCGGTGGTGCAGGGGCCTGAGCGGTCGTCTTCCTCCCAGTTCTGCATGAACATGCCTTCCACCTCGTGGCCGGCCTGCTGCAGGAGGATGGCGGCGACGGAAGAATCCACGCCGCCGGAGACGCCCAGGATCACTTTCACGGCCGGGACCCCGGCAGCAGGCTGGCCACGGTACCCAGCGGGTAGCGGCGGCCATCCAGCCAGGCATCGATCGTGTCGAGGATAAGCGGGCTGCGCAGGCGCGGGCCCAGGGCCTCGATCTCGTCGCGGCGCAGCCAAAGGGTGCGGCGGATGCCCGTATCGAGCTGGCGCGTGGCATCGTGGGCCACCGAGCGGCCGCTGAAGCCAAAACGGAGCACCTGCTCACCGTGCTCGTGGCTCATCCACTGCCACACGCCGAGGAAGGCGTCGAGCTCCACGGTGTGCCCGGTTTCCTCCAGCGCCTCGCGCACGGCGGCCGTCTGCAGGCTTTCACCTGGGTCCAGGTGGCCTGCGGGCTGGTTGTAGGCCAGCTCGCCGAAGATCTCCTCTTCGACGATGAGATAGCGATCGCCGTCCGCGATGACGCAGGCCACGGTCACACGGGGGCACCACACGTTTTCGGCCGCAGCGTCGGTCTGGGTCATCTGACTAATGGGAGGGGTGGCTCTGGAAAAAGACATATTGTGCCATCACCTGTGGAAATCGACCCCGTGGGGGCTCGAAATCCGGTGTATATAATCGAATCGCGTACCGAAGGTTCTTAATTAATGTCCCAGGAACACGAACACGATCAGGAAAGCGAGCGCGGACACGGCCTGGCCATTGAGACAGCCCGCCCCGAGACGGCCCGCCCACCCCTGTTCCAGGTCGTCCTGCTGAACGACGACTTCACACCGATGGATTTTGTGGTTGAGGTGTTGCGTAGCTTTTTTGGCATGGACCAGGAGCGGGCGGTCCAGGTGATGCTCCACGTTCACACCCGCGGAAAGGGCGTGTGCGGCGTGTTCACCCGCGAGGTGGCAGAAACCAAGGTGACACAGGTCAACGAGTACTCACGGTCTCATCAGCACCCACTGTTGTGCACTATGGAAAAGATGTAGCCAGTGCCCCATCTGGAGTTCATGCGGCACTAACAAGGGCAATGACCCCGCCGCCCACAGCTATCGGAGACGGTCCGTATGTTCAGCAAGGATCTCGAAGTCACCATTGGGCACTGCTATAAGCAGGCCCGGGAGCAGCGCCACGAGTTCATGACCGTGGAGCACCTCCTGCTCGCCCTCACGGAAAACACCTCAGCCCTGGCCGCCCTGCGTGCCTGCGGCGTCGATCTGCCCCGCCTGGCGGCGGATCTGCAGCGGATCATCGCCGAAACCGTGCCGGTACTCCCCGCCGGCGACGAGCGCGATACCCAGCCCACGCTGGGCTTCCAGCGCGTGCTCCAGCGCGCCGTGTACCACGTGCAGTCCTCTGGCCGTAAGGAAGTGACCGGCGCCAACGTCCTGGTCGCGATCTTCGGCGAAAAGGACAGCCACGCGGTCTATTTCCTGCACCAGCAGGAGATCACCCGCCTGGATGTGGTCAATTACATCTCCCACGGCATCGCCAAGATCAGCGATGAATCCTCCGCGGCCCCGTCCAGCGCCGAGCGCGATGGCGAGGAAGGCGGTGAGGGCAAGGGCAACCCGCTCAGCGAGTACGCCTCCAACCTCAACGAGCTTGCCGTCCAGGGCAAGATCGATCCGCTGATCGGTCGCCAGGACGAGGTGGAGCGCACCATCCAGGTGCTCTGCCGCCGCCGCAAGAACAACCCGCTCTACGTCGGTGAAGCCGGCGTGGGCAAGACCGCGCTGGCCGAGGGCCTGGCCAAGCGTATCGTCGAGGGCCAGGTACCCGAGGTGCTGGAAGATTGCACCATCTGGTCGCTGGACCTGGGCGCCCTGGTCGCCGGCACCAAGTACCGCGGCGATTTCGAAAAGCGCCTGAAGGCGGTGATCGGCCAGCTCAAGAAGCAGCCGAACGCCATCCTGTTCATCGACGAGATCCACACCATCATCGGTGCCGGTTCGGCGTCGGGCGGCACCATGGATGCCTCGAACCTGATCAAGCCCATGCTGGCCTCGGGTGAGCTGCGCTGCATCGGTTCCACCACGTTCCAGGAATTCCGCGGCATCTTCGAGAAGGACCGCGCCCTGGCTCGCCGCTTCCAGAAGATCGACGTGGTCGAGCCCACCGTGGCCGATTCGATCGAGATCCTGAAGGGTCTGAAGACCCGCTTCGAAGAGCACCACTCGGTGGAATACACCGGTGAGGCCCTGCGCGCGGCAGTGGATCTTTCGGTGAAGCACATTCCCGACCGCCTGCTGCCCGACAAGGCCATCGATGTGATCGATGAGGCCGGTGCCCGCCAGCGCCTGCTGCCGGAAGAAGAGCGTACCGGCAAGGTGGATGTGGCCGAGATCGAGTACATCGTGGCCAAGATGGCGCGTATTCCTGCCAAGCAGGTGTCCGCCTCCGATCGCGATGTGCTGCGTAACCTCGAGCGCAACCTGAAGATGGTGGTGTTCGGCCAGGATGGGGCGATCGAAGCGCTGGCGTCGTCGATCAAGATGGCACGCTCGGGCCTGGGTGATCCGTCCAAGCCGATCGGCAGCTTCCTGCTCGCTGGCCCCACGGGCGTGGGCAAGACGGAAGTAACCCGTCAGCTTGCCATGCAGCTCGGTATCGAGATGGTTCGCTTCGATATGTCCGAGTACATGGAAGCCCACTCGGTGTCGCGCCTGGTCGGTGCGCCCCCGGGCTACGTCGGCTTCGACCAGGGTGGCCTGCTCACCGAGCAGATCACCAAGCACCCGCATTGCGTGCTGCTGCTGGATGAAATCGAAAAGGCGCACCCGGATGTGTACAACATCCTGCTGCAGGTGATGGACCGCGGCGTGCTGACCGATACCAACGGTCGCGAGGCGAACTTCAAGAACGTCATCGTGGTCATGACGACGAACGCCGGCGCCCAGCTGGCCTCGCGTCGCGGCATCGGCTTCGTGAAGCAGAACCACTCGCCGGATGCGATGGAGACGATCCGCCGCATGTTCACGCCGGAGTTCCGCAACCGCCTGGATGCGGTCATCCAGTTCAACGCACTGGACTTCGACCACATCCTGCGCGTGGTCGACAAGTTCCTGATCGAGCTGGAATCGCAGCTGGCCGAAAAGAAGGTCAGCGTGGATGTGACCCCGGAGGCCCGTCGCTGGTTGGCCGAGCATGGCTTCGATCCGCAGATGGGTGCGCGCCCGATGGCACGCGTCATCCAGGACAAGGTCAAGCGCGCGCTCGCCGACGAGCTGCTGTTCGGCAAGCTGGCCGATGGCGGCAAGGTCACCCTCTCGGTGGCTGGCGACGAGCTGCACGTGGAAACCGAATCGGCCGAGCCGGCAACGGCGGAAGCGTAAAACGCCCGGTCGAGGTGTAAGAGAAAGGCCGCCCATACGGGCGGCCTTTTTTTGTGCCGTTGTAGGCGCCGGCAACAAAAAAGCCGCGGCGTGCCGCGGCTTTTTCTATTCGCAGAAGGGCGGCGCCAGGCGCGCGCTTACTTCATACGGTACGTGATACGGCCCTTGGTCAGGTCGTACGGGGTCATCTCGACCTTCACCTTGTCGCCGGTGAGGATACGGATGTAATGCTTGCGCATACGGCCGGAGATGTGGGCAGTAATGACGTGCCCGTTCTCGAGCTGCACGCGGAACATGGTGTTGGGCAGGGTCTCCTGGACCGTGCCTTCCATTTCGATGACGTCGTCTTTTGCCATGTGTTCCGGGTCAGTGTAGGTGGCCGGAGTGGCCGCATAAGTCCCCTATTATGGCATGCCCACCCGGGCAAGGCCACCCGGGCTCAGGCGAAGTACTGATCCAGCTTCCCGCGGATCTCGTCCTCGATCTTGCCCTTGAACGCCGAGAGCAGCATGCCGAGCTCCGCGCCCACGTGCACATCGTGGTCCGAGACGGTAATGGCGCCCTTCACCCCAGAGCCCGAGAACGCGTAGGCATCGCCCTGCCAGGCGCCCTTGGTGCCGAACTTTTCGGCCATCCGCTCGGCCACCTTGTCCACCACCGCGCGTGCTTCGGCGATGCTTTTGCCGTGCTCACGGCGAATATCGATCTTGGCCATGGGGGTCTCCAGGGGAAAAGGGAGGGGGAGTCTAGCAGGCGGCTCGGCTGAACCGACCCGATCTCTTTGCGTTCAAACAGATACCGCACTCTGCTAAAGTCGCGTCGTCATCTGTCCGGTCCCTTCATGCGTATCGAATTCGTCAGCTCGGCTCGTGGTGATTTCCACTGGTCCCGACCCGTGCTCACGATCGGCCGGGCGGAGGAAAACGACCTTGTCGTCTCCGAAGCTCAGGTCGCGCCGCAACACGTCACCATCTACCGCGATCGCCGCGGCATGGTGCTGGATGTGGCGGCGGGTGTGGGCCGCGTGTACGTGAATGCGCGCCCGGTGCGCGAGAAAGCCTTGCTCCGCCCCGGCGATAGCCTGTCGCTCGGCGAGTGCCGCATGCTCATTCGTGACGACGAAGACCTGGAGGCCCGCGAGCTGCGGGAGCCGACCGATGCCCGTTGCACGGCCGCACTGCGCCCGGTTGCCGGACCGCTCTCCGGCCGCCTCGTCGCGATCGGCGATCGCCTCGAACTGGGCGCCACGCATGGCGCACTGCCCCTGGAGTTGCCCGGCAACGATGCCGCGTTGCTCACCCTGGCCTGGGATGATGGCGAACTGATCCTGGATGCCTCCCGCGTACCCGCTCGCCATGCGGTGCGGGTGAATGGCGTTCGCACGGTGCGCGCGGCGCTCCAGCCGGGTGACCAGATCGGCCTGGCCACGCATCGCTTCATCCTCGAGGCGCCAGGCTGGTCCGCCGAGCCCGTGGTGGTGCAGCCGGAACCCGAGCCCGAACCCGAGCAGGAAGAGGCTGCCGGCCCGCGCGGTGATGTGTGGTGGTTGATTCTTACGGCCGCGCTGCTCGCGGCTGGCATCGCCGTGGTGCTGTTCGCGCCGTTCTAAGCCCCCGTTTCGCCCGCATGCGGCGGCATAATGCCGGTTCACCCATGCGAGAGGACGAGACGTGAGCAGAGCCTGGAATTTCAGCGCCGGACCCGCGGCGCTGCCGGAAGCGGTATTGAAACGCGCGCAGGCTGAGCTCCTCGACTGGAACGGTTCCGGGGCCTCCGTCATGGAGCTGTCCCACCGCGGCAAGCCGTTCATGGCCCTGGCCGCCGCCGCCGAGCAGCGCCTGCGCAGCCTCATGGGCGTGCCGGCCAACTACAAGGTGCTGTTTCTGCAAGGTGGCGCCACGCAGCATTTCGCGCAGATCCCCATGAACCTCGCAGCCCCCGGCGATCACGCGGATTACATCGTGACCGGCCACTGGGGCGAAAAGGCCGTGCGCGAAGCCGCGCCTTACCTCGATGCCCGCGTGGCCGCCACATCCGAGGCTGATCACTACCTGAAGCTTCCCGCGCGTGATACGTGGCAGCTCAGCGACGGCGCGGCCTACGTGCACTACACGCCGAATGAAACGATCCACGGCGTGGAGTTCCACGACATCCCTGAGGTGGGCGACACGCCGCTGGTGGCCGACATGTCGTCGAACATCCTCAGCGAGCCCGTGGACGTATCGCGCTTCGGCCTGATCTATGCGGGCGCGCAGAAGAACATCGGGCCCTCCGGGCTCGTCATCATGATCATTCGCGATGACCTGCTGGCACGCGCAGGACGGCCGATGGCCAAGATCTTCCGCTACGCCGAGCATGCCGCGAACGATTCCATGCTCAACACGCCGAACACGTGGGGCTGGTACCTCGCTGGCCTGACGTTTGAATGGCTGGACGAGCAGGGTGGCCTGAAGGCCATGGGTGCACGCAATGCCGCGAAGGCGGCGCTGCTCTACGACGCGATCGATAGTTCCAATGGTTACTATCGCAGCCCGGTGGAAGTCAGTTCGCGCTCGCGCATGAATGTGCCGTTCACCTTGCACGACAGCGCGCTGGATGCCGCATTTCTCAAGGAATCCGAGGCCGCGGGCCTGCTGGCGCTCAAGGGCCACAAGGCCGTCGGTGGCATGCGCGCATCGCTCTATAACGCCGTTCCGCTGGACGCGGTGCAGGTGCTTGTGAATTTCATGCGGGACTTTGCAACGCGGCACGGTTAAAGTCGGGGATCACCGCAATGCAGCAATGCATTTGCGGTGGTAACTGTTTCATTTGCAACCACTTAGCCGCCTGGAAGTCCATGAGCAAAAGTAGTTCCACCGATAAGCAAGCCACGCTGACCGAGGCGCGCCAGCGCATCGACAGCATCGACCAGCAACTGCAGTCGCTCATCAGTGAGCGCGCCCGTTGGGCACAGCAGGTCGGCCGGGCCAAGGGCCCGTTGAAGGCGGCGGTGGAGTATTACCGACCCGAACGGGAAGCCCAGGTGTTACGCGGCGTCATCGATCGCAACGATGGCCCGCTGCCGCACGCGGAACTGGTACGCCTGTTCCGCGAAATCATGTCGTCGTGCCTTTCCCAGCAGCAGCCGCTGAAGATCGGCTACCTCGGCCCCGAGGGCACCTTCAGCGAGCAGGCCGTGCGCAAGCAGTTCGGCCACGCCGCCTACGGGCTGCCGCTGGGCAGCATCGAAGAGGTGTTCCAGGAAGTGGCCGCCGGTAACGCCGATTTTGGTGTGGTGCCGGTGGAGAACTCGGGGCAGGGCATGATCCAGATGACCCTGGATATGTTCCTCACCTCCAAGGCCACCATCTGCGGCGAAGTGGAGCTGCGCGTTCACCAGAACCTGCTGTCGCTCACCGGCGATATGAAGGACATCAAGCGCATTTACTCGCACCCGCAGTCGCTGCAGCAGTGCCAGGCGTGGCTGCGCGTGAACCTGCCGAACGTGGAGCGCATCGCCGTATCCAGCAATGCCGAAGCGGCTCGCATGGCACGCCTTTCGCCGGAATCCGCGGCCATCGCGGGTGAAACCGCCGCGCGCGTATACGGCCTGAAGATCATCGCGGGCCCTATCGAAGATCGCAGCGACAACACCACGCGCTTCCTCGTGATCGGCCGCACCATCTTCCCGCCCTCGGGCAACGATCGCACCTCGCTGCTGGTGTCGGTGCGTGACAAGCCTGGCGCGCTGTTCGATGTGTTGAAGCCGCTCGCCGAGCATGGCATCAGCATGAACCGTATCGAGTCGCGCCCGGCACACACCGGCAAGTGGCAGTACGCGTTCTTTATCGATGTCTCCGGCCATGTCGAAGATGCTGCCCTGCAAGCCGCCCTTGAAGAAATGAAACCTGCCGCCGCTGATGTGCGCGTTCTCGGCGCCTACCCTGTCGCACTGCCATGACCGAACAGTTTGATGCCGCCTCGCTCGCCAACCGCGCGACGTCGGCCCTGCGTGCCTACGATCCGGGCCACGATCTTCCCGCGCTCCGCCTGCGTTTTGGCGGCGTGCTTTCCGAGCTGGGTTCCAACGAGAACCCCTTAGGCCCCAGCCCCCTGGCCATGCGCGCGGCCACCCGCGTGCTGGACGATATCTGGCGTTACCCCGATCCCCTGGGTGCCGCACTCAAGCAGCGCCTTTCGGGCGAGCTGGGCGTGCCGGTGCGCAGCATTACGCTGGGCAACGGTTCGCACGAGCTGCTCATGTTGCTGGCGCAGTGCTTCGCCGATGCGGATCACCCGGTGGTGCATTCGCAGTACGGTTTCGCGGTGTTTCCGATCGCCGCGGCCGCGGCGGGTGCGCGTTCTATTGCCGTGCCTGCATTGCCTGCCGATCACCCGACCGCGCCCTACGGCCACGACCTCGAAGCGATCGCGAAGGCGGTCACGCCGGCCACGCGTATTGTCTACCTCGCCAACCCGAACAACCCTACCGGCACCTGGTTCACCGATGCCGAGCTGGAGCAATTCCTGGCGAATGTACCGGCCGAAACGCTGGTGGTGGTGGACGAGGCGTACCACGAATACGTGGATGCCCCGGGCCTGAGCACCGCGCTTCATCTTCTGGGGCGTTACCCGAACCTGATCGTGACGCGCACGTTCTCCAAGGCGTACGCGCTGGCGGGCCTGCGGATTGGCTACATGCTTAGCCATCCGTCGGTCGCCGCCGTGGCGGAGCGCCTGCGCGAATCGTTCAACGTGAACGGCGTGGCGCTGGCCGCTGCCGAGGCCTCGCTCGGCGATCACGAGCACCGCGCACGCGTGCGCGAAACCAACCACCGCGACCGCGCCTGGCTGGCCGAAGAACTCACCGCGCGCGGCTTCCGCGTGCTGCCATCGCAAACCAACTTCCTGCTCGTCGACCTGGGCCAGGATGCCGCCGCCTTCGAGAAGCACCTTTTCGAACACGGTGTCATCGTCCGTCCCATGGGTGGCTACGGCCTGCCGCACACCGTGCGCGTCAGCATCGGTAGCCGTGCCGAGCTGCAACGTCTTCTGGAGAACCTGCCATGACCCGCCTGGATTGGGTAAGCCGCCGCGCCGCAGGTGCGTTGCACGGCGACCTTGTCGTACCCGGCGACAAATCCGTTTCGCACCGTGCGCTGATGTTTGGCGCGCTGGCCGAGGGCACCACGCATATCCGTGGTTTCCTTGAGGGCGAAGATACCCGCGCCACCGCCGCCATCCTCGGCAAGCTGGGCGTGCGCTTTGATACCCCCGCGCCCGGCGAGCGCGTGGTGCATGGCGTGGGCCTGCATGGCCTGCGCGGCACCGATGAGCCGCTCGATTGCGGCAATGCGGGCACCGGCATGCGCCTGCTCGCCGGCTTGCTGGCGGGGCAGGGCTTCGATGCCACCCTGGTGGGCGACGCCTCGCTCTCCGGCCGCCCCATGCGCCGCGTCACCGATCCGCTAGGCGAGATGGGTGCGCAGATCGATACGAACGACGGGAAGCCGCCGCTGCGCATCCACGGCGGCCGCAAGCTCAAGGGCATCACCTACAAATCGCCGGTGGCGAGCGCGCAGATCAAGTCGGCGCTGCTGCTGGCGGGCCTGTATGCCGAAGGCACCACCGAGGTGATCGAACCGCACCCCACGCGCGATTACACCGAAAGCATGCTCAAGGCATTCGGTTGGCCCATCGAGTATTCGCCCGGCAAGGCGAAGGTCGAAGGCGGCCATGTGCTGCGCGCTGTCGACGTGGACGTGCCTGCGGACTTTTCGTCAGCAGCGTTCTTTATCGTCGCGGCGTGCGTGGTGCCCGGTTCGCTGGTACGCCTGAAAGGCGTGGGCCTCAACCCGCGCCGCACCGGCTTGCTTGCCGCGCTGGAGCTGATGGGCGCCGACATCGGCGTTGAGAACGAGCGCCATAGCGGCGGCGAAGTCATCGCCGACCTCGTGGTGCGCTACCGCCCGTTGCATGGCGTGGCGCTGCCGCTGGATATCGTGCCGGACATGATCGATGAGTTCCCGGCGCTGTTCGTGGCCGCGGCGTGTGCCGAAGGCATGACCACGATCCGTGGCGCGGCCGAGCTGCGCGTGAAGGAATCCGACCGCATCGCCACGATGGCTAACGGCCTGAAAGCCTGCGGCGTGCTGATCGATGAGCTGCCCGATGGCGCGATCATCCGTGGCGGCCCGATCGGCGGCGGTTCGGTGGATAGCCACGGTGACCATCGCATTGCCATGAGTTTTGCCATTGCGGGCCTGGTGGCCGCGGCGCCGATCACCATTGGTGATTGTGCGAACGTGGCGACGTCGTTTCCAGGGTTTGTTGAGCTGGCGAACGGGGTGGGGTTCAGCCTCGGCTCGGCGGGGTGAGATCGCGCGCAAGCGCGCTCCTAAAGGGGCGTGCAGCGCGCGAGTGCGCTTTCGCGCGACACGTTCTCGCGTGGCGATCCATAATGCGGGCTTGACCCCCGCCCGGATCGCCACGCATGGCTGCCAAGACCCCTCCCTTCGTCGTCGTCGTCCCGGCGCGGTACGCCTCCACGCGCCTGCCTGGTAAGCCGCTCCTTCCGATCGGCGGTCTGTCCATGGTGCGGCGGGTGGCCGCGCGTGCCGCCAGCGCTGGCGCCGCCCAGGTGGTGGTGGCCACGGACGATACCCGGGTCGCCTCAGAAATGCGGGGCTGCGAGGGCGATATCCTGGTCTGCATGACCCGCGAGGACCACGCCTCGGGCACGGACCGGATTGCTGAGGTGGTCAATCACTTTGGCTGGCCCGAGGACACCGTAGTCGTGAACCTGCAGGGCGATGAGCCGTTCGCGCCGGCCGCCGGCATTCGTGCGGTGGTGGATACGCTCGCCGGGGACGAGGCGCCCATGGCGACGCTGGCCACCCCGATCACCGATGCGGAGGAGCTGTTCGATCCGAACATCGTCAAGGTGGTGCGGGGTGGTAATGGCCGCGCCCTCTACTTCACCCGCGCCCCCGCGCCGTGGGCGCGTGACGCGTTCGCGGCCGACCGCCACGCCCTGCCGGCCGGGGTACCGTTCCTGCGCCACATCGGGATCTACGCCTACCGTGCGGGCTTCCTGCGCCGCATGGCGGCCCTGCCGCGCACCCCGCTGGAGCAGGCCGAATCGCTGGAGCAGCTGCGGGCGCTCGAGCATGGCTATGCCATCTCGGTGAACCTCACGCCCGAGCCTTTCCCGCCGGGCATCGATACCCCCGAAGACCTGGCCCGGGCGGAGCGTTGGCTGAAGGAATCGGGACACCTGTAGGGATTCCCCCACAAGGGGGCGAGGGCGGGGCTTACAGGCTTCGCCGGACTTCGCCGGGCGCGCCGACGCGGGCGCCGCCGTAACCTATCCCTGTCGCCGGAAACACTTCATGGACGAAGGCGACACTCCCCCAAGGAAGGTCGCGCCGGCATGGTCCCCCTCCATGCCGGCGTTTTTCATTCCCGGTTGCCCATCACCAGCTAAAATGCCCCGATGGAGCACACCGAGTCGCATCCGTTCGATGGCAAGGCCTTCGTTCGCCACCTCACCACCTCGCCCGGCGTCTATCGGTATTTCGATGCCGAGGGCGAGCTGCTGTACGTGGGCAAAGCCGCCAACCTGAAGAAGCGGGTCAGTAACTACTTCCTCAAGCCGCCGATGGATCCGCGCATTGCCTCCATGGTGTCGCAGATCGATCGTGCGGAAGTGACGCTAACACGCACCGCCGGCGAAGCCCTGCTGCTCGAATCGCAGCTGATCAAGTCGCTGAAGCCGCGCTACAACATTGTCCTTCGTGACGATAAGAGCTACCCGTACATCTACCTGTCGGGCGGGGAGGACTACCCACGACTGGCATTCCACCGTGGCGCCAAGACCGGGGCAGGGCGTTACTTCGGCCCGTACCCCAGCACCTTCGCCGTGCGCGAAAGCCTGGGCCTGATGCAGAAGCTGTTCAAGGTGCGCCAGTGCGAGGACAGTTACTTCAAGAACCGCTCGCGGCCCTGCCTGCAGCACCAGATCGGCCGCTGTAGTGCGCCGTGCGTGCAGCTGATCAGCGTCGACGATTACCGGAGCGATGTGCGCCACGCGGAGATGTTCCTCGAAGGCCGCAGTAGCGCCGTGATCGATGAGCTGGCCAAGTCGATGGAGCAGGCCAGCGCCGCGCTGAATTTCGAGCGCGCCGCCTCGCTGCGCGACCAGGTCGCCGCGCTGCGCAAGCTGCAGGCCCAGCACTTCGTGCAGGGCGCCAGCGCCGATATGGATGTGATCGCCTGCTGCATGGATGGCGGCATGGCGTGTGTGAGCGTGCTGTTCTTCCGCAATGGCGTCAGCCTGGGCTCGCGCGATTTCTTCCCGCGCCTGCCCACCGATGCCTCGGTGGGCGATGTGCTGGCGCAGTTCATCGCGCAGTACTACCTGGAGCGCCAGGTGCCGCGTGAGCTGGTGCTTAGCGATCCGGTCGAGGACATGGAGATCCTGGCCGACGTGCTCTCGCAGCACGCGGGTTACGCCGTGCAGCTGAAGCCGAATGTGCGCGGCGACCGGGCGCGTTTCCTCGAGATGGCACAACGCAACGCCAGCGCCGCGCTGACGTCGCGGCTCGCCAGCCGGCACACGCTGCTGGCGCGCTTCGACGACCTGCAGAAGGTGCTGGAACTCAGCGAGCCGCCGCGCCGCATCGAGTGCTTCGATATCAGCCACACCCGCGGCGAAGCCACGGTGGCCTCGTGCGTGGTCTTTGGCCCTGAAGGGCCGGAGAAATCGCACTACCGCCGCTTCAACATCACCGGCATCACCCCGGGCGATGACTACGCCGCCATGCACCAGGCGCTCACCCGCCGCTTCAAGAAAGTGGTGGAGGGTGGGGCGAAGCCGGACATCCTGCTGATCGATGGTGGCCTGGGGCAGGTGGCCCAGGCGGTGGATGTGCTGCGCGAACTTGGCGTGGAAGGCATCCGCGTGGTCGGCGTAGCGAAGGGCCCGGGGCGCCGGGCAGGCGAGGAGACCCTCGTGCTGGCCGAGAGCGGCAAGATGCTGCACCCGGGTACGTCTTCCCCCGCGCTGCACCTCGTGGCCGCGGTACGTGACGAAGCGCACCGTTTTGCGATCAGCGGCCACCGCCGCAAGCGCGAGGCGGCCCGCGAACGCAGTACGCTGGAGGACGTGGCTGGCGTGGGCGCGCGCCGCCGCGCGGCACTGTTGAAGGCGTTTGGCGGTCTATCCGGCGTCGAGGCGGCCGGTGTTGAAGAATTGATGAGCGTAAAGGGTATTGATCGCGGCCTCGCAGAACGCATCTATGCCATGCTGCACCCCTGATCGAACGGAAGCGCCTGCCAGCGCGACGCCTCCCGCAACCGGCTGAATCCATGCGTATCAACTTGCCTACCTGGCTTACCCTTTTCCGTGTGCTGCTCCTGCCGGTCATGGTGGTCGTCTTCTACCTCCCGTTCCGCGGGGCTAACCTGGCCGCGGCCGTGGTCTTTGTGCTGGCGGCGTTTACCGACTGGCTCGATGGCTACCTGGCCCGTCGCCTGGATATGACCTCGGCCTTCGGCGCCTTCCTCGATCCGGTGGCCGACAAGCTCATGGTCGCCATCACCCTGTTCCTGCTGGTGCAGTCGGCACCTACCGGTTGGCCCGGCATCCTGCTGGCCATTACCGCCGCCGTGATCGTGGGCCGTGAGATCAGCGTCTCGGCCCTGCGCGAGTGGATGGCCGAAATCGGTGCCCGCTCCAAGGTCAAGGTGGCCTTCCTGGGCAAGCTCAAGACCATGATGCAGATGGTGGCCCTGGTGGTACTGCTGCTCCAGCATGATGCCGAAACCCTGCGCCTGTACCACATTGGCGAGGCGCTGCTGGTGATCGCGGGCATCCTCACCATCTGGTCGGGGCTGGATTACCTGCGCGCCGCATGGCCTGCGCTGCGTGGTGACAAAAACAGTTGACACAATCGTCCAGTTCCCTAAAATAACCGGACTACGACGCGGGAATAGCTCAGTTGGTAGAGCACGACCTTGCCAAGGTCGGGGTCGCGAGTTCGAGTCTCGTTTCCCGCTCCAGATTCCACAAAGCCTCGGGTGACCGAGGTTTTGTTTTTTAAGCGCTATGCGGATACTCTCCGCCTGCGCAAGCGATGGCCGGGTGGCAGAGTGGTCATGCAGCGGACTGCAAATCCGCGTACGCCGGTTCGATTCCGACCTCGGCCTCCATCGCATTCCAAGGCGCACCGTGTAAGCGGTTGCGCCTTTTTTCTTTTCAGCCCGGATGGCGAAATCGGTAGACGCAAGGGACTTAAAATCCCTCATCCGAAAGGGTATGTGGGTTCGAGTCCCACTCCGGGCACCAGAAACATCAGTGGCTTACGCGAGAATTTACCGCAGCCGCACACTTACCCGTAAAAATCGCCGTAAAAATAAGCGCTCTTTGGTCGCGTGCTGGCCACTTGCAGCAGCGCATTGCACTACCGGCCAGGACCTTTCGCAGCGGCATCCATGATCTTCTCGACAACATCGTCGACATTGAAGCTGGCCGATTTCTGGCGCGGCGGAAATTCCTTGAACGATTGAAGCCATCTTGCAACGACAGCTTGTGCGGGGACGATAAAAAATAGCTGGTTCGATGTCTGAAACGGCATGCCCGATTCATCCGCGCGCTCGAAGGGATCGGATCGGAGGTTGTAGGCACGTGGGATGCGATAGTTGGTGAACTCACGTGTCCAAACGTCCAATCCCTTGTGGAGTTGCTGAAGGAAGTTCAGCTTGATGCTCTTTAGCCGAATTCCACATAGCTGGCCGTCATCGTTCCAGTAGATGAACTCTTGCCGGGGCCATGTCTCGGCGAAGCTGAGCGGTTTTGTGCCGCTCTTCTCGTGCGAGCGGAGAGCGTCGGTTAGGTTGTACCCGTCGAGGTGAACTTTGAACTGCTTGCCCGCGAGCGAGGTGCCCTTGAGCAGCCGCTCCTTAATCGTCGTGTCCCCCGCAGCTGCAGCGAAAGTGGGGAGCAGATCTTCATGGGCACAGATGTCGTTGATAATGGAGCCAGGCTCGATGACGCCTGGCCAGCGAATGACCATGGGCACGCGGAACGCGCCTTCCCAGTTCGTGGCTTTCTCGCCCCGGAAAGGGGTCTGACCGCCGTCGGGATAGCTGAGTACTTCGGCACCGTTGTCGGTCGTGAAGACGACAATGGTGTTGTCCGAGATGCCGAGCTCGTCGAGCTTGTCGAGAAATTGGCCGACGAAGCCGTCAAGTTCAACCATGCCATCCGGGTAGAGTCCCAGCCCTGTAACGCCTTGGGATTCTGGTTTCAGATGGGTCCAGACGTGCATGCGCGTCGTATTCATGTAGCAGAAAAACGGGGTGCCGGCTTTCGCCTGGCGATCGATAAAATCGAGCGCGGCGCCGGCAAACTCCTCGTCGACTGTTTCCATTCTTTTCTTGGTCAGAGGCCCTGTATCTTCGATGCTCTGCTTTCCGACAACTCCCCAGCGTGGCTCATCGGTCGTGTCGTCTTTATCTGTGGCCCTGGCCTTCAAAACGCCCCTCGGCCCGAACAAATTCTTGAAGCGAGGATCCTTCGGATACTGCGGATCTTCGGGCTCTTCCTCGGCATTGAGGTGATAGAGGTTGCCGTAAAACTCTGAAAACCCATGTACGGTGGGTAGGTACTTGTTCTTATCGCCCAAGTGATTCTTGCCGAACTGGCCTGATACATAACCCAGAGGCGCCAGGACCTCGGCGATCGTCGGGTCTTCCGGCTGGATGCCAATATCAGCGCCAGGCAGGCCCACTTTTGTAAGCCCCGGGCGAATGGGGCATTGCCCCGTTATGAACGCCGCGCGTCCCGCAGTGCAGCTCTGCTGCCCATACCAGTCCGTGAACAGGGCTCCCTCGGCGGCAATTCTGTCAATATTGGGCGTCCAGTAGCCCATCATGCCGCGGTGGTAACAGCTGGGGTTCATCCAGCCGATGTCGTCACCCATGATGACAAGGATGTTCGGCTTATTGGCAGTGGACATGGCGGGCTCCTATGAGTGCCCACACAATCGGCTTCCGAATAGGTGAGGGCATCCGAAGAAGTCGTGCCCTTCAACTCAGTAAAACCACTGTAGCGCCGCCATCAGTCCTTTTCTGACGGGGCAACCACCGGCAATTCGAAGTCATAAACGTCGAGCATGCGTTCGGATCTATGACCGCTTGCCCGTTGCTTCTCGCCGCGAGTTCCCTTCGTGTCCGTGATGCCCTTGCGCTTCAGGTCGTGCGGCCCAAATCGCTGCGCCTCAGTGATTACGCCCTCGGTGATCGCCAGCTTCATCAGGCGTTGGAAGGCGCTGTCGAACGTGCTTTTCGCAAGTGGACCGCCGGTCTGGTTAACAAACACGCGCCGGTCCTTCGCGTGCAACGGCACCGGTAGGCGGTGACGCGCGTAGATCTCGTCGCGCCTGGCCTTCGCTACATCCCACGCGGCGCGGAGGCGAGGCGTCCAGGCGACGATGTTGTCGCGCGAACCTTTCACTCGGTTTGTCATCAGTCCCTCGGCCAGTTCAGCATCGTCCGCGAGCGTCAGCGCCTCGATGCCGCGCAGCCGGCATAAGTACATGATCTCGACCATCTGCCAGAGGTATGGTGCAAGCGCGCCCTCGCGGTGCGCAGTGTATTCACCGCGCACCTTCGCGAACGAGACGATGCCCACCATCGCACAGTCATCGGGTAGACGGCGCTGCTGGCGCTCTTTCGCCTGCTCGAGCCCGGCACACGGATTGGTTTCGCAGAAGCCGCGGTTCTTTGCCCAGCGGAACATGCGGCGGAGGTAGCGGAGCAGGGCGTTCGCCTTCGTCGGTGTGCCCTGGGCCGCGATCTTGTCGATCACCTTCTGCATCAGCGGCGCAGTGAGGCCGCGCACTGCCAGCGAGCCGAGCGGTCCGGCAGCGGTCGGGAAGCTGCTGGCCACCTTGCGATACTTTTTGTAGCCCGCCTGTGTTGCCGGCGCGAGGCTCTTAAATTTCTCGCTTACCTCAAACTGGGCCATGACGAAGTCGAGCGAGTTACGGTCGACGCCCGCGAGTTGTTCCATCACGCGGTGCAGGTCCGACATCAGCGCCGAGGCGTCGGCAATCTTCCGCCGAGAGGCCTTGACGCCCGGCAGGATGGTGTACCAGACGCGATCGCGCTTATCCCAGTAGCAGCCTTTCGGCAGCTTCGCCTGTTCGATGTGATTAGGGATGGAGGCGTCCGGCCTCCTTGGGCGTCCTCGGGGCATTTACACGATGTCCGGTGAGTAGGCGTGGTCGTTGGAAGCCGAGGATACCCCCAAGGCCTTATTGACTGCCTCGATGGTTGTCCAAGGGCCATCGGCACCGTCGAACACCCGGATGCCTTGGGCACTGGCCCACCGCTTCACCGCGGCCGGCTGCGTCAGCCCGGACTGCCGGCGAAGCTCCGCCGCATCGATGATGTGGTGATTGGTGCTCACGCCGTTAGACCTCCTTGCGGCCTTCGAGAAGGGCGCGCACCATCGGAGCCGAGAATAGAATCGGAAGCTCACGCATGGCAGAACCCTTGGTTGTTGGCTCGCACTGGGCCGTTTTCTCCGTTAAGCGCGATCCCGCTGGGTGGAAGGCTTCGTGGGCCGTCTATGCCACCCGGGAAAAAGCGCTCGAAGCGGAGATGCCTGAGGCTCAGGGGGCGCTGGTGTCCGGTGCGACCGCAGTGTTCACCAATCCGGACGATGCCTTGGCCAGGGCTCGGCACGACGCTGAGCGCACAGCTGCAGTGCTCAGCGGCACGTATCGCGACTGAGCCGGATAGGGCCGGGTTGATGGGCCAAGTTTGTGCGGTCACTATGGTCGTCATTCGCGAAACTGGGTCGTCGTAGTGCTCAAATTCATTACAGGCACACTCGGAGAGTTCCGTTACCGTGCAACCTGGGGGCGGGGAGCCCTTGGGATTGTGATCTGGGAAGGGACGGTATATCGAGCAGATCGCCTCGTAGGTGGACCCAGCGGACAACTGACAGCTGGGGATGACGACGCGGCCGATCTCGAGGTGCGGAAAGCCCTGGAGGCGGCGATTCTGGGCCAACGCCAGTTCTGGCAGTAGATGGGGATAGCGCAAATGCAGAGCGACCTGACCCTGGTTGATGAGCGAGGCCGTCGAATCCTCGTCACCGTCAGCTTCGAACCGACCGGGCATGAGCTTCAGTGGCTGGCGCAATTCGTCGGTACAACCCATTCCACCGGCGAGCTTGCAGGCACGGCTTCCGATGAGGCGAGCATTCCCAGCGCGGTCCAAGCAGCTATCCTTCAGGCTGGAGCGCTGGCGAAGGGCGGCAGACGTGCGTGAGGGCCACCGCCGATTGCGGCGATAAATCGTTGCGGGCACCATCGGCGCACTGAAAAGGATGGGGAGTTCACGCATGGTGGGTTACCTGGCGTTGGTGCAGGCGAGCTGCGCCCAAACGGTGCAAGTCGAGTCTGGATGGAGCATCCTGTCGGCTCTGGCTACCGCCGCAGCGGCAGTCGTTGCCCTTGGGCTGGGTCTCTACCAATGGGGCAAGGACCGCAAGCGGCAAGCGGACGTGCGCACTGCGCTGGCGACTGCGTTGTGCACGGACCTTGCGACCTGGCAAACAGTCGTTAACCAGCAAAGCCAAACCTTCAAGAACGCGGAGCTGAAATCCGAGGCTGATTACAAAGGTTGGGTGCATCGCCTTAGGGCGCCAACGCTCCCGACGTTCGAGCGCTTCTACCTCATGCTGCCGGACCTCGGTCAGGACATCTCGAGCGTTGTGGTTCGTGCATACACGGAAATCATGCGTGTTGGTGAGCTGATCAACGCCGAGATTACGAAGCCGGGTATGACCGATCGCGCGTACGTAGACTTCGCCGGCTTCATTCAGAAAGAACTCGTCGCCCATTCTGGGCGGATTGGCGCAGCTATGAACGTGCTCAGACCGTATGCCTCGGACTGACACGTTGCCGACTAGGGTGTCAGGCTTCATGCGGACAGCCCTTTGCGAGCGACAGCGATCATCGCTCGGTACGCAGGTGCCATAGTGGCGATCGTCGCAGCAACCTGATCAAGCGTGATACCGGGCTGGGCGGCCGTCATGGAGCGAAGCACGATAATGGCGGCCTTCTTGGCCATCTCCACGTCGGCTTTCGAAGCCACTGGCCAGGCTGCGATGGCAGCGGCAGCCACGATCTCTGGCGTCGGCTCGACCGGGACAAGGGCCATGCCCTCCACTGGCTTGGCAGCTTCAAGGTCTACAAGACGACGAACCTCCGCAACCGGGTCGCCTTCTTCCTCCATGCCTAGAGCGCTCAGAATCAGGCAATAGTTGTTGCCGTCTTCCTTCGTGACTTCGACCATTTCGCCGTTCGGCTTGGCGGCTTCATGCGCGGCGGGGTGGGCATAAGCGTATTCGACGCGCTCGCTCTCACCAACGACGGTCTCTGGGTCACCCAACGAAGCATCGACCCACGGATAAGGACGGCCATAGCGGTCAATGATTCTGAAAGCCACCGGCTTCTCATCCCCGTTCGCCTCTCGCGAGGTGAGTTGGGCGATACGCGCCTTGATGGCGTCCAGTTCCTCCTGGCACGGCTCGTCACGGGAAATCCGGCCGTGCTTGGCGACGCGGTAGGCAATGTCGTTGAGGGCCAGATTGCTCATCCCTTATCTCCCGACCTTGCGCGGCCTGCGCGGCCATCCACATGCTGTACGCCGCGCGCTTTGCGACGCTTCGAAAGCGCGATGCTCTTGCGAAGCTTCCTGGTCCTCAGGTATTCCTTGAAATCGCGGTACGTCTGGTCGTTCATGGCTTGTCGGCCTCCTGCTTCTTCGCCAGTTCGATGGCGTCGGTGATCTTGGGAATGAAGGTTTCGGCGGCGCCTGGCGACATGACCTTGTGCGCGCCGCCGATAAAGAGGTGGACCTTGCCCGCGATCGCGCAGGCGTCGGGACGTTCGGTGTCGGGCGTCATGGCGCGTCCAGAATGGGCTTGCCGTAATAGGGACGACCAGCCGTCTCGATAGCGTGCTGCGGGCGACCCGCGGCGCCGCGCGGTGCGCATTCCATTGCAGTCGACAGTTCCTTGCAGGTCATGCTTCGGAGGAAGCGGCCCGAGGGCACCGCGGTGATCTCGCCAGCTTTGTTGCGCACCACGTCGTAGTCCGGCTGGCGGATCTCGTAGACCGTCTCGCGGCACTCGACGATGCGGATGCGGGGCTTGTGCGCGTTGCTAGGCTTGGGCTGGATCTGCGGGTCCATGGTCACGCCCCCATAACGCGTAATGTGTATGGTCGAGACCTGCCGAATGGGGGCGTTCGTGATGGCCTGCACCGGGAGGCAACATGCTTGAGATTCCAATTTGCCCTGACGCTGAGACGGGCGAGACTCGAACCCTTTGCTACGACTCGCATGGCTACACGGTTGTCATGGCTGGCAAGGTCGTCATGCAGTACCGGCTCGAGCCTATTTGCTACCAGCTGGGCAGGCATGAGCGGGAACAGATCGCGCTTATCCACGGTCTGCAAGACTCTGGCGAACTGCGGATGGCCGAATGGGTTGCACATAATGGGCAAATTCATTCGGTCTCCTGGGCGCCATTCGCGCGGCAGTAACCGACCCAGGCTTTCTGGACCTGGTCGAATTTCTCGGCGTCGCCGCCGTTGTCCGGGTGGTGCAGCGAACGCAGGTAGCGGTACCGGTCGCGGACCTCCGTCTCGGACGACTCGGGCTTGATGTTGAAGACACGGGCCCAGTCCGCATCGGGCGACTCAATCGCTACGAATCCCTTGAATGCCCGGTCGAGTATGGCGGCCCCGCCGTGGCGCTCGATCGCGCGCATGGCTTCCAGGGTTGCCGCGATCGCGGCGAGGTTGTCGGCGACGCGGTCGTACTGGTCGATGGCCATGCACTTCGGCGGGGCATTGCGCTCGTTACGGCGCTTCCAGTACACAGCCACGCCCGGGTCGCGCGGCTCGGCCTGACCGGAGCGCGGCAGGCCGTCCATGCGCAGCACGAGGTTCGTGCTGATCACCATGTCATCGTCGGAGACGCCCATTCGCCCGAGCTCGGCGCGCACGCGCTCCCCCGCCTGGCTGATAGTCAGCTGCGTGTGGGTCTTCCAGGTGTTCGTGCCCGATTGCGTCTTGCGGCCGAAGCGCGCACGGTCGCGGCCGTGATCAGGCGTGCGCTTCCAGCCTTCGGGCCATGCGAGGGGATAAGCGGGGATGCTCATTCGGAAACCTGCACTTCGTGGGCCTTGGCCGCACCGTCGTAGGCGACTTTGAGGCGGGCAATAAGGGCTGGCGCTTCGGGACCCTCATCGCCGAGCAGCCGTGCGTGGATCTCTTCGTACGCGGCGGTGCACTCGCGGAACGAGTCGTCCTTGTTGACGCCCAGGACTTCCCACCAGTTGTCGCGCTGCGGTGTCTGGGCCTGACGGGTAGTCGCGGGCAATGGCGTGGCGTGCACGGCCGGCGCGGAGGTGGAAACAGCCGTCACACCCTGACGCGGAGCGCACACCGGATCTGAACCCTTAAGCTCGGCAGCAAGCCCGACCAGCCACCACGCAGTGGAGCCGCCGCGGCGGTCGTCGCGGATGACCTTGCCAGCCTCGGCCATCTTCCGTAGCTGGCGCCTGGTCTGCGATCCGGACAGGTCGGCCTCGTCGGCTATGTCCTTCAGCAGGGCGCCGTACTGGACCGCCGTTCGGTCGCCGGCACGCAACGGGTCGGAACCTACGTGCAAGGCGATGGAACGCAGGCAGGCACGCTTCAGGGCTTTCTCGAAGTCTTCGGGAGAGACGGTCGTGCTGGTCATGCGATGTCCTGAATGTTCTTCGCGAGGTTGGCCTGGTTGTCGAACCAGCCGGAGAAGAGGTCGGGCGTGCGCGGCATGGGTTATTCGTCGTCGTCGACGACCGATGCCACGAAGGTTTCGAGAGAAGCGATCAGCACGCGTGCCTGCTCCGGTGTGAGGAGCGCTTCTGTCTCGATGCGCTCGCCGCCAAGTCCGTCGTTCTTGTCCTTGGCCGAGTTGATCCGCAGCCAGCAGGTCGGAACGATTGAGCTGGAGCCGTCGACGGAGACTTTCTCGCCGTAGCGAGCGGTGAATGAGCCGTAGGTAACGCCACGTGGCATTGCAAATTCCTTGCCGGCGATGCCGGCGCTGTTGAATAGGTGCCCGGTCAAACCGCCGGGCTCGGGTGATGCCGCTCAGCGCACGGGGGAGGGGAGGGGATGCGCAGGTGCGGCGGAGACGATGACCAGGGCTATAACCCACGGCAGGACGAGCAGCGCAACGGCAGCTTTCTCGTCCATGGGCGCGGCCATCCACCAGGCGAGTGCGCCTTGAAGGCGCTGTTCCAGGCGGCTCACGAGGTCACCCCTGCGGCCCGGGCAAGCACAGCGAGGCCGAGCAGAAGGCATAGGAACCAGCCGCCGCGGTCTTCCAGCCAGCACTGGAGCACCGGCGTGGATGAGCGCGAGTGCTTCGCCCGGCGGATGCGCTGCGCGCGCACCTCGCGGTCGCCGTGAACCTTCGTGGTGGCGTAGTGCAGGGCGTTGCGCTGCTGGATCGTGAGGCGGCTCACCTGCGCACCCATCCGTTCTGTGTGATGTGCCTGGTGCAGATGGGCTTGGCCACCGAGGCAGATTGCCGCCGCGCATTCGATGGTGAGGTCAACGTCAGCGTGCTCGGCCTCGCGGCGTCGGCCGCTTCGATCATCGCCATGGCCGGCGACACCGTGCAGATCGCCCGGGCTGGCTTCTTCATGATTCACAACGCCTGGGTCGTTGCCAGTGGTAACCGCAACGACCTGCGCGAGTACGCCGACACCCTCGAACCGTTCGATCGCGCCATGGCGGACATCTACGCCGCGCACACGGGCGAGAGCAGGGACGACATGGCAAAGCTCATGGATGCCGAGACATGGATCGGCGGGAGCGACGCCGTCGAACAGGGCTTCGCCGAATCCCTTCTCGCGTCCGACCAAGTCGAAAAGGGCAGTGCGAAGGCCAACGCATCGGCTGTCCGCCGTATCGAGAGCGCCCTGCGCGCCTCCGGCCTTCCGAAGTCCGAGGCCATCGCTACTACCAACTCGATTCAGGCGCGGATTCCCGCGGGCACGTGGATCGTTCGCGCGCGCGCCGTGGGCCGCCTCGGCCTTCCGGGCCCGTGGAACCAGAACCCGGTGGACGTATCCGGCGCGCCGCCGGTTCTGGGCGAGCTGACCAACTTTGTGGCCACGCCCATGGTCATGGCCATCCTGCTCACCTGGCAGATGCCCGACCGCCTGAACCTCATCGGCGCCGACGCCGTGGAGATCTTCTTCGGCACGACGCCGACCCGGGCGCAGGCCGCGCCGCTCGCCACGGTGGCATTGCCGGCGAACAGCTACTCGCTCCTGAATCTGCGGGCTGGCGACGAGTTTTACTTCTGGGCCCGCGTGCGCGGCACGGATACGGGGAACTACGGGCCAGAGATCGGCCCCATCCACGGCGAGAGCAGCAGCGACGCGGCCCAGATCCTCGATTACCTGACGGGCAAGATCAGTAGCACCCAGCTGGCGCAGGATCTCCTTTCGAAGTTCGATGCCATCGACGACCTACAGGCGTTCATCCAGGCGCCCGAATGGGAGGCCGCGAAGGCCTATGCGATCGCGACCATCGTGGCTCATGGCGAGCGCCTCTACAGGGCGGTGCAGGCAATCCCGCTGAACGGCCCTGAGCCAGGCACAGATGCAACCATGTGGCGCGACATCGGCGCGCGCGTGCAAACCGCCTATGGCCTCGTGGGATCGATCTACGACACGAACCTGCAGGTTCAGGACCTAGGCGATGCCGTTCAGGCAACGGCGTCACGTACCGATGCGATCTACGCCCAGGTGAATCCGAAGGGTGCAGGCGAATACACAGGCGATGGCGATGACGCGGCTGACTGGGAGACGCTGCCGACCGCAGGTTATTACTCCTACACCCTGGCTCAGGTGTATGGCGATCGCGCACAGGCGAGTCGTACGGATACCTTGTCGGCCCAAGTGTCGTCGGTCACGGGCACGGTTTCGTCGTATCAGGCCTCGATCCAGCTGATCTCGAATGCCCAGGCATCGCTCGACGGCAAGGTCTCGGCCAGCTACACGATTAAGACCGAGATCGCAGCGAACGGTCAACGTTACCTTGCCGGCATCGCCGTTGGCGTAGACTACAGCGGCGGCACGGTAACCTCGCAGGTGCTGGTGAACGCAGCGACCTTTGCCGTATTCGACGCATCGAACGGGGGCGCAGCGGCAAGGTTTCCGTTCGTCATTACAGGTGGCCAGGTATTCGTCGACAGCGCCTTCATTGCTAACGCCTCGATCACCACGGCGAAGATCGCCTACCTGCGGTCGGCGGCCACGGACTCCAACGGCAACCCGCTCTGGGAAATCGATCCGAACGGGGCGCTGATACAGCGCGGTTCCGGGTCTGGCTTTCGCACGGAGCGTGATGGTGCGGGCGCGCGCCTCTACGACGGGAACGGAACGCTCCGCTTTCGCTGGGGCGCCTGGTAATGGGTGTCGGTGCCCAGGTCTTCGACGAGAGCGGAAACCTGATAATCGACGTCACCACGCGCCTTTCTCGCCTCTTCGGATCGCTGGTAGTCGGCGCGGGCAGTACGGGCTCGGTCAACGTCCCAGACTCGGGCACGGGCGCCATCTGGTACGCGCTGTACACGGCCAATGGGAACAGGTACTCGCCGGTGATGACAATCTCGGGCGACACCATCTCGTGGTCCCCACGCGGCGGCTTTCCCGGTGGCGCCGTCGACGCCACCATGCTGTACGGGCGCTACTGATGACGGTCGGATTCCAGCTCTTTCTCGCCGACGGCGTGACTGTCCAAGCCGATGACAAATATCGCAACCTGACCGTGCGCGAGAAAGGATCCGCGGCGACGACGAACCTGTCGAACGCCGGCGGAACGTCCTTCGTGGTGTTCTACCGCACCGGTCTGACGATGCCACTGATCGCGGTCGCGGGCACGGGTTTCGCCGTGGGGCAGATCTGGTTCGACACCGCGGGAAATCGGTGGGGAATCATGCTGGTGTCCGGTGGTGGCGTGGGCACGCAGGTGCCGTATTTCATCTTCGACGTGCCGTTCGATACGGACCCTCACCTGGGACTACAGGTGTTCAACGCCGCGGGTCAGAAGACGTTCGACATCATGCAGAAATACATGCGCATTAACGACATGTATTCGGCTTCGGCCCGGCCAACCACCACGAGGAACTACGACGCGGCGAGAACCTATGCCTGTATCCACATGCAGGTGGGTTTCAGCATATCGGCGCAGGCGGGTAACACGATGCTCTATGCGACACGCGCGAACGCGGGGGTGGTAACGGGGCAGGGGATGATTGTGGATGGTCCACAGGGCGTATCAACCATTAACGAAGGGACAGCGGTGATCCTGGTCATCGATGTCTCCAACTACTGAGGAACACCATGTCCGTCCAGCCTGTCGATTTCCGGCCCGTCGCCCAAGGTGGCGACAACGGCACGTCTGCCCTCATGAAGCTGAGCCAGAACTGTGTGGAGCTAGACGCCCGCGTTGACGATGTCGAAGCCGGCATTGCCGATGCCACCGCATTCAGTTCGCGGATGAAGGCCTTCCGTAACCGCGTCATTAATGGCGATTTCCGCTTCTGGCAGGCTGGCCTGACGGGATCGCAGACCTCCGTCAATGCGGTGGGATGGGGTGATCGCTGGCTGTTCCAGGCCTATCCCGGCAGTGGCGGATCCGGCAACAGCACGATCACCGGAACGGCGCAGGCATTCGCGCTTGGGCAGACCGACGTGCCCGTTGAGACGCCATACTTCTGCAGATTGAAAGCGTCCACCCTTGGCTCGCAGGGCGGCACCGGCTCGATCATCCGCATGTTGCAGTACATCGAGGATGTGAGGACCTTCGGCGGCCAGGTTATGGCTGTTTCGTTCTGGGCCAAGGCGGACTCGAACCGCACCATCGTGGTAGCTGCAGCCCAGGCGTTCGGCACCGGTGGTTCCGCGGCCGTCGTGGTTAACGGGACTGCGGCCATAACGACCGTATGGGCCCGCTATACCGTCTACTTGACGATGCCCAGCGTGGCCGGAAAGACGGTTGGCACCAACAGCAACGTGAACCTGTCGTTCTACCTTTACAACCAGGACACGACTGGCGGCGTAACTCCCGTTGGCACGTGGACGACGGCGGCCTATCTCGACATATGCGGTGTGCAGGCCGAGGCGGTGGCGACCAACACGACGCCGGCGACCGACTTTGAGTACCGGGCGCTCCAGGTAGAACAGCTTTTGGTGCAGCGCTACAGCCGCCCCACGTCACAACTCATCACTGGGCGATTTGGCAGTTCGTCCAGCGTACGATTTTTCCAGCCCCTCAACCCACCGATGCGTCGCACGCCGGACATCTCGTTTATCACGGCGAACCTCAATGTCGAGGCAACTCAAGTGGCGATCTACAGCATGAACACGCCAGCGGTAGGCCTGTCCGGCGGAAACGAGACGTGTGTTGCCATCGACCTCAATGGAACGATCAGTGGTGGAACCCCTTCGGCCGGCGCGCTCGCGCAGCTGAATACGGCCAATGCCTTTATCCTGCGCGCGGAGTTCTGACGATGTACGTCCTTACCAGCGATCCCAATGTCGTGTTCAACGCCGAGGCCGGCTCCACGGTGAGCATCAACAGCTCCATCGAATGGGAGGCATATCAGCAGTGGCTGGCGGCTGGCAACGTACCAGAGCCCGTGCCTGGCCCTTCATTCGCTGACTATGTCGCCATGTTCACCGCCGGCTTGCAGCAGTGGATGGAGGACACGGCGAAGCAGAACGCCTACGATTCGGTGCTGTCGTGTGTGTCCTACAAGGATTCTGGGGTGGCGCAGTTCGCCGGCGATGCCGCCGCGATGATCGCGTGGCGGGACGCCCTGTGGAAGTGGGCGTCAGCCTGGCAGATGGGTTTCAACGGCGAGTTGCCGGCTACCATCCCTACCCTGGACGAAGTGAAGGCGATCGCGCCGCAACCTGGAGCTTTCAGCTGGGTGGTGCACACGCCTGGCCAGATCATCGACAGCCAGGCGCCCGTCGAGCAGACTGCCTAAGCCGCCGGCGGCGGGGTCATGAGCTTTGCCAGGCGAAGCATGGCCACGCCGTAGCGTGGCCCCGGCTCCCTCGATCGTTCCCCCTGCCGACCTCGTGACCGCAACCATGGGGACTTGCTCGGATGGTCCACTCCAGCTTGCATCGGAGCATCCCGCAGAAGGCGGTGCGATCCGCTAACACCTCAGATATCGGTCTCTTTCGGGCCTCTATCGAGCCATCCCGCAGGCCTGTTCATGGCCCACTCGATCTCTCGCGCCATGGCGTCTGTGATCTCGGCTCCCTTCCGTACATTGGCCACGGTGCCGGTCGCCATGCCAAGAACCTGATCGATGAGCAACGCCGACTCGACACCATCGCTTTCCAGTTCCTCCATGATCGAGCGAAGGTTGGCCCGCCGGTTAATCTGTAGCGAGTCAGGAATATAACCTGGCGAAGAGTGGCGCTTGTTTGTTGTCATTTAAGACTCCGACAGTCGTTTTCGCAGGCACAGGCTGGCAGATAACACTGCAACCACCGCAGCCAATGCCGCACTGCCAAGCAGGGCATTGCCTTCCCATCGTTCATACATAACGGCTCCTGCCACGGCCCCCAGAACAAAACTGGAGATGACCAGTGCGCACACCGCGACCCGTCGCGAATCTACCGGGCCAGCCCAGGTCCGCTGACCTAGCGCTATTCCAATGTCGGTAAACATGCCCGTTAGGTGAGAGGTTCGAAGGACGGCGCCTGTTGTAAGGGAGGTGGTGCCATTTTGTACACCGAGAGCAAGTGCACAGACCATCAGCCCCGATGCAGGCGCAAGTTCGATGACCCTGCTTGCGATAGCGAGAAGGATGGCCACGGTCAAAATCAGGGCGGCGATACTCGCTGATGGGATCCATCGTGGCCCTCGTGCCAAGGCTGAGCTTAGAGCGCATCCGAACGTGAAAAGCCCGATGATTGCCGTCGCATGAAGGAGGAGCCCCGTGTCTCCCGCACCGATCCCGATGCCTGCCTCGGTCGAGATGCCGGTAAGGTGGGTAACGCCGCTGTGCCGCAGGGTCAGGAGGGCAACGGCATTAGTACTTCCGGCGACGGCAGGGAGAAGTGCTGCCCACGCCCATACCCATCGGGGGAATGACGGAATCATGGATGTCTCATGCTTGAGGCCTGTCCCAATCATATGGGCATCGGGCAGCATCGAACACTAGCTCTGGACTTTCATTTGGTTAAAGCCCAGGACCACGAGGTCGCGACGGAATCACCACATGTCTAACGGCAATTTGTGGCCGCGACGACCTGGCGAGCACCCACATGACCGACGATAAACGCGCCGATCCAGTAGGGACCTCGCGACACATTGATCTGGCCGACGAACAGGGCCTTCAACTGTGGTCGATTGTCCTTGGAATATCCGTTCCCGCAATCCTTACAGCCGTCGAGGCGGTAGGCACCGAGGCCAGGGCGGTGCAAGCGGAGATCGAAGCGCACCCGAGCATTTACGGGCGACCGTCTAAGCGGTAGTGCAAGTCCGCCTGGATGGTGGACTCAGGGCCTTGGCCAGCCTCAGCATGGCGTGCCCATAGCCTGGGATGGGCTCATTGCCGGGTGGTCGCAGAAGGACCACTATGGCTTCTGCGGCCTCTGCCACGTCGAGAAGGCCAATTCCTTGCGCTGCTGAGAGGATCAGCCGGGCCCGGAAGCGAGCCTCATCCAGATCATCCGCGAGGGCGGCATCATTCATTGCGATCGCGTCAGCGGTTAGTTGTGCCAACTGGAGGATCGCTTCTTCGTCGATACGGATCATGACATAGCATAGCGCTGGCCGTGTCCCGCCGCATAAGATGGGCCCGCGTATCGTCGCCGGCCCATGCCTACCGTCACCTGGACAACCGCCACCAACCCGGCCCACGCGATCCATGCCACCCTTGTCGGGAGCAATAAGCGTTTCGCCAGCCTTGGCCGTACGGCTATGGGCCTGCAGTTATGCCTATATCCCAGCGGGGCGACCGGAGAGGGGCGAAACCACCGCGTGGCATCCGTCGCGCAGGGCAAACGCTTCTTGGACAGGTGGATCAGGCACCACGAGGCGAAAGTCCTCCGGAACAGCACCGTCAGCGGGCAGCCCGGCTGGAGGCTAGCGGGTTATTCCTTGCACGATGTCAGGGACGAAGGGGCTCAAATCTCGGTCGACCCTAACTCTGTTTCCGACCAGGGTTGATCAGGTCAGCTAGCCGTAGCATCGCGTGCCCGATATCCGACGACGGTGCAGATCCCAACGGCCCGAGAGTGATCTCGATCTCAAAAGCCGCTCCGGCGATTGCCCATAACCCAAGTGCTTTTGCGGCTTTTGTGACCAGATGGGCGCGAAACCTGGCTTCATCGAAGTCGTGAGCGATGGTTGCACCGGTAATGGCAGCGGCATCGGAGTTCATTGCCGCGAATCTCGCTGTCGCTGAGCTGTCGATGCGCGTCATAGTCAAGAGCATACGCGCTATATCGCGCGAGCAGGCGATTCGGTGGTCGGCTATCCGATACCCCCCTAAAGTCACGACGGCATACGTAGCCTGTCTGCCAGTCTGAGGATCGCTTGCCCGTAGCCGGGCTCAGGTAGGGAGCCGACGCCGCCGAGCAGCTCTGAGACGTCCCTGGCAGCTCGCCAAACCTCGGTGCACTCGCTTTCCGCAGCCATGACTCGAATCAGATGAGCCCGGAAACGGGCTTCATCGAAATCACGGCCGAGAAGGGCTTCATTCATGGCGATTGCTTCGCGGCTCATCTTCGCGAAGTTGAGTATCACCGCTGTGCGCAAACGGTTCATGGGCCTGATCGTACGTGACGTCTCGCAAGTTTGTGCGTACTACTTTCGGTCTAGGCCTTCAACCTGGTGAGGGTGACGAATAGGCACGACAAACTCTCGCCATCCGCGTGAGGACATGCATGCAGCGAAGTCCCTACACCGTCACCTGAATAAGGGAAGTCTTCAGGTCTCCCTAGGAGGCCTCATGATTAGCGATCGCACAAACGCCCGCACTACCAATCCCGGTCCTATCGGTGATCCGACAAGGCCCGACAATCTTCCAGGCAAGCCGGTTAAGCCAGAAACGGATGACCCCACGCCGGTGGAGAGTCCAGAAGTTGAGCGTCCCTCAGGCGAATCGCCAGCGCAGCGTTGAGTTCGTTGGGGAGTTCGGTTAGGCCGGATCGTCACATGGATGATTGAAGGCGTCACCTCACGTTAGCGTCTTGCCCAATCTCGAAGCGCATGCTGAGTCTTCACTTGGAGACGCACATGACTGTAAAAACGATCGAAGAACTATTCGTCCACGAACTTTCCGACATCTACAGCGCGGAAAAGCAGTTGACAAAAGCACTACCAAAGCTGGCGCGGGCCTCATCCTCGCCCGAGCTCGCGGAGGCATTCGATTTGCACCTTGACGAAACGATGGGCCAGGTTGACCGGATTGATCAGATCGTTGAATTACTCGGCATTAAGTTAAAACGCATGAAGTGCGCGGCAATGGAAGGTCTTGTTGAGGAAGGAAAAGAAGTCATCGAGGAGATAGAAAAAGGCCCCCTGCGCGACGTCGCATTGATCGGCGGTGGCAACAAGGTGGAACATTACGAGATAGCATCGTATGGCACCTTAGCGGCCATGGCTAAGCAGCTTGGATATACCAAGGCTGTACCTCTTCTTCTTGAAACGCTTGCCGAAGAAAAGGCCGCCGACAAGAAACTGACGATGCTCGCGGAGCAAGTGGGAAGGCAGAAAAGGGTGGAGAAGGCGGCCTAACGTTTAAATGGCGGTAGTTTCGGTAGCGGCCTCTCGAGGCCGCTACGTGTTCGGGACCATTCTAGAAATGGTTGCCGTGTCGCGGGTCGGCCTCGTCCAGGGCGTCTGCCAACATCACCATATACGGACCGACGCCTGCGCCGGGAGGAAGACCTGGCGGGCCCAAGGCAACGGCCAAATGCGCCGCAGCCTGAGCGACGCCTCTAAGGCCTATAACGTCGGCATTGCTGGCAACAGCCATTGCGAGGAATCGCGCCTCATCGAAATCGCCATTCAGCGTCGCAGCGTCCAGGGCGAACGCGTCCATGACGAGACCCGCATGGTTCATCAGTGCGGTTTCAAGACTAGGCAAGGCAGGATATCCGTGGGATTGCTCGGCTGACACGTAAAGTTCAGGGCCATGGCGGGAACCAGAGTACGGTGCTCGACCACCGTTCTCGGAGGCCTAATTACTTCTGGGACTTCTGCGAGTGACTTTCGTCCTTGCCTTCCTTACGGTCGTTCTGGCCTGGTATTTCGCCAGTTTTCTTGCCAGTGTCGCGGTTTGGCTGGTTTGGCTGGTTCGGTTTCTGATTGCGGTTGTCGTTGCTCATGTCGATCTCCTTCGGGTGAGCATTGATCCTGGTCCTGTAGGCGTGACGGTGGCAGTAGTTTGTCGTTCCCAGCCGGTGAGGGGATGCTCGTTCGTCAAACTAACCGAGGATTCGCGGCACGGTAACTGTAGACGGGACAATCTAGAATCGAATAAAGGACACTTCGATGCTTGGCGGCGGCCACATGACACTTCTATACGGGTCGCGCGGCCTTAAGGCTGCTGGGACCACCGTACTGCCGCTTAGCCAGGAAGCTTCGGTCGTCAGGCCTAATCAGGAGGCCGAGGACCAAGCGGCCCATGACGTCTACGCAAACGAGGGAGGCGCCATGGCCGATGTTCCCATGAGAGACTCGGATTGACAGTGCAGCTGTCTTGAGGCGCGACGTGTTGTCGTGCGAATGCTACGATCGGCTTGGGTTTAGCGGTCCCGACGGTGGCGATGACTCGACAGGGATTCCTTCAGGCCACACTCCTATTCGGTCCGCATTGCAGATGACAGAGCCTCGATCGCTGAAGCTGCACCCTACGACGGCATTTTCAGTGCCGACGTTTCTACGTTTCCGCCGGAACGGGCGGCGTGGTGTGCACCTTATCGAAGTGGTGAACGAAGCCGGAATTTGCTTCCGTTCTTTTTACCTACCAGCTTCGATTGAGTCGTCTAGCCGAGAGCGGCCTGATGCTGATGTCGTAGCCCTGATAGAGGCTTGGCTATTCGCTGGCCTGAGTCAGCGCCATCGCGCGGTGCCGTGAGCAACAGTCGGTCATTGCCAATAAATGGCCAGCTATATAACGTGCCGAGCAGCGCAAATCAGAAGCATCGTCAGAAAGAGCGCAGCCAAGATAAGAGGTCGGCACCTCAAAGGATGCCGCCTCCGGTAGTACAAATGAGCCGCCGGGCTCATTTTTCCTTCTGTTCCTGCGTCACGGTTCCCAGATCCGTTCCCGTAATGGGGTCGCGCCCAGGCTCTGATGCTCCACGCGTGGCGAATGCAATGATTGCGATTTCTTCGGAAGAACCTAGCTCAACCGAGGCTGTGCCGTCGCCGTCGTCGAAAGGCAGCGTCTCATCACTGGGGACGACCACCTGCCATTGCTCACCACGGTTCCATGGGCCGCCTGCGTCGCCTTCCCCACGTGATGCGTTGACATAAACGTTGGTGAATCTCGGATCGCCGGGTAGCTTTCCGGGCGGAAAGCTCGAATCCATTGAGTAGAGCGCCTTCTCGAATGATTTCTGATGCGCGATCTCACGTGTCATGAGGAAGGTCAATGCGTCCCGAACCCCCACATCGTCTGTCACGTTGATCAAACGCTCATATACGATCTTCGCTCGCGCCTCCGCAGCTATATTCGATCGAAGGTCGGCGGTGGGTTCGCCGATTGAATCAACGTAAGCCCCGCTAAACGGAACGCCGGCACTGTTGACCAAGGCAGGGCCTCCCCCAAAGAGAATCTGCGTCACATGGCTGTCGTTGCCCGCGCCCTGAAGCGCTCGGAACATCTCTTCCTGCTCTTCGACCCCTTCGGCCAGTAGGCCCTTTCCGCCTCGATTGAGCATCCCGATGATCGAGCCTACGATTTCTAGATGGCTCAGCTCCTCCGTCGCGATGTCGAGCAGCATATCCTTCCGTCCAGCATCTTCCTCGCCAATCGCTTGGGTAAAATACCGCATGGCAGCAGCCAGCTCGCCTTGGGGACCACCAAACTGCTCCAGCATGAGATTGGCAAGCCCGGGGTTCGACTCAGACACACGAACGGTGTACTGAAGTCTTTTGTTGTGCGTGAACATTGGGTACTTCCTCGAGAGACGTCGCCCGCGATCAGCAACAGGGGTGAGCAGCTCAACTGGCTGCTGTACGCCATGTTCCCCCCTCACTTAGAAAGGTCCCGTGCTGCGCTCGATGTCCGGCCATCACGTCCCGGACACCCAGTGTGATGGCCTGCGTTGTAGCGAGGGGTTAGTCGCCACTGTTCAATCGGCTGAGACGTCCGCTGAATACGCGCCACGCAGGTCGGAGTTAAGGGCGGACATTCCGAGCTAAGTGGAGTCGTGTTCCACGAAACATGCGCCAGATCCGCGCGCACATTGATCCCAAGTGCTGGATACGCTGTGAAGGCGTCACGCTTCACATGCAGCAGTCATCCTCCACCGTCACTTATGACGGCACACGATTGAGGCTCCTAGCGTGAAGTGCCACGATGAGCCGAGTAACTTACCTTTTCGAAAGGGAGCCACCGAGAAATGCACCTACGAGTAATGCGAGGTCGGTAGACGACCCGTCGGGAGATCCACCATCCCCCGGCCCGAACAGGGAAGGGCACGGAACGCCGGACCGGGAGGTTGATGATTCAGGGCTTGATGCCCCCGAAACACTACTAACGACGAAAATTCGATCGATAGGCCGAGCCGCTAATTTGCTATGCACAATTTCGTCGCTCCCGGCGTCCCGGCAGAACCTTCGTGTTTCGCCGGGCTTTTTGACTCAGAGTACGCGGGACCACGGACTGCCGGGTCTTAGCCGACCGGGTTGTGATAAATGCCAGGCCTTTGGTTCAACGTGACGCGCGCCCATGGGGAGACGATTGTGAGCGATGAAGAGTGGCCGGAAGGCAGCACGTTGAAGCACATCGACTTGAGCGACGAACAGGGCCTGGCGCTCTGGTCGATCGTGCTGGGTGTATTGGTCGAGGCAATTCTGACCGCGGTCGAAGCTGTCGGACCAGAAGCTTGCATGGTCCAGAAGGAGATCGAAGCCCACCCGCATATCTATAAGCGGTCGACCGAGTGATGGCTGGCTGGCTAGTCATCGTGATTTTAGCTGTAACCGCTCGGGTGACCGCGCGTTGGCTGGAGCGGCGGCTATAGCGTCACAAGTCCGCATCCGGGTTGCGCGACGACGCTGGGATCGATTCTTCCTATCCCCGGCGGCCTCGGCGGATCGAACGGCACGGCAAGCGCGTCCACGGCGGGTGTCTTCCCGAATACCGTTGGCGTGACCGACCCCACCGTCACGGGTGGAACGCTCTTAAAGTCGCAGCTGAGCGTCTCGGGCATCCCGGACATCGTCTTGGGGCTAGTCCTTGCGTGGTGGCGCCGGTGGGGACACTCCATTCGGTCGCGGAGCCATGGCCGCCGCAGCCCCATCGGCTGGTTTGACGGGCTCTGGCTTCGGCTCCGGTGGCGGTGGTGCGGCCCAGACCAGCAGCAACGTCGGCCAATCGGGCGGCAACGGTACGGCCGGCATCCTAGTCATCTTTGAATTTGCGTGAGGACGTTCCCATGAGTGACGTGAAGACGTATGCGGTGGTGCAAGATGGCGTGATCGTCAACGTGGTTGCCTGGGATGGCGTGACGGCCTGGGAGGCGCCTGACGGTACGGAAGTCGTGGAAATTCCGGCTGACGTCAATGCGGGCATTGGCTGGTCCTTTGCCGCAGGGGTCTTTACCGCACCCCCACCGCCGGTAACGCCGCCAACGTCCGCTGATCAGATCCTGGCGGAGAACACCGCCCCCCGAAATGCCATGCGGTACGCAGCCACTCGAGCCATCCCGCCGCTGCAGGATGCCGTCGATATCGGCGAGGCAATCGACGCCGATGCATCCATGTTGAAGGCATGGAAGACCTTCCGCGTCGCGGTAAACGGCGTTGTGCTCACCGCCAACCCCAGCTGGCCATCACCGCCTCAGGTCGGCTACGGGGCAGCGCAAGCTCCTGCTACGCAGGAGGCCTGGGCTCGATCGGCGGTGTCATGAGCTTCGCCAGACGAGGCATGGCGTCGCCGTAGCGCGGTCCCGGCTCCCACCATCGTTCCCCCTGTCGACCTCGTGACCGCTACCATGGGCCATGATCGAATGGTCCACCCCAACCTGTATCGGTGCCCGTCCTTCGCACGCCACTAACTCTCCGCAAAGAGGATATGTAAAATCGGCGAGTTTGCGGTATTTCGGTTTTGCGCCTTGGAAAGCCAAGCTCGCCCTCATGTCTATGATCCGACCGTACAGGCATGCCGCCGGGCGTGCCTGCAAGTTCTCATCAATGAACTGGATGCGGAGGGCGTGCGCTCCTGGAGAGCACTGGGTAAGGTCTTGGGTGGAATAAGCGGAAACGATCTCAAGGCACTGGTTACAGGTGAACCGATCACTGACGAAGTTGCACGTGAAATGGAGTGGGCCATGCACAGGCCCGCTGGATGGATGGATGGTGGCCGCGCTTCCGCTTTGGATGATTGGGCTGAAGGCGAGCGCCCATGACGAAATCATCGATTCGCTCACAAAAAAACAACACTTTCATAGCTAACTTAACGCCAGTGGCGCGGTTATCCCCGTACCCCCGGCTGCGTCACCCTAGCCCCTGTCCGCTGGCAGGGGCTTTGCATTTCTTCGGTGTATAGGTAAGCCACGCCTCGACCTCGAACGCTGACATGTCAGTCCATGGATAAGCGCCGATCTGTTGAACAATACCCGACCACGGTCTTTGGATTTGCAACGTTTCTCCGGCTGCGTAGGAACCCGGCCCTAGGTATCAATGCCGTGGAGCTGGTCGACGAAGCGGGCAACTGCTACTACTCGTTCAGGACGTCACGATCCATGGAGCTAGAGACGCGAGAGGTCACTGGCTCTGCGGCTTTGGAAGTGATTGAAGCCTGGATCTCCCGGAGCTTCCGTGCTCGACCTGTGCCATTCGCGTTCAGCAGGCCGTCGGGGAGCGCGCGTGGCTAGGGGAGGGGCATGGGACCTGAAAGCCCTCATCCGTGGGCTAATCAGCGACGGATACCTGGTTGATGGCTCGCCAGCGGAGCAGGTCGCCAGGCAGATCCTCGACGGCGGCGAGGATTCGCTCTCGAGAGAGCAACGTATGGTCTTCGAGCGGTCTCTTCTTCACGCGGTCAGAGCCTACGCCAATGCAGAACCGAGGCTTCGCATCCTAGAGCGATTGATGCGGGACGGCTGACCAGCCAGGTAGACGTGGGCTAGGAGCTTAGCCAGGAGCAGCATTTCGGTCCCGTATCAAGGGAGCGGTTCCGTTCCAGGCGGCCCAAGGAGTTGTTCGATTTCGCTAGCCGTCTGTGCGACAGCGTTCCACCCCATTTCCAGCGCGAGGTCGAATATCCAACGAGCGCGGAACGGGCCTCGTCGAAGTCGCTGGCTAGGGCGGCGTCGTTCACCGCTGTCGCGTCAGCACAGAGCTGGGCGAAGCGGAGGACGGCATCTTCGTCGATAAGGTCCATGGGGGAAGGTTAGCGCCGGTGGAGCCTCGTGGGCTGAAGCGCTTGCGACACGGCCTGACAGACCTGACTGAATACGCGGGCGTCACTCAAGTGCAAGGAAGGGTAGTCAGGTGCAAATCTGTTCCACTGATGTCTCCGTGACGAAGAATTGTCGTGCTTTTCATGCATTTACGGCAAAATTGGTGGCCGTCAGTCCACCGATCACTTTCCTATGGTCATCCTGGATCTTCCATTCGCTCATGCCGGGGAGGGCGGTCCTTGGTACGTGATTGAGCAAGGCTCTGTTACGGAATTCGAGACGCGGTTCTTGGCTCTCTCGTTCGCGAATGCGCGTGCCCTTCAGTTGGCGCGGTCCGGCTTAAAGGTGCTCGTGAATGTGGAAGGCGAGGACGGTGTTTGGCGACTGTTCGACGAGCACCTCAAAGCATCTCTTGATGCCGGGGTTAACCGTGCAGGATTCCGTCAAGGAGGTTGACTGGCAGGTGCGCGGCCGCGATCTGTATGCGGTCCCTTGCCCCTTGCCATCGTGCTGGCTACTCATCGGCTTGCGCGCTGTAGGCGATGCCGACCAATAGGTCCGCGAGATGTAGCATCGCCTTCCCGAATCCGTGCGTAGGTGGCGTATCTATAGGCCCGAGATACAAGAGGACCCGGAGTGCCGCCGTGCGTATCTCCGCGAGCCGGGCGTGCCTGGCCTTCGCTGCGATGCTTGAGGCCCAGAATCGCGCGCCGTTGAAATCGTCAGCGGTCGCTGCGCGGTTCATCTCAATGGCCTCATGTTTTAGGTCTGTCGCCAGCACGACGAGAGACCGCGCCTCTCCCCCCATTTTACCTCCCACACGCTCATCCGGTGGCAAAGTACTTGCAGGCGATCAAGTCGCTGTTGAGAGATCCTCAATGTCGTGTTCACGGGACCGAGCCTCCGTACCCCCACTCATCCAGCCGCGCGGCTTAAGCAACACGTGCTCGACGTGCGCGGCGAACAGAGCATCGATGCGCCCCCCGTCCAACATGGCCTGAAGCCGCCTCGGCGTCACCACGTTACCTAGGTAACGGGCCTGGGCTTTTCGCGAAGACATACCTTCACGCTCCAGCACGGTGATGACGGCGCGCAGCTTGGCTAGACGGGCGGCTTGTGTCGGCATGCAGGAGGATACGTGCGAGGGAGGAATTCGGATGCAGGGAGCAAAAGACCCGCCCCTCCACGACGACGGCGAAGCGGTGTCGGTTTTGCGAACGGGCCTGTCGTCGCTGCGTGGCTTGCCGGCCAGTTTAGGGTCCGGTTTGAAACGGGATGGAGCGGTGCCAATTACCGCCCGCGAGGTGGCGGCACGCCGCCCGTCCTTCGCATCGCATCGGCGAGAGCCAGGAGTTGGGTCCCATATCCTGTCGCGGGCGTAGTGCCTACGGGGCCCAGAGCGGTCGCCAGCCGTTCCGCAGTAATGGCAACCTCAATCAGGCCTGCGCGCATGGCCTTCACGGACATCCGATGGGTCAAGAAGCGCGCCTCGTCGATGTCGCCACATAGCATAGCGTCGCCCAAATCCGCGGCATCGGACATAAGGTCCGCTACTCGGTCATCGGCGTGTTCAGGCGAGGTCATTCTCCGACGATACGCCGTTTTTGCATGTAGGTTCCACCGCAGCCGCGGCCCGCGACCAGCCTAGGGAATCATGCATCGATCAGCCTGAAACGGGCTTGTCGCGCTTCGCCGCCTCATATTGCGTGGCGGCGCATTTCAGGCAGAGGCCGGGAACATACAGGCCAGAGTGCCGTTTGCATCGGTTGTAGCTGCCACGCCTCGGACGGGGCACTCTTTCCAGGCGTTCGCTACCTCGCGCCGCCTATCGCGCTGGCGCTGCCATGCACTACGGCCGTAGAAACCCATCAGCGGCGCCTCATGGGCCGGACAGGGCGGACCGTGGGGTCGCAGACGGGACACCGGCGGTCGTTGCGGTAGCGCTCGCGGTGGCGCTCACAGAACAGATAACCAGTGCCGCCCGAGCTGGTATTGCCGGCGGTGCCATTGCGCCATGCGCGCTGGGAGGATCGGAACGAGTTCATGTGGTCATTCTCTAACCACATGTTCTCAACGATCGCGACAGGATTACGTCTTCAGTCTTAGCGGGTGGCTCGGCGGGTTGCCAGTCAGGGGCAACGCCGCCGGGCCACAGGTCCAGCGAGGTCGTGGTTCCCCGCTGAACCGTCGATTTTCAGACCGTAGAGTCAAACACCTGGGCAGACAACCCGAGGAATGCGGCTCCATTGCCCACCCGCTGCGAACTGGCGGCCAGAGTGTCGTCGAGCAACGTGACCTGCATCTCGCTATAGCTCATCGGGCGTGCAACGCGCCGCGGGCGGTCGGCTTCAACCCTGGACAGGTTGCGATCGGCTTCAGCTCTGTGGCAGGGCGGGGTGCAGCAGTTACCTGAAACCTGCTCGCAACAGCTGACCACGTTGCAGCACTGCACATTACCTGCGGTACAGCAGTTGCAGGAGAGCGGGGATGCCGTCAAATCCAGTGCCGGCGATCCGCCCCATTCAGAACTGACAACGGCCACCGGCGGCGCGGCTGCCACCTTCACGGTCACATCAATAGGGGATGCAACGCGGGCCAGGCCTTTGGTGCCGACGTTCAACTGCACGTCGCTACCGAGCTTCGCCTTCATCGTGGGCTCGGCACGCAGCGTCCACTCGCCGTTGGCACGATCAAAGACCATCAGATGGACACCAACAGTGCCAGGGTCCGCTGCAGCCACCGAGACCACAACGCGAATGGCATTTTCTGCGGACGAGCCCGGCGGTGTCACGGTGAGATCGGCATTGCGATCAGCGGCAATCTGAATACTTGGCTTGCCCACCACGATCCCATTGCGCGCCACAGAGAGATCGACCTTGAAAGTATCGGTGGCGTACGCACCCATCGACGTGCATCCCACCAAGAGCGCAACGCACGTAAGTAACTTCTTAAACATAGCTAGTTCCCTCAGATGATCCCCTGATCCCAAGAAGCTTCCGCAGGGTGCCCAATCAGCTGCCGGCCGGTCAACGATAAAAGGGTGACATCTGTAGCGGGGGCCTAATCTTGCCGAAATTGGCTAGAGGTAGACGCGCCACTGCTGCGTTACCGCCAGCAACCTGATTGCTACGCTTGCTGCCGGACGTCGTCCCAGCCCCTGAGGAGTGCCTGCCGCGGGCGCCGGCTCTTCGATCGCTTCGTGTGGTCATCTTGACCGATCGCTCTCACGAATGGAGATGGGGAACGGTCGTCACGTCTGTGAAGACGTCACATATGGTCAACGCTATCGGGTGCTTTTCGTCACGGCTGATTGGGAAGGCTTGCGCCTCACCACCTGAGAACGACTATGACAACCGATCCCCGCGAGAATCAGAAGCCCATCGGCGATCCCACGTCGCCCAGTAAACAACCACCGTCGCCGGATGCACCTCCTGGTGACGCTCCCCAGAGAGACCCGAACAAGCGCGACCGCCCGATCGATGATCCGCAGCCGCCGGATTCCGACCCCGGCGATAGCGACCCGGATATCCATGGCTGATTCCTTTAGATCGGGCGTCACGCGTCCTCGTCCGCCAATCGCGGCACCAATGGGCCGCGCCACCAATTGTGGAGACAAGCAATATGGCTAATGAAAAGAATGCCCCGGAAAAGCACCCTGGACAAAACGACGTCCCCGAAAACCCGCGCAATCCAACACGGCGCCGGGATACAGACGCATCGGGCGATCCGGTCGATGGCACCGGGGAGGACAACCACACGCAGAAAGGTGGATGACCCCTATGCTGCAACTTAATCCACCACTGCCGCTCAATACCCCCAAGGGTGAGGGCTTTGCCCACTTCCTGATCGACTACGGTCCCGAGTCGGACCTGTACTGGACGGTCTTCATCACCGAGACGGGCGAGATCTGGACCTTTGCGAATCGCGAGGTACGCGCGTCGAAGAACATTACGCTTGGCCGCACCTCACCGTCGCAGCCGCGTCCAGCTCCGGTCCGTCGCGTCGATAACGCAGGAAACCGGGGAGAGCGCGCTGTAGTCCCCTTGGGTTCGAAAGACGCGTGAGCGCCCGTTCGGTCAAGGGCCGAGTCATAGCGTCAAGATTCGCCATCCCGGGCTACCCGGCGGGCCGTTATAGCCCGCCGGCTTTTTGCCGGAGCACGCGTTAAGCCACCTAAAAAGCTGGCCGACAATGCGGTGACGAATCGCTGACGCGTTCAGAGGGATTTTGCGGCCCACACCACGCAGCCGAACAGGGGCACAGGATGTCTAATGAAGAGAAGCGACCTCGCGAAGGCACTCTTCGGTTCATCGACCTGGGCGATGAGCACGGCCTGGTTCTATGGGGCTTGGTCCTCGGTGTCCCAGTAGAGGGTATCTTAACGGCGGTCGATGCCGTCGGACCGGAGGCGCAGCTCGTTCAAGCCGAGATTGAGGCGCATCCCGACATCTATAAAGCCAAGTCCTGACTATGTGGTCGCCGAAGTTCTGCTGCGGCCATATCGGAAGCGTACTCCCAAGCCAATAAGCTGCACTCGAACCAACGTACCCCTGATTAACAGTCAAGTGGTCTCTGTCAGCTAGTTCGAGCGTCTGGCTCGACGGCCGACTCGGCCGCAGCTAAGATCGCGAGAAACTGCGAATCTAATTTTGGTCAGGGAAGGCTGGCATGACGCGCACCGTGGAATTATTCCTCGTCGTTGGCCTCATGGTCATTGTGGGGTTTACCAGCGTTCTGCAGTTTCAGCAGCGTCGTAGATACCGGGATGACGACTCCCCGATGGAGCTTGCCATCGCCCGCGCTCGGCAACGGGGCGGCACGCTGCCGCCTGGTGCGGATGCCAATGGTCAGGAACTAATCTTGCCGCACCCGATGGCCCGCCTCTTTGCTTGGCTCTCCGGTCTGGGCTGCCTCGCGATAGCGGGGCTCATTGCTCATTGGTGGTGGCACTCGCCCGGGCGCGCGTTCAGTACTGCCGGCATTGGGCTCTTTTCCCTTGGAATGTTCTACAGCTTGCTCGCGTTCAACATGGCGGTGACACGAGCGTTGATGGATCAAGACTCTTTCGCGTTGAAAACGCTATTCCGTTCGTGGAAAGTGCAGCGCACCGACCTTGTGGGATGTTGCTGGCTCAAGCGGTTTCCTGCTGGCTCCGGCCAGTGGTACGTCGAGCAGGTGCTAGTCGATCGGGCAGGCCGGTCCTATCGAATTCCGAACATTTTGAAGGATCGGATCCCCCATGGGAGCTGGGTCAGGCAGCTCGAAAACTACAATAGTGCTTGGCCGCCGTCCTGGCCCTGGTAAGGCGCTGAGAACCAGCCCTGCCCCTTGAGGGGATGGGCGGCGACCTACGTTGAAGGGCGGGCGGCCCGGCCGTTGCTTCACGTTCGGCTACGCGCGCTTGGCACCACTCCTGAACCTCGGCCTCCACCCAGGCCGAGGTAGACAGTGTCAGCTTTACCTGACGAGGGAAGGCTCTATCGGCAATCAGCTTGTAGACCTGCGATCGGCTCAACCCAGTCACCGCCATAACCTCGGGCAGGCGAAGAAATCGAATCGGACGATCTGCTGCGGCCATATGGGAAGCGTACTCCCCAGTCACTAAGCTGCACTCGAACTAACGTCCCCCTGATTAACAGTTAGGGGTCGAACGGATATGCGGAAATTTCATGGCCTTCGCATACGCCATCGCCGGCTCTTCGAGCTCATAGCCGGTTTCATACTCGACTACGTTCCAAAGTTGGACTGGCCGCAGCCAGCCTTGGCGTAAAAGCCCGTCGATGGCCAGCTCGATCTCTCGGGATGACATTTCTTTGTTCAATTTCGTCAAGGTATCGAGCAGATGCCCGCGAAGAACTTGACGGTCTAAGAACCGCAGGACCCTCACGATCTCGGCCTGGATCTCATCTGGTTCAAATGGCGCCGAGGGTGTCTTCGTGCCTGTCCTAACCTGTGCCGCGACGGCGTCCGCGGCCGCATTGGCTGCCGTGTGACCCACCCGTCGTCCAACGTGATACGCCGCCAGAGCAATCAGGACGGTCCCAAAGAGGATTGCCAACCATGGGACTGAGATGGTTCCGACCAGCCATGTCAGACTGGGCAGCCGAGCCTTGATCCAATCGCGGACACTCTCGACGCTCACACCGGCGAATGGTAGCCAGGCGATTAGCCAAAGCGACCACTCCCGGAACTTGACCGGCCTCGTTTCCATTCGAATTTCCCCCGTAAAAATGCCGAAGCGATCCTAGGTTCGTCAGGGGGTTAACCGCAAGAGCACCGTAATTTGCAGTGAGATAAATCAATGATTTAGCTGCTTTCACTATGGGACTTAAAATCCCTCATCCGAAAGGGTATGTGGGTTCGAGTCCCACTCCGGGCACCAGAAGCATCAGCGGGTTACGCGAGCGACGCGCGACGCGACATTCCTACTCGAATACATCATTGCTTTTCTTGCGTGTTATCGACGGATGACTGGCGGCTTAGCTCTCACGGCAAGGGGTCCGGACGAGTCGATGGTCTACTTATCGGTTGAGAAGAGCGGGTATCACATCGCGCTGTTCTGAGTGCGGATATCGGCGCTTAACAGTACACCGATGCACCATCGTCGACGACGAGCCCGACGTCATTGCTTCGACACCAGTTTTGCAATTCGTCACGAAGCGCCGGCCACAGGGGCTTCGCCCACGGCGGCGCCTTCTGCTCCCACGCTTGTTCGGTGGGCAAATAGACAAATGGCGTGCCCATAGTGAAATCCAGCACGAACGTACCGCCTGGGCCGGCACAAACTAATTCTTCTTTCCATTTTGACTGAAAGGTGAAGGTTGCCATGCGTGCCCTTGGGTCGGCGGGTGAAGGATGTAGAGTTCAGCATCTCACAGCTGCCAAGCGACTAAACGGAAGCAAGCGATCATGGCCGATCTTAGGGACACATTCAGCCCGGTGGCAGAGCGCTATCGGCGCATTGAGCGAATCGCTGCCGGCGGCACGGTCCTTTTCTTTCTCAGTATCGCCTTGGCGTCCACGCTCGGGCATATGCCCACATTTTTTGCCATGACGGCGATCGCTGGCTGGCTCACTGTCGTATCGGCGTTGTTCGTGGCACCCAGGCTCATTTGCCCTGGGTGCCAGAAGCCCGTTGACAGGCCTGAGGGCGAGTGGTGTCCCTGTTGTGGCGAACGTTCGCTGAGCAAGCAGACCTTATGGCGCAAGAGGACATGCTTCAGCTGCCATCGCCGCTTCTCGAATCGTCGAAAGAGCCGCATTCGCGGCATCCGCTACTGCACCCACTGTTCGTCCTACCTGGATGAGAAGGGGATTTAGCCCTTGGCGTCCGTAGCGCTAAAGACATCGGCGGTAAAGACATCGGCGGCCTGTCGGGCGCATGATGGGTATATGTAGGCGAAACCCTACAGACCCGCCACTTACGATGGCCGACAATCTGCACCATGTCCTCAATCAAGAAGACCCCGCCATGCGCGTTTCGATTAGCCTGATCATTTGCGGATGCATCCTGTTGGCAGGGTGCGCCACGGCGCCATCCAATCAAGCGCAAACCGGCCCATCATGTTCATCGGGCCAGAATGGCCAGACCGTGGCCTGCGCGGCGACCATTGCGGTAAGCGCGGTCATCAAAGCTGTTCAGAAAGACTAGCACCGGGCATTCCTGTCGCTCGGTTCGGGCGATGACCGCCTTGTGGGTCGCCTTCGACGGGGCCGCCAGGCATGGTGGCCCAAGACCTACAGACACACGTTGCATTTCAGGCGCATGATCGACCCCGTTAACCACCAGGGGACGGCGAACTGTGCTGCCACCATCGGTGTCGATGCGGCCATGCAGGCCGCGGCGAAGAACGCATCTTTCAATGAAAGGCCATACCGATGAATAGCGAAGCAACCTTCCCGGACGATGAAAACGGCCAGGTACTGCAGTACATGGCCGAGCAGGGCGACAACCTCTCGATTCCCCGCGAGATCGATTTCGCGGTGGTATTCCCAACCGAGGAGGCCGCACTGAAGTTCGCAGTGATCCTTCTGCGCAAGGGGCAGAAGGTTTCGTTCTCCGAGTACGAAGAAGGCGAGGACATGCCGTGGCAGGTCCTCGCCCACCCGTTCATGGAGCCGAGCTACGAGAACATCTCAGGCTATGAAGATGCGCTGGCTGAGGATGCCGACGAACTCGGCGGTGAAAACGATGGTTGGGGTTGTGTCGCTCAGCAGGGCTAAATCATCCCGATCGTATGCATCCAGGTTTCGGCGAGTTCGGTCCAGCGGGTGATCGGGTTCGCCGTCTGGCGCACGCCAAAGGCGTGGCCGCCCTTGGCATAGAGATGCATTTCCACCGGCACACCTGCCTGCTGTAAGGCGACGTAATAGGTAAGCGATTCGCGGATATCGTCCGTGGCGTCGTCTTCAGCCTGGACGATGAAGGTGGGTGGTCCCTTCGGATCGATTCGTACCTCATGGGTCAGCTTGATCCCGGGTCCTACCCACAGGTGCCCGGGATAACCTGCGATCGCGAAGTCCGGCCGGAAGTTGAGTTTGTCGGCATCGTCTACCGGCTTGTAAGCCAACCGTGTGTGAGTGCTGATATCGGCCACCATGCGGCCGCCTGCGGAGAAGCCCACCACGCCGACCTTGTGCGGATCGATGCCCAGGGATGACGCGCGCTGGCGCAACAGCACCATGGCGCGCTGCGCATCCTGCAAGGCCATGGGCTCCTTAGGCTCCCGCCGGCAATTGCACTCATCGGCCCAATACGGTCCCGAGCCGGGCACGCGATACTTCAGCACGGCGCAGGTGATGCCCTTGGCGGTAAGCCAGTCGCAAATCTCCGTGCCCTCCAGGTCGATAGCCAATACACGGTAGCCGCCTCCCGGAAGCACCAGCATGGCGGCGCCGGTGTTCTTCCCCTTGGCCGGGAATATACTCACGGTAGGGCGCGACACCAGCTCGACCATGGTGATCGGGCGGTCAGCGATCTTTCCGTTGGCAAACCCAAACCTTTCAGGCCCGGTCGCTGCTGGCGCGGCGATGCGGAGGTCCGCAGGCCACAGCGGAACCTGTTCGATACCCGCGGGTGGTTGCCAGGGTTTGTTTTGCTGGTCGCGCAGGGGCTCCAACCCGCTGGTGCCAGCCCAGGCGGCGGCGGGAAGCAGCAGCGCCGCCAGCAGCCCCATCCATTGTCCCTTGCTCATGGCTTCTGCTCCCCGCAGGCATGGTAAGAGCCTACTGTGCTCAATGGGGCTGGCTTTTTCATGGCTAAGCCGTGGCCATTCTTCGGCGGTCCCGCTCGAACCTCAGGCGGGTACGTCGCCGGCGATCTCCGGGTCCGGCGACGTCTGCTCCGGCACGAACGCTTGCGCGTACACCGGCCGTGCCAGCCGCTTCGGCAATACGGGTGGCGAGTTGTTGGGAAGGTCCATCCACCCCCGTTTCAGCCCGAAGGCGTGTTCTGCGCCGCGGGCGAACATGGACGGCACGTTGCCGCCCAGCATCATCCGGGTGAGCTTGCGGGGGGTGACAACGCTTCCAAAAGCTTCTGACTGCGCCTGGCGGCAGGTGATGCCAGCGAGTTCGAGGGTCGAGAGGATGAGCGAGAGGTTCTGACGGCGATGGTGCTGGCGAAGCATACTGCTACTACGTAAACAATTACGGATCCTTATACCGGAGTGGTTTTGGCTCGTAACGCGCGAACACTATGAAAGTTCGGCAGGTTGTGAAGATCGATCGCAAGTTGTCACTAATTCGTAACCGTATGTTGCAAAGTAAGCAAAATCAGTGAGTTGCACCAAACCGTGAGACTAAAGCCATGACAATAGCTGCCGTTAACACCTAGGAATTTTTCCTAGGGCAGTTAGGTAACATGACCATCAGGTGGCGCATCATCTCGACCATGGCGGCAGCACTCATCGCCGCTATCGTTATTGGCATTACGGGCCTCGTCGCCCTCGACCACACGCAGACCAGTCTGGAGGGCATGTACCGCACCTCCCTGATCCCGATCGTGCGCGTCAGCGAGGTCCGCGCCTCACTCATGAACGAACGCAACGCGGTGAACCGCGCTATTGCGCGCGGTACGCCCGATGCTGTCCTGGACGCGAAGCAGGCGGTGGCGGCGAGCCAGGTAAAACTGGCCAAGGACTGGTCCGGCTATTACCCGGACCTGCTGAGCAGCGACTCGGAGCGCGCATCCGCCAAGGCATTCATCGCGGCACGCGAGGAATCCGATGACCACGTCAAAACCCTGCTCGAGAAACTCGAGAAGGGCGACAAGGATGTGGTGCCTTACCTGATCAAGGACGTGGGGCCGGCGATGGATTCGGCGACCGGCCAGATCTCCCAGCTCATCACTATCAACGAGCAGCAGGCCGATGGCGACTACGTCGCCGCGGCGGCGCGTGAACGCCGCACGGTGTTCATCACCATTGGCGTGCTCGTCGTCTCCGCCGGACTCGTCGCGCTACTCGGTTTCCTGCTGGCCCGCGCGGTGGTCCGCCCGCTGTTGCGTGCCCGCGATCTGGCGGCCCGCATCAGTCAGGGCGAGCTCAACCACCACCTCGACGTGCAGGGGAGCGACGAACTCAGCGAAACACTGCGTGCACTTGGCACGATGGACGAGCAGCTGACGCGCATCGTCAGCCAGGTGCGCAGCAACGCGCAGCAGGTCACCTATGCCGCGCGTGATATTTCCGCGGGTACTGACGATCTTTCGAGCCGCACGCAGGAGCAGGCTTCCTCGCTGGAGGAAACCGCCGCGTCCATGGAAGAAATGACCGCGACCGTACGCGAGAACTCCGAAGGCGCTGAGATGGCCCGCGACCTGACCACGTCGCTGCATGGCGATGCGGAAGCAGGTAAATCGGTGGCTGAAGAAGCCGTGGCGGCCATGGGGGAAATCACCCGTAGTAGCCGCAGCGTGGGTGAGATCGCCGTGCTCATCGACGAAATTGCCTTCCAGACGAACCTGCTTGCGCTTAACGCGGCAGTGGAAGCGGCGCGGGCCGGTGAACAGGGCAGGGGCTTTGCCGTGGTGGCCAGCGAAGTGCGCTCGCTGGCCCAGCGCAGTGCTTCGGCGGCACGCGACATCAAGAAGCTGATCGCCGACGCCTCCGAGCGGGTCGATACGGGCGCTGTGCTCGTCGGCCGCACCGGCGAAGCACTCGCGCTTATCGGGAACGGTGCGACCAAGGTATCGGGTATCGTCGGCAATATCGCTGCGGCATCGCTCCAGCAATCGGCCGGCATTGAGCAGGTGAATGGCGCCGTGACCGCGCTCGACGAGGTGACGCAGCAGAATGCCGCCCTGGTGGAAGAAGCCAGTGCGGCGGCCAAGCAGATGCTGGAACTGGCCGAGGAGCTGATGCGCCAGGTCGCGTTCTTCAGCATCGCTGGCGCCGACGATGCGGAGCCGGCACACGCCGTGCGCGCCGCCGCACCGGCCCCCACTGCGGCCCACGCGTCGGGGCAGGCCCCGCGCAAGGCGGTCACGGACGAAGCGGTGTGGATCGAGTTTTGACCTGGGTCTGGAACCTGCGAACACGCAGGTTCCAGCGGTTGCAGGTGCAACCACCTTGCCACTTCGCGAGCTGACGAATACCGTGTGGGCGTCCAGACAAGGAGCGCCCCCACTTGAAGCCCGTGTCAGCACGCAACCTGCACAGCCAGGTCGTACAGCAGCTTGGCCAGCTCATCGTGAGCGGCAAGCTGGCGCCTGGCGAGGGTTTGCCGCGCGAGGATCTGCTCGCGGAAAAGCTCAATGTGAGCCGTACGGCGCTGCGCGAGGCCATGAAGGTGCTGGTGGCCAAGGGCCTCATCGAATCGCGCCAGCGCACGGGTGCGCGGGTGCGCGAGGCCGTTCACTGGAAGCAGCTCGACCAGGACGTGCTGGCCTGGCGTTGCGCTTCCATGCCCACCAATGATTTCGTCGATAAGCTTGTGGAAATGCGCGAGCTTATCGAGCCGGGCGCGGCTGCAGCCGCGGCCAAACGCCGTACCACGGACCAGCTGGCGGCGCTGAAGGCCGCCTACGAAGCCATGGCCGCCGCGGAAGATCTCGATGCCTGGGCCGAGGCGGACCTTGCCTTCCACGAAACCATGCTGATGGCCACGAACAACGAACTCATGGTGTCGCTTTTCACCGTCATCGAGACGGCGTTGGGCCAGTATTTCCTGCTGTCGGCGCGCAAGGCCGTGGATTTCAAGGCGGCCCTGCCGCAGCACGCCAAGGTGCTCGAGGCGATCCGCCGCAAGCAGCCCGAGGTAGCCCGCACCGCCATGTTCGACATGGTCGACGCATCCCGCCGAAACATTCGCCGCCGGCGCTAAGCCACCGATCCTGCGGGGATGCTGCGCCGCAGCTTGCTGTCCGATAATAATTAAATACTACAATTGGACTCGCCATGGCGTGGGGGAGACCAATAAATGCTGGAACTCGCCAACGAGCGCCTTGGCGTAACGCTGCTGCCCGAGGTGGGTGGCGGCATCGCAAGGTTCGATTGGCTGGGTGGCGCCGACCCGTTGCCGTTGATGCGGCCGTGCGAGCACGTGCCCGTGGCCGGACCGGGACGCTACGAACCCAACCTGTTGGCGTGCTATCCGCTCGTACCCTGGAGCAACCGGATCACCGAGGGCGGGTTCGCGCACGAAGGCGTGCATGTCCGCTTGCCGCTGAACCGCGCAGATGAGGCTTATGCCATCCACGGCACGGGCTGGCAGCGCCGATGGCAGGTAGAGCGGCATGATGCCGACCAGGCCGTGCTCACGCTGCACGATGGCGTCGAGGGCGGCTACGACTATCGCGCGCGCATGGCCTACATCCTCGAAGGCGACGCGCTACGCGTCGAACTCTCCGTCACCAATGCAGGAGCCGCGGCGTTGCCGTTCGGGCTTGGCCTGCACCCTTTCTTTCCCCGCCACGGTAGCGTGCAGCTGTACGCCCCGGCGCGGTCCGTGTGGCGTAACGACGAGCGAAACCTCATCCCCCTCGCTCGTCACACGGTCCCGCCGGCGTGGGATTTTTCTTCCGATCCAGGCCTCCCCGAAGGTGGCCTCAACAATGCGTTCCAGGGGTGGCCCGGGTCCGCACGGATCACCTGGCCGCGCGAACGGTTAAGCCTGCATATCACGGCGGATGTGGACACCTACATCCTCTACGTTCCCGAAGGCGAAGACTTCTTCTGCTTCGAGCCGGTCGACCACCCGGCCAATGCTGTGCACCTCGCCGGTGGTGCCGCCGCCAACGGCATGACGGTGCTGGCGCCGGGGCAGGTGCTGGCACGATCCTTTGCATTCCGTGTTTCCCAAGAGGGGTAAGACCGTTGAAGCAGCACGCCACCATCTCCCGGCTTTCCCTGGCGCTTGCCGCCACGCTTGCCATGCCGCTGGCCGCCGCACCGGCGCCGCGCGATGCCACGCCACGCTACGACGCCTCGACGCATGTGTTTCGCCTGGATGCCGGCAAGGTCACCTACGCCATGGGGGTGGATCCCGATGGCAAGCTGCAAACGTTGTACTGGGGTGCGCGCCTTGCAGCCGATGACCCGCTGGGGCCGGCCGTACCGGCAGTAGAGCGCTCATCGTTCGATCCCAAGGGAGCGCTCTCGCGCCAGGAGTACGCAGGGTGGGGTGGCAACCTCACGGCGATTCCCGCGCTCAAGGTGCGCTTCGACGATGGCAACCGTGACCTGATCCTGCGCTACGACAGCTACCGCATCGACCACGGTGCACTGGCGATCCTGCTGCGCGATGCCCAGGCCGGGGTGGATGTGACACTGCGCTACACGGCCGATGAAGCAACGGGCGTGATTGGCCGCTCCGCGCGCATCGAGAACACGAGCAAGCAGGCGCTGACGATCGATAGCGCCGCCGCGGCGACCTGGAGCCTGCCCGCCGGCAGTGACTATTCCTTGCGCTACCTCACCGGTACGTGGGCGGGTGAGTGGCACTTGCAGACGCGGGCGATCACGCCCGGTTCCACGGTGCTGGAAAGCCGCCGCGGCTCGACGGGCGATGAAAACAACCCGTGGTTCGCGATCAACCGCGGCGGCGCGTGGAACGAACAGCAGGGCGATGTGTGGTTCGGCGCGCTTGGCTGGAGCGGCTCATGGAGCATCCGGGTCGACGAGGACATCCTGGGCCAGGTGCGCGTGACGGGCGGCTATAACCCATTCGATTTCGGCTACCGGTTGAGGCCGGGCGAAGCGCTGGATACGCCGGTGTTCTACGGTGGCTACACGAGCGACGGCATGGGCGAGGCATCACGCTTGCTGCACCGCTTCGAAAAGAACCGCATCCTGCCAAATGGCGATGCCGCCAAGCTGCGCCCTGTGCTCTACAACTCGTGGGAAGCCACCGAATTCAAGGTGAACGAGGAAGGCCAGGAGAAGCTGGCTGAGCGCGCGGCGGCGTTGGGCGTCGAGCGCTTCGTCATCGACGACGGCTGGTTCGGTGCACGCAATACCGACCACGCCGGGCTGGGCGATTGGGTGGTCAACCGCACCAAGTTCCCTAACGGACTGAAGCCGCTGATCGACAAGGTGCACGGCCTGAAGATGAGCTTCGGCCTGTGGGTGGAGCCGGAGATGGTGAACCCGGACAGCGACCTGTACCGTGCGCACCCCGACTGGGTGCTCAACTTCACCGACCGCCAGCGCAGCGAAGGCCGTAACCAGCTCGTGCTGAACCTGGCGCGCGAGGATGTAAAAGCCCACGTGTTCGACGTGCTGGATAAGTTGCTCGCCGAGAACGATATCCAGTTCCTTAAGTGGGACTACAACCGTAACTGGTCCGAGCCGGGCTGGCCGCAGATGTCGCCTGACGAACAGCAGAAGGTGTACGTGGCGTACACCCGCAACCTGTACGACATCCTGCGCCGCTTGCGTGAGAAGCACCCGGGCGTGGAGATCGAATCGTGCTCGGGCGGTGGTGCGCGCGTCGATCTGGGCATCATGGCACTCACCGACGAGGTGTGGCCCTCTGACAACACCGATCCCTCCGATCGCCTGTCGATCCAGGATGGCTTTAGCCAGGCGTATACGCCTGCCACGATGATGGCGTGGGTCACCGGTTCGCCGAATTGGGTGAACAAGCGCGCCACGTCGCTGGATTTCCGCTTCCTCTCGTCCATGCAGGGCGGCCTGGGTATTGGCGCCAACCTGCTTGAATGGAACGAGACGGACAACGCCACGGCACGCCACTACATCGCCGAATACAAGGCCATCCGCGCCACGGTGCAGAAGGGCGATCTCTACCGCCTGCTTTCCCCGCAAAACCGCGCGCCCTGGTCGGCCACGTTCTCCGTGGCGGCGGATCGCCGCCAGGCCGTGCTGTTCGCGTTCCAGCGCCAGGGCGAAGAGGCGCATGGCTTCCCGACGCTGCATTTGCAGGGGCTTGATGCGGCGGCGCGTTACCACGTTCGCTTTATCCATGGCACGGCGGCGCCCGGTACCCCCGAGGTCGCGAGCGGTGCGTACTGGATGCAACACGGCATAGACCTGCAGATCAAGGGAGATTTCGACGCCGCAGGAGTCGTGTTCGACAAGCGCTAGGCTTTCCCCCGCAAGGAGTCGCGCCGTGCCTGTTCGTCATGTTCCGACCTTGTCCCGCCTCGCCCTGGCCTGCGGCCTCGCCGCCCTGGCCAGTACCGCTACCGCGCAGGTCAATGGGGTGGCCCAACGCCCCTATCTGGGCTGGAGCAGTTTCAGCCAGCAGACGATCGACCCTGCGTTTCTTACGCAGGCCAACATGCTGAAGCAATCCGATGCGTTGGCCGCATCGGGGTTGCAAGCGCATGGCTATACCTACATCAACCTTGATTCGGGCTGGATGGGCGCGTTCGATGCGAACGGCAGGCCCATTCCCGATCCGAACACGTTTCCCGATATCAAGGCGTTGATCGACCACATCCATGCCAATGGGCAGAAGGCCGGCATTTACTGGATTCCCGGCGTGGAAGAACCGGCGGTGCAGGCGAACTCGCCGATCCTTGGCAGCGACCGGCGCATCCAGGACATCCTGGTGTTGCCGCACCGCGCGGGTAACGCGTTTGGCGGCCCCGGCGAGTCGCCGTACCACTACAAGATCGATTTCTCCAAGGCGGGTGCGCAGGAATACATGGATTCCGTCGTGGCCTTGTTCGCTTCATGGGGCGTCGACTTCATCAAGCTCGATGGCGTCACCCCAGGTTCCTATAGCGATGACCTCAGCATCGACAACCGCGAGGATGTCGTCGCATGGTCCAAGGCCATTGCGCGCAGCGGGCGGCCCATGTGGTTCACGGTGTCGTGGCAGGTGGACAAGGATTACAACGACATCTGGGCTGGCTATGCGAACGCACGCCGTATCGATGATGACGTGGAATGCGAGGGCCGGTGTGCCACGTTGACCAACTGGCCACGCATCGAGAAGCGCTTCCGTGATCTGCCCGGGTGGCAGGATGCGGCAGGCCCGACCAACGGCTGGAACGACCTCGATACGCTGGATATCGCCGATGGTGAGCTCGATGGTTTGAGCCTGGATGAGAAGCGCTCGGCGATGACGATCTGGGCCATGGCCAATGCGCCGCTGTACCTCGGCGGCGACCTGACCAAGGTGGATCCGGATGGGCTGAAGCTCGCAACCAACGATGATGTGTTGGCGGTGGATCAGTCCGGCCACCCCGCACGCCAGGTGCTTGGCGGTGACAAGCAGGTGTGGGTGAGCGATCTGGGTGGTGGTCGCTACTACGTGGCGCTGTTCAACATGACCGGCGCGCCGGCGACCGTGACGCTGCCATGGCGGCTGCTGGGCATTCCGGGTGCGCTGCGTGTGCGCGATCTGTGGACCCATCGCGAACTCGGTCCTTCGGCAGGCAAGCACGACGTCGTGCTGCCGGCGCACGGTACGCAGCTACTGATGGTCGACCGGCTCCCCGGGCTCGTGTTGGCACCGCCGTCGAAAGCGTACGAGGCGGAAGCCGCGACGCTGGCGGGAACGGCCCAGGTGTTCCAGTGCAACGGCTGTGCCGGCGGAAACAAGGTCGGTGGCCTCGGCCTCGGAACGAATAACACCGTGACGTTCACCGACGTCACCGTGCCGCGCGATGGTGTGTACCTCATGCAGGTCGATTCGTTGACCCAGGGTCTGCGTTCCTACCTGTACCGGGTGAACGATGGTCCGTACCACACGTTCAATTCCGGTGGCGGAAGCTTCCAATTGCCATCGTCGAGCACCTTGCCGGTGTGCCTGAAGGCGGGCGCCAACCGCATCCGCTTCGGCAACGACGTGAGTTACCCGCCGGATCTGGATCGCATCGTCATCCGTGATGGCATGGGGGTGCCTGCGCCATCGTCCGATGTGTACGAAGCCGAGTCCGCGACACTGGGCGGCACGGTTACCGCTGGCTTTAGCAACTATTTCTCAGGTCTGGCCAAGGCGGGAAACATCGGCGGCGGTGCGGCGAATGGCGTGACGTTCTCGAATGTCAGCGTGCCGCGCACCGGTGTGTACCAGCTGGAAATCGACTACGCGACGAAGGGGCCGCGTTCGCTGTACCTGTCGATCAATGGGCAGGCGCCGACGCAGCTGGACCTGGATGGCAGCAGCTTCGATGACCCGGTGGCACGCGTGCTGGAAGTGCCGCTTCGCGCGGGTGCAAACACGATCCAGTTGGGTAATGCGACGGGCTTCGCGCCCGATCTGGACCGCATCGTGGTGAGCCCGCGTGTGGGAGCCCCCGTGCCCGGTTGCCCGTAACCTGTGAAGAGCCCGCGCCGTTGGCCGGCGCGGGCTCGCTTCGCGTTATCAGAGCAGCATGCCACCCGACACTTCGATGCGCTGCCCGTTGACCCAACGGTTATCGTCGGACAGCAGCGAAGCGATCATCGGACCGATATCGTCGGGTTGCCCCACGCGGCCCAGTGCCGTGAATTCCGCCACGCGGCGGTTCACTTCGGGGTTATCGCGCACCATGCCGCCGCTGAAATCGGTGGCCACGGCACCCGGCGCCACGCAGTTGGCAGTGATGCCGCGTGCGCCGAATTCCTTGGCGAAGTAGCGTGTGAGCACCTCGATCGCCCCCTTCATGGCGGCGTAAGGCGCGCTGCCCGGCATGGCGAAGCGGGTGAGGCCGCTGGAGACGTTGATGATGCGGCCGCCATCGTTGATCAGCGGCAACAGCTTCTGGGTAAGGAAGAACACGCCCTTGAAGTGCACGTTGTATAGCGCGTCGACCTGCGCCTCGGTGCTTTCCGCGATCGGCGTGTGGTGCGATGTGCCGGCGTTGTTTACCAGGTAATCGAAACGCACCGCGCCGAGGCTGGCAAGGGCAGGGTGCAGCTGTTCCACGAAGTGATCGAACGTGCTGATGTCACCGGTATCCAGGCGCAGGGCGATGGCACGCGCGCCCTCGGCGGCCACGGCTTCGACCGTGGCGCGGGCCTCGGCTTCGTTGGCGTGGTACGTGAACACGCTATCGACGCCGCGGCGGGCGAGGTGGATGACGGTATTGCGGCCGAGGCCGCGACTGCCGCCGGTCACGATGGCGATGCGGCGGGTGGGCGATGCGTGGGTGGACATGGCGTACTCCGGCTTAGAAAGGGGTACCTGAAAGGTAGGGCTGGCGGCGCCTGGCCCGAATGCCGGAACTCGGCCACTTCTTGCCTGATCCTGCTCATGGCCCCATGGAAGGGGCGTAGGCTGGTTACGATCCGGCCATGTCCCGCGGAGCCCCTGACCATGTCCCAGGCCCTTCTAGAGCTCGTCCGCCGCTATACCGATACGCACCCGGGCGGTAACCCGTGGATGACCGCCATCGATAACGTGGGCATCCTGCGTTCCGATCTGCCACGGCGTCCGTCGCCGCTGCTGTTCCAGCCCTCGTTGTGCGTGGTGGCGCAGGGCACCAAATGGAGCACGTTCGGCAACCGCCGCTATGAATACGGCGCAGGGCAAGCGCTGGTGGTCAGCGTGGAAATGCCGGCCTTTTCCCGGGTCGCCGCGGCCAGTCCCGACGAACCGTTCCTGGGCGTGGTGATCGGGCTGGATCCGAAGCTCATCACCGAGGTGATGGAGACCTTGCCGACCCCGGTAAAGGTGTCATCGCATGTGCCGCGTGGCGTGTTCGTCACCGATTACGACGGGCCGCTGGCCGATGGCGTGATCCGCCTGTTGCGGCTGCTCGATACCCCGCAGGCGATCCCGCACGTGGCGCCGCTGGTGCTGCGCGAGATTGCCTATTGGCTACTCAGCGGCCCGCATGCGGCGGATATCGCCAAGGTGGCGCTGGCCGATAACCGTACCCACCGCGTGCTCACGGCCGTGCATACGCTGCGGGCGAAGTTCACCGAGGCCATGAGCATCGATGACCTTGCCGCCATCGCCCAGCTCAGCCCCTCCGCATTCCACCGCCAGTTCAAGGCGCTTACCTCCATGACGCCGCTGCAGTTCCAGAAGCAGCTACGCCTGCTGGAGGCTCGCCACCTGCTCGCCTCGGGTGAAGCCAACGCGGAAACGGCAGCATGGCGCGTGGGCTACGAGAGCGCCTCGCAGTTCAGCCGCGAATACGCCCGTATGTTCGGCGCGCCACCACGCCGCGACGCGGCCGCCCTGCGTGAGCCATTGCCGGGGTGATGCCTTCCGTGTGACGCTCCGCGCACCACCACGCAGGAAGCCGTCCATGGTCAGTCGTCGTGAGTTCCTCCAGGCGGTGCCGCTGGGCGCCCTTTCGCTCGCGGCCGCGGGCACGTCGTTAAGCCTCGCCGCCGCCCCGGCGCCGGCGGTGCCGCCACCCGACAAGCCCATCCCGGTGGAAAAGGTCATTGCCCTGGTCGGTGATGACGTGCCCACGCGCTCGATTTACTTCGCCCAGCGGTTCAAGGATGCGATGGGCGCGGATACGGATATCGGCGATATCTATTTGCACGAGGGTTCCGTGGAGAAGCTGGAAAGGCGCTTCGCCGAACTGCTTGGCAAGGAAGATGCCGCGTTCATGCCGACCGGCACCATGGCCAACCAGATCGCCATACGCATTCTTTGCGGCGACCGCCGGCACCTGCTCCTGCAAAAGGAGAGCCACGTCTACCGCGACGAGGAGGATGCCACGCCGGTGCTTAGCGGCATCAACCCCGTGCCGATCGAGGGTGGTACGAGCGAGGCATTGGTCACCTCGATCCAGGCGGCCTATAACCAGCGCTCGGAAGATCCCTATCCGCTGGAGATCGGCGCCATCTCACTGGAAAGCCCGGTGCGCCGTCTGGATGGCTCAACCATCGCCCTCGATACGATCCTGCGCATCGCCGAGATCGCGAAGAAGAACGGCACGGGTATGCACCTGGACGGCGCACGCCTGTTGTTGATGTCGGGCATGGAAGGCTTCGATCCCAAAACCTACGCGGCACCGTTCGATACTGTGTACGTCTCGCTTTACAAGTACCTGGGCGCTCCCTTCGGCGCGATGCTCGCCGGTGATAAAGCGCACATCGATCGCGCACGCCACGTGCGGCATATCTTCGGTGGCACCATCTTCAGGGGTTTCCCGGCAGCGGTGCTTGCACTACACGGCCTGGATCATTTCGGAGAGCGATTCGCTCGTGTACGCGCCGCAGGCGAAGCCTTGCTGGCGAAGGTCGCGAACATGCCCGGCATCCGCATCGAGCGCGTGGATCGCGGCAGCAACATCGCCATCGCGGTGCTCGATCCCAAGGTGGCCGATGGCTTGCAGGAGCGCGCTCGCCGGGTCGATATCGTCGTAGGCAAGCCCGATAACGGCCGCCTGCACCTCACGTTCAACGAAACGATCCTGCGCAAGCCGGTCGATGCGATCGCGCAAGTGTTCGCTACCTGATCGCTTGCGCGTCGCACCATCGGCCTATTAGGCTCATGCCTGATGGGAATGGGGCTTCCCGATAACCGCCGACTGGCTGATAGCTCCTACCGTAGTGGCCGCGACGCGGTGCCACGGTAGGCCTATGTCTGCCCCACGCGCGTCGCCCTTAGTCGAAGACGCGAGGTATTCGTGGGTTATCTGCTCGTATTTATCGGTGGTGGTCTGGGCTCCATGGCCCGTTATGGCCTAAGCATGTTTGGCATGCGCCTGCTGGGCCAGGGTTTCCCCTGGGCCACCCTGATCATCAATATCCTGGGCTCGGCGCTGATGGGCGCACTTACCGGCTGGCTGGCCGTGCAGGGCAACGCGCCGCAGTCGCTGCGCCTGTTCATTGCTACCGGCATCCTGGGTGGTTTTACGACCTTCTCCACGTTCTCCCTGGAAACGGTTCTGCTGTACGAACGTGGTCAGCTGGGGCTTGCCGTGGCCTACGTGGCGGCGTCCGTGGTGATTGGCGTGGGGGCTCTCTTGCTGGTCATGAAACTGGCCCGCGGCATGGCGTAAAGAGGGGGTTGCACACCCGGCGCAAATCCCTATAATGGCCGGCTCACGACGCGGGAATAGCTCAGTTGGTAGAGCACGACCTTGCCAAGGTCGGGGTCGCGAGTTCGAGTCTCGTTTCCCGCTCCATATCTTACGAAACCCCGGCCTTCTGGCCGGGGTTTTGTTTTTGGGGCTGGCGGCGCGCATCGCGCTGTCGCTAGCCATCTTTGTGCAGGATCCCTTCGAAAGCATCGCGGGCCCGCTCGACCTCTTCGTCTTCACCGTTATTCGTGAGAATGATGATGGTCGCATCGCGGTCGGGCAGTGCGGTGAGGTCACTCTTGAAGCCACGCCAGTGGCCGCCGTGGGTTACGGCTCGCTCGCCCAGATAACTGCGTTTCAGGCTTAGACCGAATCCGTACGGACTCATGGATCCATCGGCCAGCGTCACCGGTGCCGTCGCCTCCCGCCAATGCGCAGGCGACATCACCTTTCCGTGGTGAAGTGCGTCCGACCACAACAATAAATCACCCGCCGTGGCATAAATGCCGCCACCGCCGTAGAGGTACAGGCCAGGCACCTGGTCGAACGGCTTGATGGACCCGTTCCGTGTTACCCGCATGCCGTAGGCGCGGTTCACGCCAACGGGCGATTCCATCGCAGGCGTCCGCACCCACGTGTGCTGCATGCCTAGCGGCACGAAGAACTCATCGCGAAGAAAATCCGCGTAGCTCTTTCCGGAGGCGTTCACGATGATCCTGCCGAGCAGCGTGTAGCCCGTGTTGCTGTAGGCGAATGCGCTGCCGGGTGGCGCTGTGAGAGGTAGCCGGGATGCCTTGAGCACATCCACGATGTCATCGAGTTCAACCGGTCCACTGGTGCGACCACCCAGGATCATCGCCGTGTAATGCGGCATGACATCGGGTACGCCCGATGTCTGGTTGAGTAATTGGCGAATCGTCACCTGCGGGTAGGGGAACCCGGCAAGGTGCTTCGATACGGGATCGTCGATATCGAGCTGGTGTTGTTCCGCGAGCCGGATGATCGCCGCTGCCGTGAACTGCTTGCTGATGGAGCCGATGTCGAATGCCGAATGGATCGTGAGGCGTTCGCGGCTGCTGGCCGATACCCTGCCGACAGCGCCCTGGTAGATGATCTGGCCCGATTGCGCGACGAGATAGATGCCGTTGCATTCGTACGCCTTGGCGCATTGGCGTACATACAGGCCAATATCGCTCTTCGCGCGGCCATTGGCAGCGGTGACGGGTGTAGCGACAAAGGCGCTCAGGGGTACGACAAGAAGGGCGAGCCGAACAGCTTTGCTGATTGCCATGATTCCCTCGCAGATCGCCGTGTGGATGGTGGCCGGAGTCTTCCAGCGCAGCGAGGGCAGGTGGTGGTCTATCCGATGAAAGGGCGGTTGGATGGCACGGAAGCCGAAAAGGTGATATCGAAAAAGCACGGTCCTCACCCGTTACACTGGCCAACAGGAGGGCAATCGCATGGTGTGGTTAAGGCATTTCCGTGTGCTGGCGTTCGTCGGCGCAGTCCTGTGCGTTCCCGGGGCGATGTTCGGGCAAGCCCGTCAAGCCGGCCACTTCGGCTTTGACGAAGCGGGCATGGATCGCTCGGTGCGGCCGGGCGACGACTTTTATGCCTACGCCAACGGCACCTGGGCGAAGACCACGCCCATTGCGCCGGATCACTCCACGGTCTCACTCTTCACCCGCATGGCGGATACGAATTCAGCACGCGTGCGCGACATCCTGGACTCGGCGCGCCGTGATCCATCGAGCCGCATGGGCGCCGCGTACGCGAGCTACCTTGACCACGATCGCGTCGAGCATCTGGGCATGGCACCGCTCCAGCCGTGGCTGCGTCGCGTATTTGCCGTACAGGATCTCGCGGCGTACCGGGCGTTGTTACCCGATGCGCTTCGGCTAGGTATCGCGCTGCCCGTGGGCATCGATGTTCAGCCAGATGATGGGGATCCGGATAGTTACGTTGCCATCGTGTCCCAGGCTGGCCTCGGGATGCCCGATCGTTCGTACTACTTGAGTGATGACAAACCGCTGCCAGACACACGCGCGCACTATGAGGCCTGGATGGCGCGCACGCTGGAACTGGCCGGGCAGCGTGGTGCTGCCAAGCGTGCTCATGCGGTGATGGCCTTCGAAACCGCTGTGGCGAAGATAAGCTGGACGCCCGTGCAGAACCGTGATGCCGCCCGCACCTACAACCCCACGACGCTCGGTGCGCTGGACGCCGCATTGCCCCACCTTGGCGTCGCAACCCTGTTGGGTCACACGACGAACGATGCAACGCGCGTTGTCGTCATGCAGCCGGATGCCGTAGCCGCCATCGACAAGCTCACTGCCGACACGCCCGTCGCCGTATTGCGTGATGCGTTGCTTATCCAGTCTGTGCATGCGTATGCCGATGAATTACCAGACGCCGTCGCCGATGCAGACTTTGCGTTCTTCGGCAAAGTGATCGACGGTAGCGAACGGCGCGAACCGCGCGAGCAACGGGCAGTGGGGTTCGCGGTGGACTCAGTGCCTGATGACGTCGGCAGGGCGTACGTGGCGCGTTGGTTCACGCCCGAAACGAAGGCTGCTGCACTCGACATGGTGAAGGGGATCATCGCTGCCATGGATCGACGGATTGACGCGCTCGACTGGATGGCGCCTGCCACGAAGCTGCGCGCCCACGCGAAGCTGCGCAACTTCACCCCGCGTATCGGTTATCCCGATCGCTGGCATGACTATCGTGAACTGGTGATGCGCCCGGATGATCTGGTGGGTAACGCGATGCGCGCCCGTCAATGGCGGCACGACTGGGACCTGGGACGTATCGGCAAGTCCGTCTATCGATGGGAGTGGACGACCACGCCCATGACTGTGGATGCCTTCGCTAACTACCCGACGGTTGCGATCACCTTTCCCGCCGCGATCCTGCAACCACCTTTCTTCGATCCCCACGCGGATGCCGCAGTGAACTACGGTGGCATCGGGGCCGTTATCGGACACGAGCTAAGCCATCAGTTCGATGACCAGGGAGCGAAGTACGATGAACATGGCCGTCTTGCGACCTGGTGGACGCCAGGCGATATCGCGGCGTTCAGATCACGTACTAATGCATTGGTGCGCCAATTCGACCAGTACGAGCCGCTGCCGGGGCTGCACGTCAACGGCAGGCTGACCCTGGGCGAGAACATCGCGGATCTCGCCGGCCTGACGGTCGCCTACGATGCATATAAGGGTTCGCCCGATGGGCGCGCGGCAGCCGTGCTGGATGGCTTTACGGGCGACCAGCGCTTCTTCCTGGGGTGGGCGCAGTTATGGCGTTACCGCTACCGCGATGCGGATCTGCGTCGTCGGCTGCTTACCAATGGCCACTCACCCGGTGCGCAGCGGGTATGGACGATGCGTAACCTGGATAGCTGGAACGCCGCGTTTGACGTCGGCCCTGGTATGCGCCTGTATCTGCCGAAGGCGGAGCGCGTTCGGATCTGGTGATACCTGCGAAGGTTGCCTAATCGTGAGCTTCACACCAGCCAAATGCGCCTGCGGTAACGCTGGCATCCTCGCATCACGATGGGGAGAAGGGCCATGGCCGTCGCGCAGACCACTAGCCATGCGAGCACCATTGGGGCCATGGCGGCAGGCAAACTGCTGGCCAAGGCGACGGGCGGACGCCTGTGGCCTACGATCCTCATTCTCGCGGGCATTGTGCTGCTGCGGCGCGGTGCAGCAGCCCATGCGGCGAGAAAGGCGCGGAGCCAGGCATGGCTTGAGGCAGACGAATGAGAACGCTCTCAAGCTAGATCAGTGGCGGCGGCCGTCGGGTGATGCGGCGGGCCCCGCGCGCCGCGCATTCGCGTGTGAGGTCAATAAAGGTGTCACGATCGCGAGCCATCCTTCGGCAAAGCCCCGTACGTCGGGGATATCCCCGGCAGGCTGGCGCCGGGCCATGGCCTCGCAAAGAGCCAGCGTGAGCATGCCTGATTCAGGGTGGCTCGAAATGGCCGCTTCCAGTGCGGACTCTAGCGCGGCAAGCTTGCCGAGCAGGAACGGTCGATCGTCCATGATGCTTCCCAATGCCTACAGGCTTTCGCGCCGGACGATGACACGAACATCAGGTGGTGTCACCTCGCAACGATCGGCAAACGCCGCTACAGCGGGTACCGGCCGCGCTCAATCATAGGGGTGCGCTGGTTGTCACGCCTGCACATCTGGCATTGTATGTATTCGCAGGCCGCGCGCCGAAAGCGCGCAAAGAAGTACAGTCGGCCCAGGGAGGGCAATGAATGATTAGTGTTGTTTTGGTCGATGACCACGAACTGGTCAGGACCGGCTTCCGGATGATCCTGCAACAGCAGGCTGACCTCCGGATCAGGGGAGAGGCCGGTACCGCGGAGGAGGGCCTGCGCCTCATCCGCGCGCAGTCGCCGGATATCGCCCTGGTGGACGTACACATGCCGGGCATGAGTGGCGTGGAGCTCACTGAGCGCGTTATCCGCGCCAAGCTACGTACGAATATCGTGATCCTCACCGTGGTTGACGATGCCCGTTTTCCCAAGCGCCTGCTCGATGCCGGTGCCCTCGGTTACCTGACCAAGGGGTGCTCGGCGGATGAGCTGCTGACGGCCGTACGTTCTGTCGCTGGCGGCCGCCGTTACCTGGCGCCCACCGTGGCGCAGCAGTTGGCGCTGGCGACGCTGGATGGCTCGGATTCGCCGTTCGATTCGCTATCCACGCGGGAGATGGAAGTATCGATGATGCTTGTGCGTGGCATGCCGCTCACGTCCATCGGCGAGCGCCTGAACCTGAGCCCGAAAACGGTCTCCACTTACAAACAGCGTTTGATGGAAAAGCTGCACGTGGATCATGTGGTGGGGCTCGCCCACCTGATGACGGTTCACGGCTTGCTGGATACGCATAACCACCAGGTTGGCAACTAGCGTTTTTCCGTGGGGCAGGTAAACAAAAACGCCGGGCTAGCCCGGCGTTTTTGTTTACCGAATGCGGTGGGGAGGCACGTGGCCTCCCCACCGTGTCGTGCTTACGCCTGGCCGTCGTGCGGTTCCTGGCGCGGCCGCGTGAGCAACTCGCCCTGGGTGGGCGGCGTCCATACGGGCTGGTCGGTCGGTGCGGCGGGCGCGTGCGAAACGTGCGAGACGTTCGATGCTTCCGGCGACTTCGGCGTGACCGGCTCGGCCGGTGCTGCCGCAGGCGTCGGTGCGGGCGTCGGTGCCGGTGCGGGCGTCGGTGCCGTAGCGGCCGGCGAGGGCGCCGTCACGGGGGCAGGGGCAGGCTTCGGCGCTTCAGCGACCGCCGGAGCGGCCACGACCGGCGTCTCGGCTTCCGCCGCCTTTGCTGCTTCCTCGGCATCAGCCACTGGGGCCACGGCGGCGTCATCCGGCGCGATACCGTTGCTCTTCGGTGCCTCGGCGGGCTTTGCGGGCTCGATGACCGGTGCAGCCTGTTCGACGACCGGGGCGGCTGCCTCGGCGATCGGAGCGGCGGGTGCCGCAGCTTCGGTCTTCACCGCGTCGATGGTCGGCGCGGGAACTGCCAACTCGTCCGAAGCGACGCCACGGGCCGGTGCATCGAGCACCGATTCCGAAGGCGCGGCAGCGGCCGGAACCGGCGTATGCGACGAGGCGACCGGTGCCGTCTTGAGCGGTGCATCCGATTCAGTCTGGCGGCGCTCGCTCGTGCGAACCTCCACCGAGTCCGCGGGCGAGACCGGTTCGTGCGACGTAGCCACGGGAGTGGCAGGCACGGCATTGCCGGGGATGGGCGGCAGCTTGGGCAGCGAGGGCAGGGTGAGCGCGGAAGGCACGTGCTCTTCATCGCCCGGTTCTGCGGGGCGCGTGGCCTCGCTGCGCGGGGCTTCAGCCTTCACGGCATGGGCGGCGGCTTCCGGCGTATCGAGCACGGGCGGGACGCTGGCACTGTCGCGACCGCTGCCGATCTCATCATCACCCTCTTCGTCATCAAGGTCGGCACCTTCGGCACCACCCTCGATGGCGCCGGCCTGCGCACCATCTTCCTGACGGCGGCGGCGGCGGCCACCACGACGGCCGCGGCGGCGGCGCTGGCCGCCTTCACCGGCTTCGCGGTTGCCTTCGCCCTGGGCCGAACCGTCCGCGATATCGCCCTCGGCGGTTTCGCCCGTGGCGAGCGGCAGCTCGGCGGCCGCGCTCGTCAGCAGCGCTTCATCAGCCACAGCGGCCGCAGCCACGGTCGGCTTCTCAGCCTGGTTACGCGGCGCCTGAGCCTGTGCGGCGACTTTCTCGATCTTCTCGCCCTTATCGGCCTTCTCGCCCTGCGGCTGGCGCTCGTTGCGCGGCTGCTGCTGGCGGCGGTTCTCGTTGTTAGGGTTCTTTTCCTGCGGGTCCTGACGGCCGCCCTGGCGACCACCCTGGCCCTGCTGGCCATCCTTCTGGCGGGCGGCCTTCTCCTCACCCTGGCGCGGCTGCTGGCCCTTTTCCTGCTTGGGCTTCGGCTGCTGCTGGGCCTGGCGGCCCTGGGCGTTGTCCTTGTCCTTGCGCTGGCCCTGGCGCTGCTCGCCCTTGCCACGACCTTCGCCGCGACCTTCGCCGCGGCGCTCATCACGGCGGTTGCGATCGTTGCGGTCGCTACGGCCACCCGAGCGCGATTCCTCGCGGCGGCCCGATGCCGGGGCCGGGGTAGCGGCGGCCGCCGGTGCGGGCTTGGCGCCACCGCCGAACAGGCCGCTGAACAGGCGCGAGAAGAAGCCGCCGGTGGGCGCGGCGGGTGCGGCGCTGCGCGCGGCCTGGGCCGGCGCGGCGACGGTTTCCGGCTCGTCCTCGCGAATGGGGGCGGGCGACGACGGAACGACACCCGTCACCAGCGGCTGCTCGCCGCTGCCCAGCATCTGGCCCATCTTCGGCAGGGCCGTGGCGACCACCGGGGTGGTCCGCTCGTAGCTCGGCTTGCTGTGCTCGCCCATGTCCGCTTCACGGATACGGGTGATTTCGAGGTGCGGGGTTTCCAGCTTGTCGTCGGCCACCACCACCACGTGCACGCTGTGGCGCAGCTCGATCTCGACCACGCTGGCGCGCTTTTCGTTGAGCATGAAGTTGGCGACCGAAGGCGGCGCCTGCACCAGGACCTGCCCGGTGTTCTCCTTCATGGCGTGCTCTTCGATCAGGCGCAGGGTCGACAGGCCCAGCGACTCCACGCTGCGGATGTGGCCGTGGCCTTCACAACGCGGGCACACGTTCTGCGTGGCCTCGCCCAGGCTCGGGCGTAGGCGCTGGCGCGACATCTCAAGCAGGCCGAAGCGGCTGATGCGGCCGATCTGGACACGGGCGCGGTCCGCCTTGAGGGCGTCCTTCAGGCGCTCTTCCACCTCGCGCTGGTGGCGCGGGCTGTCCATGTCGATGAAGTCGATGACGATGAGGCCGCCGGCATCGCGGATGCGCAGCTGGCGGGCGATCTCGGTAGCGGCTTCGAGGTTGGTGTTGAACGCCGTCTCTTCGATATCGCTGCCCTTGGTGGCCTTCGACGAGTTGATGTCGATGGCGGTGAGGGCTTCGGTCTGGTCGATAACGATGGAGCCGCCCGAGGGAAGGCGTACGTTGCGCTCGAAGATCGATTCGATCTGGGTCTCGATCTGGTAGCGCGAGAAGAGCGGGGTGGGGTCCTGGTACAGCTTGAGCTTGCGCAGGTTGTTCGGCATGACCTGCTGGACGAAATCACGCGCGTCCTTGAACAGGGATTCCTCGTCGATGAGGATTTCGCCGATATCGTTGCGCAGGTAATCGCGCAGCGCGCGGATGAACAGCTTCGATTCCTGGTAGATCAGGAACGGTGCTTTCTGCGAGGTGGCGGCGGCCGAGATCGACTTCCACAGCTGGAGCAGATAATCCAGGTCCCACTGCAGTTCTTCGGCGTCGCGGCCCATGCCGGCGGTACGCACGATAAGCCCCATCTCATCCGGCACCGAGAGGTGCTCGAGGGCTTCTTTCAGGGCCTGGCGATCTTCGCCTTCGATGCGACGCGAAACACCACCCGCACGCGGGTTGTTCGGCATCAGCACCATGTAACGGCCGGCCAGGCTGATGAACGTGGTGAGGGCAGCGCCCTTGTTGCCGCGTTCTTCCTTTTCGACCTGGACGATGATCTCCTGGCCTTCCTTCAGGAGCTCGCGGATGTTCGATTTACCTTCCGCGTTCGGGTTGAAGTAATCGCGGGAGATTTCCTTCAGCGGAAGGAAGCCGTGCCGCTCTGCGCCGTAATCGACGAAGCAGGCTTCAAGGGAAGGTTCGACGCGAGTGATGCGGCCTTTGTAAATATTGGCCTTTTTCTGTTCCCGGGACGGGATTTCGATGTCGAGATCGTAAAGGTTCTGGCCATCGACGATGGCCACGCGCAACTCTTCGCGCTGAGTCGCGTTGATCAACATACGCTTCATTGTAGATTCCTCGGCCTTGCCGCGCGGCCGCGCGCCGCGGTGGCGCCCGTGTGGCGGCCTGCCGGGGATCGCGCCGCTGCGATGAGGCTTTAAGCGGCTTGGTATCCGGGGCCGATGCCTGGTCCCGGCGTGATTCGTTAATAAGCGCCTTGCAACCGGCCCGTTTCCTTACGGATAACCGGACAACCGCAACCCGAACCGTTACGATATAGGGTGTCTTTCGCCTCCCAACCCCTCGGATGGGATAGCGCGACACTCGCCTTACGTGACGGAACCGGCACCCCGCGAGAGAATAAGTCTTCAGCGGAGCCTGGCGCTGGCCGAGTATCCTATCAATTTCGAGTTTTATCAATGCAGACGGCAACTTCCCTCGACGGCGGCCAAGGTGTACGGCTGGTCGAAATCGGCCCCGAGAGGGACGGGCAGCGTGTGGATAACGCGCTAATGACCCTGTGCAAGGGCGTCCCCCGTAGCCTGATCTACCGGATCCTGAGAACGGGACAGGTACGTATTAATGGCAAGCGTGCCAAGCCGGAAACCCGGCTGGCCGCCGGCGACATGCTGCGTATTCCGCCGGTGCGAATCGCAGAGCGCGATGAGACGGTTGCGCCTTCCGGCATGGTGAAGGCGGTCAGCGATTCGGTGATTTTCGAAGACAAGCACTTCCTGGTCATCGATAAGCCGGTGGGGATTGCCGCCCACGGCGGCAGCGGCGTGAGCCATGGCGCGATCGAACTCCTCCGCGCGGCTCGCCCCAACGAGCACCTGGAGTTGGTCCACCGCCTTGACCGTGATACCAGTGGCGTCCTCGTTCTGGCCAAGAGCCGCGCCGGGCTCACCGGGCTGCAAGCGCTGATTCGCGAGAACACCGTGGTGAAGCAGTACCTGTGCCTGATGACCGGCACCCCGCGGAAGGCGAAGTTCGACGTAAACGCCCCGCTGCTCAAGTCCGTAATGCACGGCGGCGAGCGCATGGTCCGGGTGGATGATGCGGGCAAGCCCTCGCTCACCTTCTTCCAGGAAGTGGAGCAGTACCCGGGTTGCCGCCTGATGCGCGCCACCCTGGGCACCGGCCGTACCCACCAGATTCGCGTGCACGCCCAGTACGTCGGCCACCCCCTTGCCGGTGACCCGAAGTACGGCGACGAGGAGGCCAACAAGCGCTTCCGCGCCAAGGGCCTGAAGCGAATGTTCCTGCATGCCACGCGGATGAGTTTCGATCTTGACGGCAAGAACTACGATTTTTCTGCGCCGTTGCCCGACGATCTGAAGACGTTCCTGGACAATCTGCGCAGCTGATCACGACAGGAAGCGGGCGCTCACCTCGAGGGATCGCAGCACCCCTCCCGCCATGCAGGCCTGCATGATCACGGCGCTGGCCGCGTGCGCCAGTGCAACGGGAAGTAATGCCCGCTGGTGCAGATACCACCAGGCCCAGCCGAGTTCGGCGACAAAACACAGCTGCATGAGCAAGCCGTTGGGTGTGTGCAGCAGCGCAAAGGCGATGGCGGTCAATAGCACGGCCATCGGCCTGGGCAGGGCTCGGGCCAGTAAGCCTGCAACCACCGCCAGCATGAGCCATTGCTGGAACAGGGCCCAGCCGAGATAGAGCAGTATCCGCGGGGTGGGTGGCCACACCGGCGCGTGGCCGGCGGCCGTGGCGATGGCAAGGGCAACCGGAATGGCAAGCAGTGGCCAGCCTGACATCGCCCATCCGCCGCGCCAATGCCAGCGAGGCAGGGCTCGAATCCAGGCGAGGTAAATGGCGTAGCCCACGCCGCCCGCGAACATCATCAGTGCGTGCGCGGCTGGCCTGGGGCCGAGTTGCATGCCTGCGATGAACCAGGCGGGGCCTGCCAGGCTAAGGGCTGCGTTGGCCAGGTCCGTTAGCGGGCCTGGATGGTCCTTGCGGCGGCGGGTGACGACCATGCCCACCGCCAGTAATGCCAGATACGTGGCCGGGGCGATCCACGGGGCCCACGGGGCGGCGGCGGCGGGCGCCACGCCGAGCGTGACCAACGGATCGAGGTCTCGCTGTCTGTCGCGCCAGCGCAGCAGTTCCTCAGCGGTGAGGCCGGCAGGGATGGGGATGCCGTTTTCGGGCAGGGCCCCGCCCGCGCGCGCGAGGCCAGCCCCACGCAATGCGAGGGTCGACGCCGGCGGAAGGGTAAAGGCAAGCCGCAGCATGGCAGCGCGCGTGGGAGCAGGCACCGGTTGGCCCGTCGCATCGCGCCAGGCCAGCTGATCGAGCCGAACGGGCCCGGCGAGGCCGGGGATGTCGGCGCGCACCAGGGGATCAGCGAGGGTGGGGCGTACGACGAGGCCAAAGTCGCCCCCTTGCGAGGCGGCATCCAGCCTCAGCAGGTTGAGTCGGCGCAGATCGGCCTGCCGGGTCAGTGGAAAGCCGATTTCGCCACGGCCGCTGCGTGTTGGCAGCACGATGAGGCCGACTTTCTCGACCTTTAGCGTGCCGTCGCCAAATACCTTTCCCGCGACGATGTCATCGGCGCCACGGAAGCGCCACGACCAGGGGGATGCGCCGTCGGCGTAGGCCGTGCGATCCGCAGCGCCGCCCGCCTCCAGTGCGCCCCTTACGATGCGGGCGGCCAGGAGGGGGAGCACAAACAACGTGGCGATGGCCAGGGCGGCCATCGCCAGCGCGAGCAGGCGGTAACGGCGTGAGGGCACGTCAGCGGTCGAGCAGGGCCTCGACGCGCGCGGCGCAGATAAAATCGTTCAGCGACAATCCGCCCACATCATGGGTGGACCAAAGGATGTGGCAATGCCCGTAGCCAGCTTCCAGGTCGGGGTGGTGGTCTTCCTGGTTGGCCATGAAGCCCACCGCATTGATGAAGCCCAGGGTGTGGTGGAAGTCCTTGAACGGGAAGTCCTTCACGATCGCCTTGCCGTCCGCGCTCAGCGCCCAGCCGGGCAGGTCCTTCAGGTAGCCATCGATGGCGGCGCGGTCCAGCGCGTGTTCGGCGCCCTTGCGCGGCTGGCAGTGCTGGGTGGCGAGCGGGGAAAGCGACATGGCGAAAGGTCCATCCGGGGAAAGAACGGAAGCGTCCGTGGTCGCGGTTGAATTGTCAAAAGGGCGCGCCCAGATCGAAACCGTACTAAAATGGTCTTGTTTCCCGGTGGTCCCCACGCCGGGCATGTCTTTGCGGAGCCACCATGATCGATATCTCGGAACGCGCCCAGGCGCATTTCCAGCGCCTGATCGCCCAGCAGGGCGAGGATAGCCTTGGCGTTCGCCTGCGCGTTGTTGCCGCGGGCACCCCCGCCGCACAGTGTGAGCTGGAGTTCTGCTCCACCACCGAGCTCACCGGCGATGAGTGGACCATCGAGTGCCAGGGTTTCAACCTGTATGTGGATGGCGAGAGCATGGCCTGGCTCGATCCGGCCAACATCGATTATGAAATGACCCCCACGGGTAGCCAGCTCAATATCCGCGCGCCGCGGATCAAGGGCGAGGCCCCTGGTGAGGGCGCCGGCCTGGTGGAGCGCGTGAAGTACGTGCTCGAGACTGAGGTCGCCCCGGGCATCGCTTCGCACGGCGGCCGCATTTCGCTGGTGGAGGTTACGTCGGAAGGTGTGGTGGTGCTCCGCTTCGGTGGCGGCTGCCACGGTTGCGGCATGGTGGATGTCACGCTGAAGAACGGCGTGGAGAAGACCCTGCGCGAGCGCATTCCCGAAGTGACCGAAGTGCGCGACGCCACCGACCACGCGACGGGCGAGAAGCCGTATTTCGAGCGCAAAGCGGGCTGATGCCCCGGCCCTTGTAGGAGCGGGGGGGGGGGGGGGGGGGGGGTGGGGGGGGGCCCCCCCCCCCCCCCCCCCCCCCCCCCCCCCCCCCGCTCCTACACAAAGCGAAAAGCCCGCGATAGCGGGCTTTTTTGTTACGCGTAACGGGGGGGGCGGGTCAATCGCCCTGCACATGCCCCTCGAGGCCGCTCAGCTTGGTCGGCATCGTGTGGAAGTAGGCGGAGATATCTTCGATGTCGGTGTCGGACAGCGTGGCGGCGAAACCCTTCATGACGAGGTTATCGCGCTTGCCGTTCTTGTACTCGTGCAATGCCTGTGCGAGGTAATCGGCGTACTGGCCAGCAAGGCGCGGGTACTGAGGATCGATCGAGTTGCCATCCTTGCCGTGGCAGGCCACGCAGGTGGCGACCTTTTTGGCGCCGGCGGCCGGATCACCGGCGGCCATGGATGTCGAAGCGGTCAGCGCCAGCGCGGCGCCGATGAGAGTCAGGGTGAACCCACGGATCATCATGCGTCCTCGGCAGCTTACTTGGCGAGACTGGAAAGGTAGGCGGCGATGTCGGCAATGTCTTTATCCGACAGGCTTTCGGCCTGCGCACCCATGGTCGGATGCGAGCGGCCCGTGCCCGGTGCGACAAAGCCTTTCCGGTAGTCCTTCAGCGCATTGACGATGTACTGCTCGTTCTGGCCGGCGATATGCGGCACATGGTACGAGGGGTAAACGTTGCCATAGCCCGGCACGCCGTGGCAGCCCTGGCACGTATAGATGAGCTGGCGCCCCCTGGTTTTGTCCCCTTCGGCGTGCGCCGTCGTGGCACACATAGCTACAGCGATCAGACCGTACAGATACAGACGCTTCATCAATGATTCCCTGGGTGCCGGGCGGGGCCGGGGGTGAAAGCAGCCCTTGGAGTATAGAGGCGGCCTCGCGCGGGCGACAACCGGCGGCGCAGCATGGCGCTGCCGCCCCGGTGCGGGTGTGCTGCGGGCCCGGTCAGGGTGTCGCACGTTGGATCGCGCGCAAGCGCGCTCCTACATGGCCTGCGCAGGCCTGGTGTAGGAGCGCGCTTGCGCGCGATGGGTCTGGCCGATGCGCCAGGTGTTTAGAGCAGGCTGCGGATGATATGGATCCCGGCGATGTACTCGCCGGCGATGGTGCCGATGCACACCAGGAAGAAGTTCAGCAGCGTGCGCGCCACGCGGTTCTTCCACCAGCCGGTCCAGTGCGTGATGTCATCGCGCAGCTGCTCGAAATCCACCACGCGCGGCTTGCGGATCCAGGCTTCGACCATGGCGCTGACGGCGCCGGAGGGTATGCCTGGGCGGAACGGCTTGACCGGCCCCGCGACAAAGGCCGCGATGATGCTGAGCGGGTGGGCGCCGGCGATGAGCGCACCCAGTGCGGACAGGCCGCCCGTAAGCAGCACCCAGTTGAGCAGCGCTTCCTTGCCCAGGCTGGGGTTGCGATAGAACGCGAAGCCGATGACGGCAAAGATGGCGAGCACGATGCCCACGGCCAGAAACTTGGGCCACTTCGCGGCCGGCGGCGTGACCGCCAGCTCATCGGAGATGGCCTGCGGATTGCCATGCTGATTGGCCAGCTCCGCGCTCATGCCCTTCAGGTGGCCGGCACCGATCACGACCAGTACTTTGCGGCTCGGGGCGGCGGGATCCATGCGGTCGCCGTCTTCGCGCAGCTTCGCCGCCATGAACTCATCTCGCTCGGCGATAAGTGCGCGATAAAGCGGTGCGGAACCCTTGGCGAAATCGCTGAAGGCGCTCTCGAGCAGGTCGGCCTGCTTGAGCTTCTCGATATCTTCCTCGGCAATATCTTCGCGCTCGAACACGCTGCCGAGCATGCCGGCCATCAGGCCAAAGCGCTGGAAGAAGCCGACGCTGCGCCATGCGCGCTTGAGGGTGGTGCCTACTTCGCGATCCACCAGCCACACCGGAATACCGCGCGCATCAGCGCCATCCATCGCCGCCTTCATTTCCGCGCCCGGCTCAATGCCGTACTGCGCGGCAAGGCGCTTCTGGAACGAGCCGAGCACGAGGCTGGCGGCGACCATGCCGGCCTTGCCCTGGCGGATGACCTGGAACAGGTCCATCTGCTTGAACGCTTCCGGATCGCGGATGCCATGCGCACGGCTGGCGCACAACTCCACGGCCACGGCATCGAAATGCTCGGTATCGAGCAGGGCATTCACTGCCTCGACGCTGGCCCGCGATACGTGCGCAGTACCGAGGATGACGTAGTCGACCCCGTCGCGCGTCATGCGCTCGATGGGCTGGCCTTCCAGTGCCGCGGGGAGGGTGGCGTCGTGCTCGGCGGGCTGCATGCGCGTCGGGTGTCCTTAAGGGTTAATCGCGGTAGCGCTTGGTGAGGTCGCCGTAGGCATCGATGCGGCGATCGCGCAGGAACGGCCAGATGCGGCGAACGTGCTCGCTGCGCTCCATGTCGATATCGACAATGAGCAGCTCGCGGCCATCGGTGCCGGCCTGGGCCAGGAATTCGCCTTGCGGGCCAGCGACGAAGCTGGAGCCCCAGAACTGGATGCCGCTGCCCACGCCCGAGGGGTCCGCTTCGTAACCGGTGCGGTTGCACGACAGCAGCGGCAGGCCGTTGGCGACGGCGTGGCCGCGCTGCACTGTGATCCAGGCTTCGCGCTGGCGGCCCTTTTCGGCATCGTCATCGTTCGGTTCCCAGCCGATGGCGGTGGGGTAGAAGAGCAGGTCGGCACCGGCCAGCGCCATCAGGCGCGCGGCTTCCGGGTACCACTGGTCCCAGCACACGAGCACGCCAAGCTTGCCCACCGAGGTCTGGATCGGCTCGAAGCCGATATCGCCCGGAGTGAAGTAGAACTTCTCGTAGAACGCCGGGTCATCGGGGATGTGCATCTTGCGGTACTTGCCCGCGATGGCGGCCGAGCGATCGAACACCACGGCGGTGTTGTGGTACAGGCCGGTGGCGCGCTTCTCGAAGATGGAGGCGACGACGACGAGCTTCAGCTCCTCGGCCAGCTTGCCGATGCGATCGGTGCCCGGGCCGGGAATGGTCTCGGCGCGGTCGAACTCGGCAACGCTTTCGTGCTGGCAGAAGTACGGGCCGTTGTGCAATTCCTGCAGCAGCACCAGCTCGACGCCGGCCTTCGCCGCTTCGCGCAACGCCGACTCGATGGCATCGAGGTTCGCATCGCGGCTGCCGCGATCGGTTTCCTGGAGGAGGGCGACCTTGAGGGTCTTGCGGGTCATGGTTGTCTGTCCTCGGGATCGGATTACTTGGCGATATCGGCGGGCAACTGCATGGTGATGCAGTGCAGGCTGCCGTTCTGCCAGATGAGCGGGCGGCACGGCACCTGCACTACCTCGCGACCGGGGTGGGCCAGCCCGATGATCCGGGCCGCTTCCGCATCGACGCGGTCGCCATAGGCCGGCACCAACACCGCGCCATTCACGATCAGGTAGTTGGCGTAGGACGCTGCCAGGCGGCGGCCTTCGTCGATGATCGGCTGGGCCCACGGTAGCGGGTGCAACGGGTACGGCTTACCTTCCGGCGAACGCAGCTCGGCGAGTTCGGCGGCCATCTGGCCCAGTTCCTCGAAGTGCGGATCGCTGGCGTCGTCGCAGGCCTGGTAGACGATGCCGCCATCCGGGCTGAAGCGCGCGAGCGTATCGATATGGGCGTCGGTGTCGTCGCCTTCAAGGTAGCCGTGCTCCAGCCACAGCACGCGATCGGCGTGCAGGGTGGTGGCCAGGGTATCGGTCATGGATTCGCGGGAGAGATCCGGGTGGCGCTGCACCAGGCACTTCCACGTGGTCAGGATGGTGCCTTGCCCATCGCTCTCGATGCCGCCGCCTTCCAGCGCCCAGTCAATGCGCTTGTGCGGCAGCCCGCTCAGCACGCCGCGCTGGAGCAGGCCGGCGATGATCGCGTCATCCTGCTCGGCGCCGAACTTGCCGCCCCAGCCGGTGAAGCGGTAATCATTGAGCAGCACGCCCTCGGGACCGGTCAGCGTGATCGGGCCGGAGTCGCGCAGCCAGGTGTCGTCGTAGGGCAGTTCGATGAAATGCACGCGCGACATGTCGGCGCCGGCTTCTTCGATGGCCAGGCGGGCGCGTTCGCGCAGCTCGGCATCGGCCACGATAATGTGCAGCGGTTCAAAGCGGGTGACCGCCGCCGCCAGTGCCACGTAGGTGGTCTCCACGCCAGCCAGGCGCTCGGCCCAGTCGGTACCGGCGTGCGGCCAGGCAATGAGTACACCGGCCTGCGGCTCCCATTCGGCGGGCAGGCGGTAAGAGGCGGAGTTCGTCATGGCGGGCGGGATCGGGGAAGGGAAGCCCGCTATTGTAAGGCTTCGCGATGACCGTTGCCCGACCGGTTACTTCGGGCTTTGCGGGTTGGTGTTGTTGCCTGCCGGGGTGTTCAGCACCGTGTGGATCACGTGGCTGCGCTCGAAGTACACGATATAGCCCGGATACATCCAGCGGTTGATCACCGGCTGCTTTGCACTCCCGCCGCCACGGGAGTCAAGTTTGGAGGTCGGTGCACCGAAACGGCGCTCCACCTCGGCCATGCTCATGCCCTTGGCAGGCAGGCTCATGCCCTTTTCCTGCTGCACGCGCTGCATCAGGAGGGTATCGCCCGCGCGGGCGGTCGGAGCCGCGGCAACGGCCACGAGGGCCAGTGCGATCGCGGTGAAAACAGGCTTGAAGGTATTCATGATGGCTCCGTCGCGCTCCCCATGCGGCGCAGGACAGCGTTTTAACAGATCGCCCGATGCGGCGCCATGGGCGGCGCGTCGCGGCCTTCACGGCTGTGGCCCAGGTCGCATTCGGGCGACGCGGGAGGGCAGGCCAGCTATCATGCGCAGTCGCCTTTCGCCTTCTTCTGGCCCGCCATGATCTCGTTCCGTAACCTCGCCCTGCGCCGGGGCACCCGTACCCTGCTCGATAAGATGGACCTGACCATCCAGACCGGATGGAGCCTGGCCGTCATCGGCCGCAACGGGTGTGGCAAATCCACCCTGTTCGCCGCACTCAAGGGCGAGCTGGAGCCGGAAAAGGGCGACCTCGACATGCCGTCGAAGGTGCGCATGGCTTCCGTGGCCCAGGAAACCCCGGCGCTGCCCGATGCCGCGATCGACTATGTGCTGGGCGGGGACGTGGACGTAGCGGCCGCGCTGAAGGCCGAGCAGGATGCGTACGACGCGGGGGATCTCGAGGCGGTGGCCATGGCCCACCTGCGCATCGAGGAGGTCAATGGCTATGACGGCCGCGCCCGCGCCGGGCGCCTGCTGCACGGCCTTGGGTTCTCGCCGGAAACCCACGAGCAGGCGGTTGCCTCGTTCTCGGGTGGCTGGCGTGTTCGCCTGAACCTGGCCCGCGCGCTCATGGCACCGTCGGACCTGTTGCTGCTCGATGAGCCGACCAACCATCTGGACCTGGATGCGGTGCTGTGGCTCGAGGAGTGGCTACGCCGCTACCAGGGCACGCTGTTGATCATTTCGCATGACCGCGAGTTCCTGGATGCGGTTACCACGCACACCCTGCACCTGCACGACGGCACGGCCAAGCTGTACACGGGCAACTATTCGCAGTTCGAGCGCCAGCGCGCCGAGCACCTGCGCCAGCAGCAGATCGCGCACGTGCGCGAACAGGCCGAGCGCGCGCACCTGCAGTCCTTCATCGATCGTTTCAAGGCCAAGGCCAGCAAGGCCAAGCAGGCGCAGTCGCGCATGAAGCGCCTGGAAAAGATGAGTGGCACCGAGGCCGTGCGCGCCGAGCGCCCCTTCAGCTTCAGCTTCCCGAAGCCCGAGCGCCTGCCGACCTCCATGCTGCGGCTCGATCACGTGGACGCCGGTTATGGCGATCGCGTGGTGCTGAAGGACATTGCCTTCGGCCTTGAAGCCGGTGACCGCATTGGTCTGCTCGGTCCAAACGGTGCCGGTAAGTCCACCATGGTGAAAGCCCTGGTCGGCGAACTTGAGCCCATGGCTGGCGAGCGTCCGTTCCATAAAGACCTGAAGATCGGCTACTTCGCCCAGCACACCGTGGAAAGCCTGCACGATGGCTGGAGCGCGTTCGACCACTTGCAGGACAAGGCGCCCAACGCCGGCCAGCAGGTCCTGCGCGATTACCTCGGCACGTGGAATTTCCCGGCCGATCGCGTCTTCGAGCACGTGGATGCGTTCTCCGGTGGCGAGCGTGCCCGCCTTGCCCTGGCGCTGATCGCATGGGACAAGCCCAACCTGTTGCTGCTCGACGAACCGACCAACCACCTTGACCTGGACATGCGCGAAGCGCTGGCCGATGCGCTCTCCGATTTCGACGGCGCGCTGGTGCTGGTCTCGCATGATCGCCACCTGCTCGGCATGGTGTGCGATGAATTCTGGCGCGTGGCCGATGGCGATGTCGGCCCGTTCGATGGTGACCTGGACGATTACGCCAAGTGGCTGCGCACCCGCGCCACGACGCGCAAGACCGCCGCTGTCGCTTCCGCGCCCGCCGATGCACCGGTAAAGGAAAACAACGCGAAGGAGAAGCGCAAACTTTCCCCGGAAGATCGCGAGAAAGAGAAAACGGTACGTGCCCGGGTGAAGAAGATCGAATCGCTGGTGGAGGGCATGGACAAGGAACTGCTGGCGATCGAAACGAAACTCGCCGACCCGGCTGTTTACGGTGGCCCCACGTCGGAGCTGGCACGTCTTGGCCAGCGCCAGGCCGAACTGCGTGGCGAGAAGGAATCGCTCGAGTTCGAATGGATGGAACTGCTCGAACAGATTGAGGCCTGACCATGGCGTCCGTGTTGAACGTGCTGCTGCCCGGCCGCGACAAGCTTAGCTTCGTGGAGGCCTTCAACCAGTGGCTTGCGCGCGGCACGGCGTTGCCGACGGCATTGCCCGGCTACATGCACGCGGTCTCCGAGTTTTTCCGCTGGCCGGATGGCCCGCTGCCCGCCGCCGCGTTGATCCGGCAGAGCGTGGCGGGGGATGCCGGCACGGCGTTGTGGGTGTGTGCGGATCCTGCCTGGGTACAGCCCGAACTGAGCGGCGCACGCCTGCTCGGCTGCGGCAACCTGGCGGTGAGCCCTGCCGATGCGACGAGCATGGTGGATGCACTCAGCAATACGTTCGCGGAAGAGGGCATGAGCCTGCTGGTAGGCGACCCACAGCATTGGCAGCTCAAGGTGCCGAACTACGTGCAGGTGCCGACGTTCCCGGAGCCTGAAGAGGCGCTCGGTGCGGACCTGTTCGAGCAGCTGCCCAAGGGCGAGCACGGCCGTCGCTGGCGCGCGCTGCTCAACGAAGCGCAGGTGGTGCTGCACAACCATCCCGCCAATGCCCAGCGCGCGTACAACAGCCTCCCGCCGATCAACAGCGTGTGGTTGTGGGGTGCCGGCACGCTCCCCGAATGGGTCGAGTGCGGCCAGGCCCTCATCCACAGCGACGACCTGCTGATCTGGGCGCTAGGCCACAAAGCCGGCGTCGAAGTACAACCCCGCTCTGCCCTTGTAGGAGCGCGCTCGCGCGCGATCCCCGCCGGTGGCGGGGCCAGCCACGCCGAACTCCTGGACCTGCAGGATGTTCAGCCCTCGGAATTCGCCCGCGATTGGTGGCCCTTCCTGGAAGCCCGCCTCGAATCCGGCAGCGAACTGCGCCTGGCCTTCGCCGACGGCCGCCGCATCATGCTCAAGAAAACCCACCGCCTGCGCTTCTGGCGCAAGGCGAAGGTATGAAGACCTGGCGCAAGCGCGTTGCCGAGGTCGCCCCGAGCGGCTGGCCCGGCCATGTGCACCCGGTGATCCAGCGTATTTACGCTGCACGCGGCGTCACGACGCCCGATGGCGCCGAACACCGCCTTGCGCGTTTGCATTCGCCCACGTTGCTGGGCGGCATGGACCGCGCGGTCGCGCTGCTCATCGAGGCGATCGATAGCAACCAGCGCATCGTGATCGCGGGTGACTACGATTGCGATGGCGCGACCGGTGCCGCCGTTGCCGAACGTGGCATGCGCCTGCTCGGTGCAAAACACGTCAGCCATGTCGTGCCCAATCGCTTCGTCCACGGGTATGGCCTGAGCGAAGCGCTGGTCGCATCGCTGGAACCCACACCCGATCTGATCGTCACCGTGGATAACGGTGTGGCCAGTGTTGCGGGCGTCGCCGCGGCACACGCCCGCGGCATTCGCGTACTCATCACCGATCACCACCTGCCGGGCGATACGTTGCCTGCCGCCGATGCGATGGTGAATCCGAATCTCGACGGCGACGGCTTTCCCAGCAAGGCGCTTGCGGGCGTCGGCGTCATGTTCTATCTGCTGCTCGCGGTGCGTGCGGCCATGCGCGACGCGGGGCGTTTCGCCGAGGGCAATGAGCCGGACCTCGGCGCGCTGCTGGATCTGGTCGCCCTTGGCACGGTGGCCGATCTGGTGCCGCTCGATTTCAACAATCGCGTGTTCGTCGATGCTGGCCTGAAGCGCATGCGCGCGGGCAAGGCGTGCGCGGGTATCACGGCATTGATCGAGGCATCGAATCGCTCGGTGTCCGCCGTCACCGCCACCGATCTTGCGTTTGCCATCGGTCCGCGCCTGAATGCAGCGGGCCGCCTTGAGGATATGTCGCTTGGTGTTGCCTGTTTGCTCACCGATGACACCGGCATTGCACGCCGCTACGCCGAGCAACTCAGTGCCATCAACCAGGAGCGCCGTGAGATGCAGGCGGGCATGGTTGAGGAAGCCGAGGCTATGGTGTCGCGTGCGGCGCACATCGATGCCGTGGGCGTGGCTTTGTTCGACCCGGGCTGGCATGCAGGCATCGTGGGCCTGGTTGCGTCCAAGCTGAAAGAGAAGCTGCATCGCCCCGTGCTTGCCTTCGCGCCGGCGGGCGATGATAGCGACGAACTGCGCGGCTCCGCACGTTCCATTCCCGGCTTCCACATCCGCGATGCGCTCGCCGAGATCGACGCGAAGCATCCCGGCTTGATCCTGCGCTTCGGCGGCCACGCCATGGCGGCGGGCCTCAGCATGCAAGCGGCCGAGTTCGAGCGCTTCGCTGCAATTTTCGATGCCACGGCCCGCGCGCACCTGGACGACGACCGCTTGCAGGCCGTGGTCCAGACCGATGGTGAACTCGATTACCGCGACCACACCCTGGATCTTGCGAAGCAGCTCCGCTTCGCCGGTCCTTGGGGCCAGGCGTTTCCTTCGCCAGTATTCGAGAACGTCTTTGAATGCGCCTCATGGAAGCCCATGGGTACCAAGCACCTACGCTTCCAGCTCCGCCACGAACAAGGCGGCGCGCCGCTGGATGCGGTCATGTTCAGCTGCTACGACGGCACGCCGCCGCCCCAGCGTTTCCGTGCCGCTTACGAGCTCACGGTGAACGACTGGCAGGGCAGGGAAAGCGTCCGTTTGCTTATCACCCATCTCGAACCCATGTAGCCCGCGCGGCCGCACTCGTCTCCGGCTATGCTCCGGTCCACATGGACCCAGGGAGATGGCAAATGGCAGGCAGCACGCAGGAACTGGAACGTTTCGTCCACGCCGCGCTGGAGCGGGGGCAATCGCGGGCAGCGATAGAGGAGGCCCTGACGCAGGCCGGATGGGCGCCTGAGCAGGTACGCCCGGCGCTCGCCGCCTATGCGGATTCGGCGTTTCCGATTCCCGTGCCCCGGCCACGCCCGTATCTCTCCGCCCGCGAGGCCTTTATCTATCTGGTGATCTTCACCACGTTGTACCTGAGTGCGTTCCACCTCGGGTCGCTACTGTTCAACCTTATTGATCGTGCCTACCCGGATACAATCCAGACAGTGGAGTATTTCCGGCTTGGGCCGGATCTCCGCTGGTCGCTTGCGTCGGTCATCATCGCCTTCCCGGTGTTCCTGGTCCTTTCGTGGCGCAACGAGCGGGTGCTGGCGAAGCAGCCGGTGAAGCGGCAATCCGCGGTACGTCGTTGGCTGACCTACCTCACGTTGTTTGTCGCTGCGGTGGCGTTGATCTGTGACTTCACCACGCTGGTCGACCGGTTCCTTGGCGGCGAACTCACGATGCGTTTCGTGCTCAAGGTCATCGTGGCGGCGGTGATCGCCATCGTGGCATTCACCTATTACCTGCGCGATCTGCGCCGTGATGAGGTTGAGCCATGACGGGGCGCGGTGTGCTTGGCATCGTTGTGTCGGCTGTCATGTTTGCCGCGGTTGGCGCAGGCCTGTGGATCAACGGGACGCCTGGCTATCAACGAATGCTTGCGCAGGATGAGCGTCGGGCGGCTCTGCTTACGGGGTTGGGCACTCGTCTCGAAGTCCATGCCTCACGCTATGGCTACCTGCCGGATAGCTTGATCGAGATCGGGACCGAGGCTGAACGGGTGGATCCGCTCACGCACGAGGTCTTTGGCTACACGCACAAGGGGCTGGACTATCAGCTGTGCGCCGTATTCGCGTTGGCGAGCGATGCATCCGCTCGACCCGAGTTGCCTTTCCGGCAGCATGGTAAAGGGCGCACTTGCTTTGAACGGACGGCAGACGCGAAGAAACAGCCGCAGAACCTGGCCAAGGTGTACTACATCGGTGAGGGCAGTCGCTGAGCCGAGTTGACTCGCGTCACGCCACTACGCGATATGGCGCGCGGACGGGCGGGCCGGACGCTTCGCCCCTCACCCAAGGGAACTCATGTTGAACGGACGTTTTCTGTTTGCCCTGCTTATCCTCACGCCGCTTGCCGCCCATGCGGCGATCGGCTGCCACGGCCAGGCTTTCGGTGCCACAACAAAACGGTTTATTGATCGCGAGCCCGCGAACCTCTTCTACGCCGGTGTCCCCGCAGGCGTCGCCATGCCTGCGCACATCGTCGCCGTATCGTTCGAAAACTGGGGTTGTGGAACAAGTCTCTCGGTCGATCTGGATTCGGGCCGCGTGTGGAAGCGGTTGCGCTGCGCATCCGAAGATGCGTTTGATCGCGACGTGGGTATGAGTTCCTGGGCGGGCGCGCATATCGGTAGCTACACCAATTTCAACCGGCAACCTGCCCGCGAGGCGGTTAAGGAAGGGCGGCTTCCCGCGGCCGCGATCGAAGAGCTCGTTTGCCTTGCGAATGATGCGTGGGGGGCGGGGCGCTGGGGCCAGGTGCCCGCGTTCGATGCGGAGGGCACGATGATCGAAGCCGCCCCGCCGTACCCAGCATCGCCGCATGGGTTCAGTGCCATCCTGCTGAAAGACGGTGACACGACGCGCACATTGGGGATGTATTACCACCCCTCGGGCGATAACCCCGACGGTAAGCTTGAGCGAGCGATCGAGGAGCACCTGGGCGCGACGTTTCCCTAGCGTGCATTGGTTATGCGCCACGTTCAGTGCTGCCGATCCACCTTGCTGAAGCAGTGCCGGTGATGCCGGAGGCTTACACTTCGAGTTCCGCCAGAAATCGCACCGGCACATGCTTCGTGAGCCAAACGCCGTTTTCGGATTGGTAGAACGCTATGCCTTCGCTGTGCATCGCTTTAGCATCCACGCGTAGCACGGCCGGCTTGCCGTGCCGCTGCCCAACGGCTATGGCAGTATCGGTCGTCGCGGACAAATGCACATGGTGGCGGCTTCCCGAAACCAGCCCTTCGGCAAGAATCGCGCTGAGAAAGCGCGTCGCCGTGCCATGGAATAGCAGGTCCGGCGGAATGCGCGGCTCATAAGCGATCGTGACGTCGGCTGTGGAATGCCCTTGCACAGCACGAATACGCGAGCCATCCGGCGACATCGCGAAGCGCTTCTTGTCGTTGTCAGCAACGATCGTGGCGATGGTGGCGCGATCTATGGCATGGCCTTTTCGCCGCGCACCCGCTATGAGCTCATCCATATGCGCCCAACCTTCGTTGTCCAGCGCGATGCCGATCAATTCCGGCTGGTGACGAAGGACGAGGCTGAGGAATTTACTGGTGTCTACAAGATGCTTGTTCATTCCATGGTTCCTGCATCGTAGGAAGCGGCGTGGTAAGGGCGCTCCTGAGGAAGTCGTTCGCGGGCGGCGTCGAGGTGGTCAGCATCCACCAGTGCCTTGATAGCTTGTGCTTCGGCGGTAACGTCGGTGATCGCGTGAATCCACTCATTCACGTAACGATGGACCGCCTCGCCCCCGAGGCCAATCTGGATCGATCGATGCTCGAGTGGATTGTGATGCAGGTCGCGCTCAGGATCCCACTGGATCCGCACGGGCGATGCGGCTTTCAGCTTTTCCCATTCGGCATGCGGCGTGCCTTCGCTGGCGTGGCTGGCACAGCTGTGGGACAACGCCCATTCAAAGCCGTCGCGGCCGATATCAATGGCAAGAATGCGGTGCTGGCCAGCATCTTTAAGACCCCATCCGGCTCGATACATCATCCAGAGGAAGGAGGGCTTTATCCACGTCATTCGCGCCATTTTGAAGGGCGGGGAGACGAAGGTCTGCGCGGCGATGGCAGCATCAGCAATCGGGTGGGAGTAGGCCTGGTAGACCCTTATGGTGGCGTCGTCGTAGACGGCGCGAATCTGTCTCTTAGGGACAGTCTTTTCGGTTGTCATCGGCGCGGATCATACCGATTGGCAAGCCGTGTGCCATACGAACTTTTCCCTATCCACGAATTTGAGACTGCCCCGGCGTACTGTCGACCCCATGGCAATCGTGCACTGGGTGCAAATGGGGGAACGTCAGTACGCGATCCTGGAAGGGACGACGCGGGCGTTTGCGCGTGTCAGCCCGCAGGGTGATCGTTGGGTGGTGCGCTGGCGGTATGGGCCCAAGGCCGGGCAGGGGGCGATGCTCAAGGGTGTCTCACTGATGCAGCGAATGGTGATGCGCTGGGCGGAGCACAATGAGGCCGCGCTGCGCCAGCGCATTCCGGCGGCGAGCAAGCCGTACGAGCCGCCTTCGGCCCAGGAACGTTATTTCTACGATGCGATCTGGCCGGGGTACGTGCCCGCGCACCGGCGGCCGCGGCGGATGGCGCGGGAGAATCATTGAGGGGGAGACTGAACGGCCTTCACATGCCATCCGTTGAGTCCGGCGGGCGGGGTACCTATATAGCGGTCAGTCCCCTTTCCCTGGTAACACCCCATGAATGCCGAACGCTTCGTTCAGGCCCTGCAGGATGCCGTGGTTCGCGACAACCTCGCGGTCTACGCGAACCTGTTCAGCATGCCGCCCGAAAAGGCCGTGGACCCGCACTGGGTGCGGGCGCTATCGCTGTTCCAAAACCTGGATGACGCGGGCAAGGCCACGCTGTTGGATATCGTTTGCCAGGTGATGGTCGAGACCACGGCCAACCTGCTCGGTATTGCCGATGGCTGTTGCCCGGTGGCTGGGGTGAAGGGTTCGGTCGGGCTTGTGGTCAACGGCAGGCCGATCGGTGGCGAATTGCAGGAGCTTTTCCTGGAGCTCAACGAGGCGGGCTGACGACGCCCTGCATGGCTGGCATAGTCGGGGTTCGTTTTCCCCGTAAGGCCATCCATGCGTTCCACCGCCCTGAAGGCCGTGGCGATCGCGCTGTTGTCGGCGCTGTTCTTCACGTTTACCTATGTGCTCAACCGTGCCGTCGTCAGTGGCGGCGGCCACTGGCAATGGGCGGTGATCCTGCGCTATCTGTTTACGCTGCCCCTGCTGGCGGTGGTGCTGCCTTTCAAGGGCGGCTTGGGCAAGCTTCCCTTCGAACTTCGCACGCATCCGCGCACGTGGCTCACCTGGAGTTCGGTGGGCTTCGTGCTTTTCGGCGTGCCGCTGACCTGGGCCGCCACCAGCGGGCCATCGTGGCTGGTGGCAGGCAGCTTCCAGCTCACCGTGCTGGCCGGGCCGCTGATGGCGCCCTTTATCTACCGCGATGAACGTGCCCGTTGGCACGTCGGTTCGCTGGCGATCGGCGCGCTGATCGTTGGCGGGGTGATGCTGCTGCAGTTCGGCCACGCCCATGGTGGCCTGGATGCCTCGGCCTGGCTGGCGGTGGGTGCGGTCGCCTTCGCCGCGTTCGCGTACCCTTTGGGTAACCGGAAGATCCTCCTGCACCTGGAACGTACCGGCACGAAGCTCGGTCCGGTGCAACGGGTGTTCGGCATGACACTGGCCAGTTGGCCGCTGTGGCTGGTGCTGGCTGCGGCCACACTCGCGACCATAGGGCCACCGACGCCGCGTGAGGCGCTGCTCGCCGCCGGTACGGCGCTTTCGTCCGGCGCCATCGCCACCATTTTGTTCTTCCACGCCACGGAGCTGGTCGGGCGCCAGCCCACCGCATTGGCCGCGGTGGAGGCGATGCAGGCAGCTGAGCTCCTGTTCGCCACCGTCATCGGGGTGTTGTTCCTGCACGAATCCTTTCCGGATGCGGTATCGGGCCTGGGTGCCGTCGGGATCATCGTGGGCATCGTGTTGTTTGCGTGGGTGAGCGGGCGGGAAGGGGTTTCCGAGGACGCGGGTGACCGTGGGGCTTGACGCCATGCCAACAGGCGGACCGCGTAGGCTGGCCCGCATAACGGAGCCCTTGCTATGAAAACCGCCGCTGCGCTGCTGCTTCTCGCCTTGCCACTCACCGCCATGGCCGAGCCGCCGCCGGTTACCCATGGGCAAAAAGCCCCGGCCGCTGAGCCGATGAAGCGCTTCCAGTGGCGCGACGAAGCTGCGGGGTACACCTTCGTGGCGCCACCTCGCTGGGCGGGGAAGGTGAAAGCCGTGCCACTGGCTTCGGCTGAACTCGCGAAGTCGGGTGCCACCAGCGGGGTGAAGTTCGTCGCTGGTACGAAGACCTTGCTGGTGCTGCTGGCTTCGGATGATGAACGGGCAAAAGCGGTGACCGATGCCGGCAACCGGGAACTGTCGCGCCACGACGGCCACATCGTGGCCGTGCATGCGGCGACGGATTCGGGCGACCTGGCCCTGACGGACGACGAACTGGCGCAGGCAGTGCAATGGGATGGGCAGCAGGCCGGCACCGCCGTCCGCTGACACGGCCCCTGTAGGAGCGCGCTTGCGCGCGATGGGTGCTTGCCGCAACCCCGGATCGCGCGCAAGCGCGCTCCTACAGGGCGTTCGGCCGATTGAGTCGTTAGGCGTATCGAACCGGAGGTTTTGCGATATCGATTCGACTCAATTCAGGGTTTAGCTTAAGCATCAGGTTATCCCCTGGAGGTTCCCGTGGACGGCTCGTCCCCCGCTGCGCCGGCGGTTGTTGATCGGCGCATCCGCCATGGCACGCCGGCTTTCCGGCGCACCAACCTTGCGTTGTTCTCGTCGGGTTTCGCTACCTTCGGCCTGCTGTATTGCGTACAGCCGCTCATGCCCGCGTTCTCGCGCGACTTCGGCGTGGATGCCGCGACCAGTTCGTTGTCGCTTTCGTTGACGACGGCGGTGATGGCCGTCGGCATGTTGTTCGCTGGCGCTATCTCCGATGCGTTCGGGCGTAAGCCGATCATGCTGGCGTCGCTGCTGTCCTCGTCGATCCTGGTGCTGCTTACGGCTGTAACGCCGAGCTGGGGCCTGTTGCTCGCGGCGCGTGCGTTGCTGGGTGTGACCCTCGCGGGCCTGCCCGCGGTTGCCATGACCTACCTCAGCGAGGAGGTGCACGGCGAATCGCTGGGCTTTGCGATGGGCCTGTACATCGGTGGTAACGCCATCGGTGGCATGAGCGGCCGCCTTATCTCGGGGTTTACGGCCGATCACGCCTCGTGGCGCGTTGCCGTGGGTGTGATCGGCGCGCTGGGCCTTCTCGCCGCATTCCTCGTGGCGAAGGGCCTTCCGCCGTCACTGCATTTCGAAAAGCGCAAGGCGCATCCGCGTGCCCTTGTGTCTGTATTTGGCGAACTGCTCAAGGACAAGGGCCTGCCGTGGCTTTTCGCCGAAGGCTTCCTGCTCATGGGTGCGTTCGTCACCATCTACAACTACGTATCGTTTCGCCTGCTTGCGCCACCGTTTTCGCTGTCGCAATCACACGTGGGCGCCATCTTCATGGTCTACCTGGTCGGCGTCGGTGCATCGGCGTGGATGGGTGCGCTGGCCGGCAAGCTGGGCCGTGGAAAGGTAATGTGGACGGCGCTGGTCATCCTGCTCGCAGGTGCCGCACTCACTTCCAGCAGTTCGCTCTGGGCCATCGTCCTTGGCATCGCCATGATCACGTTCGGCTTCTTCGGTGGGCATTCCATCGCCAGCGGCTGGGTGGGCATGCGGGCGAAGAAGGCCAAGGCACATGCGTCGTCCATGTATCTGTTTTCGTACTACATGGGTTCCAGCATCGCCGGCTCCCTGGGTGGCGTTTTCTGGACGCATGACGGCTGGCGTGGCGTGGCCATTTACGTTGCCGTGCTGGTGACGGTTGGACTGGCTATCGCGATAAAGCTGCGCGGTCTCAAACCGCAGCCAGCAGCATCCTGACACTGTAGGAGAGCGCTTGAGCGCGATGGGTGCTCGCGGCAGGCTCCATCGCGCGCAAGCGAGCTCCTACACAAAGGAACGTTCAGGCCTTCAGCATGAGCTGCATGAAGGCGGCAACCAGCGGAGAATTGTCGGAGCGGCGGTGGACCAGATGCAGCGCACTTGCGGCATCGGGTGAATCGATCGGGACGTAGGCCACCCCTTCCACGTGCAAGAGACGCATGGATTCGGGCAGTACGGCTACGCCAAGCCCGGCGGCGACGAGGCCAACCATCGTCGCGGATTCACCAGCCTCCTGCGCCACGCGTGGTGCGAAGCCCGCGTTGCGGCACATCGCCTGCACCTGCGCCGCGACGCCGGTGCCCGCGTTGCGGCTAAAGATGACGAAGGGTTCTTCAGCGAGCTGTTCCACGCGAACACGCGGGCGGCGGCCTTTCGCCAGGGGATGATCGGCGCGTAGCACGGCGACGAGCGGATCGTCGACGAGCTTGCGTGCGACCAGCGGAGGCGGCAGGGTGGTGCCTCGAATCAACCCCACCTGCTGCGCGCCTTCCAGCAAACGCTCGATCTGCTGCAGCGTGTTGTGCTCCTTCAATACCAGCCGCACCGCAGGGTACGCCTCGCGGAACGCACGCACCGCTCGCGGAAAACGCTCGATCAACGGCGTGCTTTGAGTGAAGCCCACATGCAGCTCACCGATCTCGCCGCGTTCGGCACGGCGTGCAAGGTCGCCGGCTTCATCCACACGCGCAATGATGTCGCGGGCCGCATCAAGGTACACGCGGCCGGCGTCAGTCAATTCGACGCGGCGATTGGTACGCCGCAGCAGGCGCACGCCAAGTTGTGCTTCCAGGTCGCGGATCTGCTGGCTTAGCGGCGGCTGGGAGATCCCCAGCCGCTCGGCGGCACGGCTGAAGTGCAGCTCATCGGCCACGGCGATGAAGTAACGCAGGTGCCGCAGCTCGATGTTCATGCCATCAGTCGGGGCGCACGCGGATCAGACCTTCCTGCGCGGTGCTGGCGATAAGCCGGCCATCACGCGTGTAGATCATGCCGCGCGCCAGGCCGCGGCCGCCTTGCGAGGTCGGGCTATCGAACGAATAGAGCAGCCAGTCGTCGATACGGAACTCGCGGTGGAACCACAAGGCGTGGTCCAGGCTCGCCATCTGCATGTTGCGCGTCAGGTACGAGATGCCGTGTGGCAGCGTGGCCGTGCCGATCAGGTGGAAATCCGAGGCGTAGGCGAGCAGGGCCTGGTGCAGCGAAAGCGTATCGGCGATCGGCGCGGTCAGGCGGAACCAGATGTGCTGGTAGGGCGGGCGCTTGGCCGGGCGCAGCTCATCACGCGGCCACACGTGGCGGAACTCGAACGGGCCATCCTTGCCGAGCCAGCGTTGGGTCTTCTCCGGCAGGCGCGCGAGCTGATCTTCCGAAAGGGCAGGCGTGGTCTCCACATCTTCCGGCGCCGGTACCTCGGGCATCGACATCTGGTGCTCGTAGCCGGTCTCGGGCACCTGGAACGAGATGGAGCCGTTCAGGATCGGCTGGCCGTGCTGGATGGCCACCACGCGGCGGGCGGAAAACGAGCCGCCATCGCGGGTGCGCTCCACGCTGTACACGATCGGCGCGTCGATATCGCCGGCGCGCAGGAAATAGGCGTGCAACGAATGGGCGACGCGGTCATCGGGCACGGTGCGCTGGGCGGCAGAGAGCGCCTGGCCCAGTACCTGGCCGCCGAAGACGAAGCGTGTGCCGATATCGCGGCTCTGGCCGCGGAACAGGTTGTCTTCGAGGCGTTCGAGTTCGAGCAGATCGACGAGCTCGCCGACGTGGTTGTCCTGCATGGGTCCCCCTTTCGGACCGTGATGCGTTAGCCGTCGATTATAGGGAATCAGGCCTTGATCCGGCCCAGCCGCCCGTCGTCATAGGCCCGCGCCCAGGGAAACTGGGGGCCGGGGTCGCGCTTGCGTGGCACTTCGTTTTCCGGGTCGTCGCTGGAAGGGACCATGGCGGTATCCAGGTCCTCATGGCCGGCGATGTGGCGCAGGGCGGGGAAACGCCGGACCAGGTCGTCAAGCAGAGCGCGCAGTGCGGTGATCTGGGCTTCCGGGTACGGCTCGGTCATCTCCTGCTTCGCCGTGTGGAACCAGTCCGGGTAACGGCCCAGGTTCACCAGTTCAATGCCGATGGAGCGTGGGTTGTAGCCCCGGGTGTGGTTCGCCACCCGTTTCGGATCGACGTAACAGAAGATCGAGCCATCGCGGTCGATGTAGTAATGCCCGCTGGCCCCGGTGCCGCGGTCCTCATACAGCACCCGCTCGCCGTATTCGCGGGCCATGGCCAGGTCGGGCAGCTCGGTGCAGTGGATGACCACCAGGTCGACGGTATCGGCCGCGCGCTCGGGCAGCCGGTTTTCATAGGGCAGGGGGGCGTACAGGATGTCGATCATGCCGCTTTGATAACATAGCCAGTCGATCCGCGTACGGAGACCGCGATGCGCGGCCACATCATTCTTTCCCACGGGTCCGATTCCGGCCCTGACGCCACCAAGGTCAGCGCACTGGCGGCCACGGCCGAGCGTCTCGGCTGGACCACCCACCGCCCCGATTACCGGGATGACGACCTGAAAGGCCATGCCGGCTCCATCGAGCCGCGGCTGGCCCGGCTGGCCGCCGCGATCAAGGCCTCGCCCGTGCCACCGGTGCTGGTGGGCTCCAGCATGGGCGCCTTCGTCTCCGGCCTGGCCTCGCTCGATGCCCCGGTCGCCGGGCTGTTCCTGCTGGCCCTGCCAGCGGAGATCCCCGGTTACCCGCGTGCGTTCAGCGCGAAGGCGGACGTGCCCACCTTCCTCGTCCATGGCTACGCCGATGACGTGTGCCCGGTCGAGGGCGCCATCGCGTTTGCGCGCGGCCAGGGCGCTCCGCTGCTGCTGGTGCAGGATGACCACCGCCTTTCCGACACCCTTGGCGACATCGACGCCGAATTCCGCCGCTTCCTGGATAGCCTGGCATGAACTTCTTCGCCACCTGCCCGAAGGGCCTGGAATACCTGCTCAAGGATGAGCTGATCGCCATCGGCGCCACCGATGTGAAGGAAGCCCTCGCGGGTGTTGCCTTCTCCGGCGGCATGGAGACGGCCTACCGCGCCTGCCTGTGGTCGCGCATGGCCAGTCGCGTGCTGTTGCCACTGGCCGAGTTCGCTGCCGAGACGCCGGAAGACCTGTACCAGGGCGTGCAGTCCATCGCCTGGGCCGAGCACCTGGCACCGCACGGCACGCTGGCCGTGGATGCCAACACGGCGCTGAGCAAGCTCACCCATAGCCAGTTCATCGCGCTGAAGACCAAGGACGCGATCGTCGATCAGTTCCGCGCTGCCAGCGGGGCTCGCCCTGACGTGGAAACCGACGAGCCGGATGTGCAGGTGAACGTGCGTGTGCGCCGTGACCGCGCCACGCTCTCGATCGATCTTTCGGGCTCGCCGCTGCACCGGCGTGGCTGGCGCGAGCGCCAGGGCGAGGCGCCGCTTAAGGAAAACCTCGCCGCCGCGATGCTGGTGCGTGCGCAGTGGCCACGCATTTACGCCGAAGGCGGGGCGCTGGTGGATCCCATGTGCGGCTCCGGCACCCTGTTGATCGAAGGCGCCCTCATGGCAGCGGGCGCCGCGCCGGGCCTGCGTCGTGGTTACTTCGGCTTCCTGGGCTGGCGCAAACACGATTACTCGCTGTGGAAGCAGCTGTGGGAAGAGGCCAAGACCGCTACGGACGAGGGCATGCGCAACCTGCGCCCGGTGTTCTTCGGCAGCGATACCGATGCGCACATGGTGCAGACCGCCAAGCGCAACGCGCAGACTGCGGGCGTGGCCGGGTTCATCCACCTCGACCGCCGCGATGCCGTGCACGTGGAGCCGCCGCCGGAAACGCCGCTGGGCCTGGTCATCACCAACCCGCCGTACGGCGAGCGCCTTGGCGATCGCGCTGAGTTGCCGCATCTGTACCGCGCACTGGGCCAGGCCCTCAAGGATCGTTTCCCGGGCTGGCGCGCCGCGGTGCTCGCCGGCGATGAAGAGCTGGGCCGGGCCATGCGACTGTCGCCGGACAAGCGCTATGCGCTCTATAACGGCGCACTCGAAACACCGCTGCTTACGTTCAGCCTGCGTGCCGCGGGCGAAGCGCCGGCCCGTGAGCCGAAGCCGCTCTCCGATGGCGCGCAGATGCTGAAGAACCGGCTGGAGAAGAACGTTCGCCACCTTCGCAAGCGGCTCGCCCGGGAAGGGATCACCTGCTGGCGCGCCTACGACCAGGACCTGCCGGAGTACGCGGCGGCCATCGACGTCTACGAAGGCTGGCTGCACATCCAGGAATACAAGGCGCCGCAGGACATTCCCGTCGATGTGGCCCGCAACCGGCTGCGCGAAGTGGTGCGGGTGGCTGCCGAAGTCCTCGAGGTACCGCGCGACCGTATCGCGGTGAAAACCCGCGAGCGCGGCAAGGGCGGTTCCAAGTACGGCCAGTTCGACCAGCAGGGCCAGTTTGTCGAGGTGCACGAGGGTGGGCTGAAGTTCCTGATCAACCCGACGGACTACCTCGATACCGGCCTGTTCCTTGATCACCGGCTGGTTCGCGCCAAGATCCGGGAACTTGCCGCCGGCAAGCATTTCCTGAACCTGTTTGCGTACACCGGCACGGCCAGTGTGTATGCCGCCGCTGGCGACGCCCGCGATACCACCACGGTGGATCTGTCCGGAACCTACCTGGACTGGGCGTCGAAGAACCTGGCCCTGAACGGCTTCACGGGCAATCGCCATCGCCTGATCCAGGAAGACGCGCTGAAGTTCCTGGAGACGCGTTCGATGCAGTACGGCCTCATCTACGTCGATCCGCCGACCTTCTCCAACTCCAAGAAGGCGGACGACTTCGATGTCCAGCGCGACCATGTGAAGCTGCTGCAGCTTTGCGCTGACCGTCTGCTGCCTGAAGGGGTGATTGTTTTCTCAAACAATTTCCGCCGCTTCCAGCTTGATCGGGCGGCCCTGGAACCCCATTTCACTATTGAAGACTGGAGCGCACCGAGCATCCCGTTCGACTTCGCCCGCCGCCACGACATCCATGGCTGCTGGCTGCTTCGGAAGCCGTTCGTGAATCCGTGGAAAACGTGAATGGGAAGTGCAGAAAACTTCAGTCCGGATTCAGTGGCCGGGCGCGAATCTGCGCTCACCTGAGGAGGTAACTGTCATGAAAGCCAAGTTCGTTAAGTCCGCCGTCGCCCTTGCTGCCGTGGGCCTTATGGCGTTTGCGCCAGCCTCGTTCGCGGGTGGCTGGGGCCATGGCGGTTACCGGGGTGGTGGCTATTACCACGGTGGTGGTTACTACGGTGGTTACCACCGCGGTGGCTACTACGACCACAGCGGCCGTTGGATCGCTGGCGCGATTGTCGCCGGCACGGTGGGCGCCCTGGTTTACAACGCCACGCAGCCGCGCACGGTCGTCGTCGATCGCGCCCCGGTCTACTACAGCCAGCCGCGTACGGTGGTCTATGACGATGGCCCGGTGGTCACCCGCCGCGTCACCACCACGACCACCACGTACGACGATGGCTATTCGACCCGCTACGTGCGTGACGACGGTTATTGATCGCGGCGTAACCTGAACACGAAAAAGCCCGGCTCTCAAGCCGGGCTTTTTTGCTTTATGTAGAAGCGCGCTTGCGCGCGATGGGGTTTGCGGCACGCCCATCACGCGAAAGCGCGCTCCTGCAAGGGCTTATTTCGCGGCGCCGCTAATCCCTGGGCCGGCGCCCTTCTGCTTCGCCTTCTTTTCCAGCTGTTTGTACGTCGCCTTGTCGATCTCTTCGACCGAGATGATCTGGCACGGCGGATCGTCGCGACGAACGATCTGCTCGCTGATGCTGCCGCAGATACGCCCCCCGCCCATGGCCTGGTTGGCCGGTGACGATTTGAAGCGAACGCCACCACCGATACCCATGCGTGGGCAGGCGACGTCCGTACCGATCTTGAAGAAGTTAGGACCATTGGCAACGATGACGGTCTGGTCATCGACGACTGAATAGTTCGAGATCCGGTCCGTGCGCATGCAGCTGTTGAACTCGAGCTCGTGCCGGGCGGGGGCCGGGCCATCAGCGGCGCTGGCGGCCACTGAGACGAAGAGCAGGCAAGCGGCAGTCAGGTAACGGGCATTCATGGCGAAACCCTCGTTGGTTGGGAATACCACGTTAAGCCCAGTCGCAGTAAAAAACGAGAGGGGGCAGGGGGTTGGTCCATCTTCCGTTAAGGCCGGGGACGCAACCACTCACACCCATTGAACGTTTCCTAGGGCATCGTCATGCGTCATGGCTGACGGATCGTCGGCTGCCCATGGAAGCAAGCGTATGACCGCACGATCGCTCGGCATCGTCCCCTCCGCGCCACGTGCCGTGGCCCTTGCCGAACGCTTCCTCCGCATCCGTCGGCGCACCAGCGAGCTAGCAGCGCGGCTGCAGCCCGAGGACACGGTGATCCAGTCGATGCCCGATGCCAGTCCTACTAAATGGCACCTCGCGCATACGACGTGGTTCTTCGAGCAATTCATCCTGGGCCGTGACGATGCATATGTATCGCCCCATCCCGAATGGTTCTATCTGTTCAATAGCTATTACCAGTCTGTCGGGCCGATGCACGCGCGCCCTCGACGCGGCATGTTGACCCGCCCATCGCTGGACGACGTACTCGACTACCGGGCGCGTATTGATGACGCAGTTGTCGAACGTATCGCGCGGGCGGACGACGATGCAATGGCTGCCCTGGTCGAGTTAGGTGTTCAGCATGAACAGCAGCACCAGGAATTGTTGCTCACCGACATAAAGCATGCGTTCGCCCTGAACCCGCTTGAGCCAGCGTACGCGGCCGATGCACCACGCACACTTTCTGTCGCCGCACCGGCATTGCGCTTTGTTCCGTTTGACGAAGGCATTGTCGAAATCGGATACGACGGTGACGGATTTCATTTTGATAATGAAGGCCCGCGGCATCGCACGTACCGGCAGTCAGGATCGATCGCTAATCGTCCTGTCACGAACGCGGAGTATCGTGCTTTTGTCGATGATGGCGGCTATCGCTCACCGACGCTTTGGCTTTCCGACGGATGGGCCACGGTGCAAGCCGAACACTGGCAGCGGCCCTTGTATTGGGATGACGCATGCGAAACCGAATTCACGTTGCAGGGTCGCCATGCGATCGATCCGCACGCGCCGGTATGCCATATCAGCTATTTCGAAGCAGATGCGTTTGCGCGCTGGGCCGGCGCACGCCTGCCGACCGAGACTGAATGGGAAACCATGGCTGCGGCATTACCGGTACGCGGGAACCTTCAGGACAGCGGGGTGTTCCAACCCCGTGCCACATCATTCGAAACAGAGCTTGGCCAGATGTACGGCGACTGTTGGGAATGGACAATGAGCCCCTATGTCAGTTACCCGGGGTTTCGTCCGCTCGATGGTGCGCTGGGTGAATACAACGGAAAGTTTATGAATGGGCAGTGGATCCTCCGCGGAGGTTCCTGCGCCACGCCCGCTGATCATGTGCGTGCGACCTATCGCAACTTTTTTCCGCCCCACGCCCGTTGGCAGTTTTCGGGGCTACGACTTGGAAACGATCGATGAGCGCTCAACCGAAAGACATCCGCCTGGATGATCGCCACCCGGATATCGAAGATACCCTGCATACGGTTCGTCGCGGCCTTGCCGCGAAGCCAAAAAAACTTCCTTCCCGGTTGTTCTATGACGAACGCGGTTCGGCGCTGTTCGAGGCGATTTGCGAACAACCCGAGTACTACCTCACCCGTACGGAGATCGCGATCATGCGCGATCACGCGGGCGATATGGCCGAAACGCTCGGCCCCGATGTGCGCCTTGTCGAGTACGGTAGTGGTAGTGGCATCAAGACGCGCATGTTGCTCGAGCACCTTGAGTCACCCGTCGCTTATGTGCCCGTGGAAATCTCTCGCACCGCATTGATGGAGAGCGTGGCGGACCTGGCTGCGGAATTTCCCAACGTACCTATGCAGCCGGTGTGCGCTGATTTTACGCAACCGCTACGCCTGCCGGTGGCGGCACGCTCGCCGCGACGCACCGTTATTTATTTCCCCGGTTCCACCATTGGCAACTTCGAAACGAAGGATGCGATCAAGATCCTCCGCCAGATGCGCGCGGAGATGAGTGATGGTGGCGGCATCATCGTGGGCGTGGACCTCAAGAAGGACCCGGCCCAGATCGAGGCGGCGTACAACGATGCCGCGGGCGTCACCCGCGATTTCACCCTCAACATGCTGGTGCGTCTGAACCGGGAAATCGGCACCGACTTTGACGTGGATGCATTCCGCCACCGTGCGCGTTACAACGCGCTGGCGGGCCGCATCGAAACGACACTGGTGAGCACGAAGCGGCAGGAAGTACACGTGGGCCACGATGTGTTCGCGTTCCGCGAGGACGAAGCCATGCAGGTGGAGTACAGCTGCAAGTATTCGCTGGATGATTTCGCCCAGATGGCGAGCAAGGCCGGACTTTCCGTCGCCAAGGTATGGATGGACGAGGACAAGCGCTTCAGCGTGCAGTACCTCGTGCGCTCAACACCGGTGGTTTAACGCGTAGGAGCGGGGGGGGGGGGGGGGGGGGGGGGGGGAGCACCCCCACCCCCCCCCCCACACCCCCCCCCAAACCCACGCGCCCGTGGGAGGGCGGGTGGAATGGGAGAATTAGAAAATGACG